>NZ_CP067134.1:157500-457500 GCF_028553765.1 Paracoccus stylophorae | reverse complement strand
CGCATCGCGCCGCTGTCGGCAAGGCGAAGCTGGCCCAGGCGATCGATCTGACGCGCGAGGTTCTGGGCGTGCCGGACGATTACCGCATCGGCATCGTGCCGGCCTCGGACACCGGCGCCGTCGAGATGGCGATGTGGACGATGCTGGGCGAACGCCCGGTCGAGATGCTGGCCTGGGAAAGCTTTGGCGAAGGCTGGGTCACCGACGCGGTCAAGCAGCTGAAACTGGACGCCACGGTCCGCAAGGCCGATTACGGCCAAATCGTCGATTTCGCCGAAGTGGATTTCGACAAGGACGTGGTCTTCACCTGGAACGGCACCACCTCGGGCGTGCGGGTGCCGGATGGCGATGCGATTCCCGCCGACCGCGACGGGCTGACGATCTGCGACGCGACCAGCGCCGCCTTTGCGATGGAACTGCCCTGGGACAAGCTGGATGTCGTGACCTTCAGCTGGCAGAAGGTGCTGGGCGGAGAGGCCGCGCATGGCATGCTGATCCTGTCGCCCCGCGCCGTCGCGCGTCTTGAAAGCTTTGTTCCCGACCGGCCGCTGCCGAAGATTTTTCGGCTGACCAAGGGCGGCCGGCTGATCGAGGGGATCTTTCGCGGCGAGACGATCAACACCCCCTCGATGCTGGCGGTCGAGGATTACCTGGTCGCGCTGACATGGGCGAAGAAGATCGGCGGGCTGAACGGGCTGATCGCGCGCGCCGATGCCAATGCCGCCGCCGTGCGCGATTTCATCGCCGGCAAGGACTGGATCGCCGATCTGGCCGAGGATCCGGCCACCGCCTCGACCACCAGCGTCTGCCTGAAATTTACCGATCCGGCGATCAGGGACGGCGCCAGCTTTGCCAAGGCCGTGGCCAGGCGGCTGGAGAAAGAGGGGGTCGCGCTGGATGCGGGCGCCTATCGCGACGCGCCGCCGGGGCTGCGGATCTGGTGCGGATCGACGGTCGAGACGGACGATGTCGCGGCGCTGATGCCGTGGATCGAATGGGCCTATCGCGCGGAGTTGGCCGCGCAGTAATCGCGTCCCGCGACGGCCGGGGGCGCTGCCCCCGGACCCCCGGGATATTTTCACGCCAAAGACATTCGTGCGCCCGCCAGGCCGAGGCCGGGGGTGCCGCAGATGAGGACAGATGACATGCCGAAGGTTCTTGTGTCCGACAAATTGTCGGAAACCGCCGTCCAGATCTTTCGCGACCGCGGGGTCGAGGTCGATTACATGCCCGATCTGGGCAAGGACAAGGAAAAACTGGCCGAACTGATCGGGCAGTATGACGGGCTGGCGATCCGGTCGGCGACGAAGGTGACCCAAAAGCTGCTGGCGCGCGCCGACCGGCTGAAGGTCGTCGGGCGCGCCGGGATCGGGGTCGACAATGTCGATATTCCCGCCGCCAGCAAGAAGGGCGTGATCGTGATGAACACGCCGTTCGGAAACTCGATCACCACGGCCGAACATGCCATCGCGATGATGTTCGCGGTTGCGCGGCAATTGCCCGAGGCCAGCGTCTCGACCCATGCCGGCAAGTGGGAGAAAAGCCGCTTCATGGGGGTCGAGCTGTTCAACAAGACGCTTGGCGTGATCGGCGCGGGAAATATCGGCAGCATCGTGATCGACCGGGCCCTGGGCCTGCATATGCGGGTGCTGGCCTATGACCCCTTCCTGTCCGAGGAGCGCGCGACCGAAATGGGCGTGACCAAGGTCGAACTGGACGATCTTCTGGCCAAGTCGGATTTCATCACCTTCCACGTGCCGCTGACCGACAAGACCCGCAACATCCTGTCGCGCGAGGCCATCGCAAAGCTGAAAAAGGGCGTGCGGATCGTCAACTGCGCCCGCGGCGGGCTGGTCGATGAGGACGCGCTGGCCGAGGCGCTGAAGGACGGGCGCGTGGCAGGTGCGGCCTTTGACGTCTTCGCGGTCGAGCCGGCGACCGACAGCCCGCTGTTCAACCTGCCCAATGTGGTGGTGACGCCGCATCTGGGCGCATCGACCACCGAGGCGCAGGAAAACGTCGCGCTGCAGGTGGCCGAACAGATGTCGGATTATCTGCTGACCGGCGCGGTGCAGAACGCGCTGAACATGCCGTCGGTCACCGCCGAGGAAGCCGCGGTCATGGGGCCGTGGATCAAGCTGGCGGGCCATCTGGGCGCCTTTGTCGGGCAGATGACGGACGAGCCGATCAAGGCCATCAACATCCTGTATGACGGTGTCGTGTCGGACATGAACCTGAACGCGCTGAACGCCTCGGTCATCGCGGGGGTGATGAAGGCGACGAATCCGGACGTGAACACCGTCTCGGCCCCGGTCATCGCGAAGGATCGCGGCATCCAGATCTCTACCACCCGGCAGGATCAGGCCGGCGTGTTCGAAGGCTATATCAAGCTCACGGTGGTGACGCCGGAGCGCGAACGCTCGATCGCGGGGACGGTGTTCAGCGACGGCAAGCCGCGCTTCATCCAGATCCGGGGCATCAATATCGACGCCGAGGTGGGGGAGCACATGCTGTATACGCGCAACAAGGACGTGCCGGGCGTGATCGGCGCCCTGGGCGGCACGTTGGGCGATCTGGGGGTGAACATCGCGAACTTTACCCTTGGCCGCGCGGCCGGCGGCGATGACGCCATCGCGATCCTGTATCTGGACGAGGCCATCAGCGACGAGGCGCTGGCGGCGTTGCAGGCCACCGGCAAGTTCCTGCAGGCCCGCCGGTTGCACTTCGAGGCCTGAGAACGCCTGCGCCTCCCCGCACCGGGTGGCGCGCAACCCCGGACGCCGGGCGCGGCGTTCGGACCTTTGAGGCAGGAAAAGGCACGATATGCGGCTTTATGCGATCGGCGATATTCACGGCCAGCTTGATCTTCTGAAGGCGGCGCATGAGCGGGTGTTCCGCGACGGCGGGCGCGACGCGACGGTTGCGCATGTGGGCGATCTGATCGACCGCGGCCCGGATTCGCGCGGCGTCGTCGATCACCTGATGCAGGGGCAGCGTGCCGGGCGGCGCTGGATCGTCACGCGCGGCAATCACGACCGGTTCCTGCCCGCGTTCCTGCGCCAAACTGACTGGATCGATCCGGGCGTGGGATCGGCGGAACACTGGGTCGATCATCCCGGGCTGGGCGCGGCGGAAACCCTGGCGTCCTATGGGCTGGACCCCGGCCTGCCGCGCGACCGGCTGCTGGCCGAGGCGCGCCGGGCGGTTCCCGCCGAACACGCGGATTTTCTGGCCGCGCTGCCGC
The DNA here is from genome assembly GCF_028553765.1 of Paracoccus stylophorae. Classification (NCBI taxonomy): domain Bacteria; kingdom Pseudomonadati; phylum Pseudomonadota; class Alphaproteobacteria; order Rhodobacterales; family Paracoccaceae; genus Paracoccus; species Paracoccus stylophorae. The sequence goes on along the minus strand of NZ_CP067134.1, from coordinate 454,256 downwards.
TGTGGTTCCTGCATCCCGAGGGGCTGGTCGTCCATGCCGGCATCCGGCCGGGGGTCGATCTGCGCGATCAGTCCGAACAGGATCTGGTCTGGATCCGGAAAGGGTTTCTGGACAGCGATGCCGATCACGGGCCGCTGATCGTGCATGGCCACACGGCGCTGCAAACCGCGACGCATCATGGCAACCGGCTGAACCTTGACGGCGGCGCCGCCTATGGCCGGCCGCTTTGCGCGGTTGTGATCGAGGGCGGCGCGGTGCATCTTCTGACCGATGACGGTCGTGTCCCCCTGATCCCGGAGTAGATGGATGAAACGCCTGCTTGCCCTTGCGCTGCTGACATTCCCCGTAAGCGCCGCCGCCGAACAGGTGGCCAAGGTCGGCGTGGACTGGGTCGGCAACGACATCGTGGTCGAGGCGATCCGCGATCCGAAAGTCGGCGGCGTGACCTGTCATCTGTCCTATTTCAGCCGGTCGATGCTGGATCGGCTGAGCCAGGGAAACTGGTTCGAGGACCCGTCGAACAGCGCCATCGAGTGCGCCCAGACCGGCCCGATCGCGCTTGATCAGATCAAGCGCGGCGCAAGCGGCGAGGACGTGTTCAGCCAAAGCCGGTCGCTGGTGTTCAAGTCGCTGCGCGTCAAGCGCATCTATGACGAGGAAAACCGGGTGCTGATCTATCTTGCGCACGCAAACGAACTGTCCGAGGGCTCGGCCAAGATGTCGATTTCGACGGTGCCCCTGTTCGACGCGACATCGGGCGGCACCGGGCAGCAATAGGCGACCACAGGCGGGCGATCCGCCGCGGTTTCATGCAAATTGCGGCGATCCGGTGGACAGAATCGGCCCACGGGATTAGAACGCCCGACAATCTGGAAGAATGGTTTGTCCGATCATGGAAACGTCCCCAATGCAGGAACAGAACCGCATCGCGAAATTCAGCCTCGGTCAGGTGGTCCGTCACCGTGACCGCCCGTTCCGCGGCGTGATCTTCGATGTCGATCCGGAATTCGCCAATACCGAGGAATGGTACGAATCGATTCCCGAAGACGTTCGCCCGCACAAGGATCAGCCGTTCTACCACCTTTATGCCGAAACCGAGGCAACCTATTACGTGGCCTATGTGTCCGAACAGAACCTGGTTCCCGACGCCTCGGGCGAGCCTTTGGAACATCCCGACGTGCAGGACATGTTCGGCGATTTCGCCGATGGCCGCTATCCGCTGGCGGTCAGCCTGAACTAGGCGTCAGCGTTCCGCGCCGTCGGTGAAGGGCACGCTGAAGGCCAGAAAGTTGCGCGGCCCTTCGCGGTAATAGCACAGGGCCTGCGTCAGATCCTGGATCAGATACCAGCCGAACCCGCCTTCGGGCAGATCCTGCGGGTCGATGACGGGCAGGCTGCGCGGCAGGATGCACGCGGCCGGCAGGGACACGCCGTCATCGGTGATCGCGCAGGCCAGCCCGGTATCGTGGCGCACGATGCTGATATGGATCGAGGGCGGGCGGATATGTCCCGCGGGAATGGCCGCGTGTTCGGTGACGTTGTTCATCACCTCGGCCAGGACCAGTTCCAGCCGGCCCAGCGTGTCTTCGCCGATCTCGGTGCGGAACCGCGCCCTGATGTCGATCAGCGCGCCCCGCACCGCGTCGGGGCTGGCCGTCAGCACGCGGTGAAACATCGGCTGCGTGCGCGTCGCGGCGCGCGCGTTCAGCCCGGCATTCTGCCGTTCGGTCGAGGTCATTCCCGTTGCTCCTCGCTTTCTGTCAGGGGGCGGATGTCGAACACCGTGTCCATGCGCGTCAGGCGGAACACACGCTCGACATTGGGGGTCAGGCCGCGCAGGATCATCGGCATCCCGTCGGGCAGCACCTTGCGCAGGGCGATCATGGCGCCAAGGCCGGAACTGTCCATGAAATCGACCGCCCGCATCTCGATCTCGACCGGTTTGCGGTGCTTGATGACGATGTCGCGCAGCTTGTCGCGAAAGCGGGTGGCGATGGCCGCGTCGATCCGGGGTTCGTTCACCGTGATGACCAGATGGGCGCCGGTGTCGCTGACGGTCAGCTGCATGTCATGTCCTTGATCTGCGTTCGCTGATCTCTGGACTAGACGCAAAAGGTTACGATCCGGTAAGCGGGTCAGCAGACAACCGGGAAGGGTCCGAACATGCAAGACGTCTATATTCTTGGTGCGGCGCGCACGCCGATGGGGGGATTGCAGGGCGCGCTGTCGTCGCAGAGCGCGGCCGATCTGGGCGGCGTCGCGATTCGCGCGGCGCTGGAACGGGCGGGCCGCGCGCCGGACGCGGTCGATGCGCTGCTGATGGGCTGCGTGCTGCCCGCCGGTCAGGGTCAGGCCCCGGCGCGGCAGGCGGGGTTCGCGGCCGGTCTGCCGGCTGCCGTGCCCGCCACGACGCTGAACAAGATGTGCGGATCGGGGATGCAGGCGGCGATGATGGCCGCCGATGCGATCCGCGCCGGCAGCGCCGGTCTGGTCGTCGCGGGCGGCATGGAAAGCATGTCCAACGCGCCCTATCTGCTGCCGAAGATGCGGTCCGGCGCGCGGCTGGGCCATGCGCAGGCGCTGGATCACATGTTTCTTGACGGGCTCGAGGACGCCTATGACAAGGGGCGCCTGATGGGCACCTTCGCCGAGGATTGCGCGGCCGAATTCGCCTTTACCCGCGAGGCGCAGGACGATTATGCGCGGACCAGCCTGTCGCGCGCCACCGATGCCATTGCCTCGGGCGGGTTCGCCGATGAAATCGCGCCGGTCACGGTCACGACCCGCAAGGGCGAGACGGTCGTCGAGACCGACGAACAGCCCGGCAACGCCCGGCCCGACAAGATCCCGCAGCTGAAACCCGCCTTCCGCAAGGACGGCACCGTGACGGCGGCCAATTCAAGCTCGATCTCGGACGGGGCGGCGGCGCTGGTGATCGGGTCCGCGCGCGAGGGCGCTTTGGCCCGGATCGTGGGTCACGCCAGCCACGCGCAGGCGCCCGGCCAGTTTCCGACCGCGCCGGTTCCGGCGGCGGAAAAGCTGCTGGACCGGGTCGGCTGGGCCAGGGACAGCGTCGATCTGTGGGAGGTGAACGAGGCGTTCGCGGTCGTGCCGATGGCCTTCATGGCGCGGATGGGGCTGGATCATGCGCAGGTGAACGTGAATGGCGGCGCCTGCGCGCTAGGCCATCCGATCGGGGCGTCGGGGGCGCGCATCATCGTGACGCTGATCCATGCGCTGAAGGCGCGCGGCGGCACACGCGGCGTCGCCGCGATCTGCATCGGCGGCGGCGAGGGAACGGCCATCGCGATCGAACTGGTCTGACCCCGGCAGGCGCACACGCGCGCCGGCATGCGGAACTTTCCCGCCCGGCGCCCCGTTCCCCTGTGCACGTCGCACGGCCGGGTCGCGATCCGAACGCCGGTTGCAGAACGATGACACGCCCGCTTCGGGGTCGAAATCCTGCACAGGGGAACCATGGATTGCTATAACGAGATGTTCGAGGGCGACCGCGTCCGGGACCCCTATGCGCGGCTGCGCGACTGGGTCGACACGATGCCCGCCGACTTTCGCCAGATGAAACAGGCCGAGGCCGAGGATCTGTTCCGCCGGATCGGCATCACCTTCGCAGTCTATGGCGAGAACGCCGATCCCGACCGGCTGATCCCGTTCGACATGATGCCGCGTGTCTTCGAGCCGGCCGAATGGCGCAAGCTGGAACGCGGCATCAAGCAGCGCGCGCGGGCGCTGAACGCCTTTCTGCGCGATGTCTATGGCCGCGGAGAGATCCTGCGCGCGGGCCGTATTCCGGCACGTCTGGTCTATCGCAACGATGCCTATGAGAAGGCGGTGGTCGGCGTGGTGCCGCCGCGCGGCGTCTATTCCCACATCATCGGCATCGACCTGGTCCGCACCGCCCAGGACGAATTCTTCGTGCTCGAGGATAATTGCCGCACGCCCTCGGGCGTCAGCTATATGCTGGAAAACCGCGAGATCATGATGCGGATGTTTCCGCAACTGTTCCGCCACAACCGGATCGAGCCGGTGGACCAGTATCCCGATCTTCTGCGCCGCACGCTGGAATCGGTCGCGCCGCCGAAATGCAACGACCGCCCGACCTGCGTGATCCTGACGCCCGGCCATTTCAACAGTGCCTATTACGAACACAGCTTTCTGGCCAACCTGATGGGGGTGGAGCTGGTCGAGGGCGCGGATCTGTTCGTGGACGGCGAATTCGTCTTCATGCGCACGACGCAGGGTCCCAAACGCGTCGACGTGATCTATCGGCGGATCGACGACCTGTTTCTGGACCCGCTGTGTTTCCGCCCCGATTCGATGCTGGGCGTGCCCGGGCTGATGGATGTGTATCGCTCGGGCGGCGTGTCGATCTGTTCGGCCCCCGGCGCGGGCGTGGCCGACGACAAGGCGATCTATACCTTCGTCCCCGAGATGATCCGTTTCTATCTGGGCGAGGAGCCGCTGTTGCAGAACGTCCAGACCTGGACGCTGTGGAAGGACGACGATTACCGGCACGTCATGGCGAATCTGCCCGATCTGGTGGTGAAAGAGGTCCACGGCTCGGGCGGTTACGGGATGCTGGTCGGCCCCAAGGCCAGCAAGCAGGAGATCGAGGATTTCCGCAAGAAGATCGAGGCCAACCCCGGCAACTACATTGCCCAGCCCACGCTGTCGCTGTCCACCTGCCCGACCTTCGTGGAAGAGGGGATCGCGCCGCGCCATGTCGATCTGCGCCCGTTCTGCCTGTGCGGGGACCGGATCGAACTGGTGCCCGGCGGGCTGACCCGCGTGGCGCTGCGCGAGGGGTCGCTGGTCGTCAATTCGTCGCAGGGCGGGGGCGTCAAGGACACTTGGGTCCTGTCGGAATAGGGGAAAGACCAGATGCTCAGCCGCACCGCCTCGAACCTGTTCTGGATGGGTCGCCATCTGGAACGCGCCGAAACCGCAGCCAGGCTGCTGGATGTGGGACAGCGCATCACCCTGCTGCCCAATACCGAAGCCGGCTATCAGAACGAATGGAATTCGCTGTTGCAGGCGTCGGGCACATCGAACCTGTTTGCCCGCAAGCACGGAGAGGTCACGCAGGAGAAGATCGAGGAATTCATTTTCTTCGACCGCGACAACCCCTCATCGGTTGTGTCCTGCATCGAAAAGGCGCGCGAGGGCGGTCGGATCGTGCGGACGGCCCTGACCAGCGCGGCCTGGGACGCGCTGAACGTCGCCTATCAGGAATTGCGCAAGATCGAACGCCAGCCGCGATCCGCGGTCGACACGGCCTCGCTGTCGGATTTCATCCTGAGCCGCACCGCGACCGTGCGCGGGGCGATCAATTCCACGCAGCTGCGCAACGATGGCTGGCACTTCATGCATCTGGGCTACGGGCTGGAACGGGCCGATGCGACGGCACGTCTGCTGGACGTGAAATATTTCGTGCTGCTGCCGCGGGTCGAGTTCGTCGGCTCGGGTCTGGACAATTACCAGTGGCAGGTGATCCTGCGGGCGCTGTCGGCGCATCGCGCCTTTCACTGGGCCTATGGCGGCGACGTGTCGGCCGGCCGGGTGGCCGATTTCCTGATCCTGAACGGCGAAAGCCCGCGATCGCTGATCACCTCGCTTTACGAGGCGGTGTGGCATCTGGAAGGCATCGCCCGACGCTATGGCGACAACGTGCCCACGACCGCGCGGGACAAGTCGCGCGAGGTTCTGGCCGCCCTTCAGGCGCGCGACATCGACGCGATCTTCGACGAGGGGCTGCACGAATTCCTCAGCTGGTTCATCGGCGAGATCGAGGCGGTGTCGGGGCTGGTGCATGAAGATTACCTTCTGGGAGGCTCGTGAGACCCATGAAATTGCGCATCTCGCACCGGACCGTCTATCGCTATGACCGCCCGATCCGGAACATCGTCCAAAGCCTGCGGCTGAAACCGTCGGTGTTCGAGGGGCAACAGACGCAGGACTGGAAGATCGAGGTGGCGGGCGGCATGTGCGGCCCGGTGTTTCGCGACGGGGCGGGCGACTGGATCGAAGGGTGGACGGTCCGCGGCCCCACGCAGGAAATCACCGTCATCAGCAGCGGCGGGATCGAGACGCGCGACATGGCGGGCGTTCTGCGCGGACATCGCGAGATGATCCATCCGCTGACCTATCTGCAAACCACGCGGGCGACAGAGCCGGCGGCCAATCTGCGCCAACTGGCGGATTCGGTCGCGCATGGCGACGATACGCTGGATCTGGCGCACAGGCTGTCGCACGCGGTCAGCGACGCCATCGCCTTCCGGCCCGGCGTGACCCAGGCCCGCACGACCGCGGCCGAGGCGCTGGAACAGGGCGAGGGGGTCTGCCAGGACCACACCCACGCGCTGATCGCGCTGGCGCGGATGAAGGATCTGCCGGCCCGCTATGTCTCGGGTTATCTTCATTCCTCGTCCAGCGGCGAAGCGCAGGATGCGGCCCATGCCTGGGCCGAGATCCATGTCGGCTCGCTTGGCTGGGTCGGGTTCGATGCGGCGAATGCAAGCTGTCCGGATGACCGATATGTGCGGCTTGGATCGGGGCTGGATGCGCCCGACGCCGCCCCGATCCGCGGCATCGGCATGGGCGCTGGCGTCGAAAACCTCGACGTCGCGGTGCAGGTCGATGAGGTGGAGAGTTTCCAGAGCCAGAGCCAGAGCCAGGGCTGAAAGCGGCATCGTGCCGGCCGTGCTGTATCCGGCGCCGCAAAAAGGGGCCTCGCCGGCCCCCTCTTGGCCTGCGGCCAATTCACCCCCGCAGGTATTTGGGAAAGAGCGCGAGGCAGGGCCCTTATTCTCGCCCTCTTTGACAAATACCTCGGGGGGAGTCGCGTCAGCGACGGGGGGCAGCACCCCCCTGCCCCGCCCGCGGCGGTCGCGCCGAAGCAGAGATTGCAGCGGCCGGACGGCAGACATAGAGTGGCCGCGATCTTGCCGGGGATATGCGTGCAATGACCTATTGCGTCGGTCTGAAACTGAATGCCGGGCTGGTGCTTTTGTCCGACACCCGCACCAATGCGGGGCTGGACAACATCGCCTGCTATCGCAAGATGTTTTTCTTCGAGAACCCGGCCGAGCGGGTGATCGCGATCATGACGGCCGGGTCGCTGTCGGTGACGCAGACCACGCTGGCGCGGCTTGACGAGGCCATCGAGAACGAACTGGCCGACGAGACGACCTCGATCCTCAAGGCGCCCACCATGTTGCAGGTCGCCACGATCATCGGCGACACGCTGTCGCGCACGCGGCGCGAGATCGCAGACCAGTGCCGCGATCTGCGCCAGCAGGCATCGGCCAGCATGATCGTCGCCGGCCAGCGCGCGGGCGGCGACATGCGGATGTTCCTGATCTATCCCGAAGGCAATTTCATCGAGGCGACCGAGGACACGCCGTTCCTGCAGATCGGCGAACACAAATACGGCAAGCCGATCCTTGACCGCGTGGTGACGCCCGCGACCAGCCTGGCCGACGCGCAGAAGGCGGTTCTGCTGTCGATGGATTCGACGCTGCGGTCGAACCTGTCGGTCGGCATGCCGCTGGATCTGGCGGTGATCGAAAAGGACGCCTGCGCGGTCTCGGCCCGCCGCCGAATCCTTGAGGGCGATAGCGATTTCATGGACATGAGCGCCGCCTGGTCCGCCGCCCTGCGCGACAGTTTCGTCAAGGTCTCGATCTAGCCGCTTCTGGCGCAGCCGGGAAATCCGCGTAAGATCGCTTTCTGACGATACAGGGAGGATCCGATGAAACATGTTGCGATTGCGCTGACGCTGATGCTGTCGGCGACGCCGGCGCTGTCTGACTGTCCCGCGCCCGAGGCGATGAAGGAAGCCGCGCAGGCATGGCTGTCGGGCGGGACGCTGCCCGATCCCGGGGTGACATCCGCCGACGATGCTGCCTGCGCCTATACCGCCTATCGGCAGGCGCTGAGCGATGCGTTGGGGGCGCCGGTGGGGGTCAAGGTGGGCTTCACCTCGCCCGCCGCGCAGCAGGCGTTCGGGGTGCCCGGCCCGGTGGCGGGCGCGCTGTTTGCGCCGATGCTGTTGCCGGACAGCGCCGAAATCTCGCTGACCGGCAGCCGAATGCCCCTCTATGAGGCTGATCTGATCGTCACCGTCGGCGATTCCGCGATCATGCAGGCCACCACCCGCGCCGAGGCGGCGGCCGCGCTGTCCGATCTGCGTCCCTTCATCGAACTGCCCGATGTGGCGCTGGAACAGGGTCTGAAACCCGACGGGCTGTCGATGCGCGCCTATGGCGTGATGCCGTGGCGCGGGGCGATGGGCGCGCCGCTGGCGATGTCCGACCTGCCCGATCCGGTCGCCGATCTGGCGGCGCTGACGGTCGATCTGAAAGTGGATGGAGAGACCGTCGGCAGCGCCACCGGCGACAGCTTGCTGGGCCATCCGCTGGACGTCGTGCTGTGGCTGGTGCAGCAGGGGGGCTTCGATCTGGCGCCCGGCAGCGTGATCTCGCTTGGCTCGCTGGGCAAGCTGTATCCGGCGCAGCCGGGGCACAGGATCGCGGCGGATTACGAGGTCGGCGGCCGGACGATGTCGGTGTCGCTGACGCTTGTGCCCTGATGCACCCTCGCATGCGGCCGCGTCGGTCCGGCGCCGCGACGGGCGTTGAGCCGTGGCCGCGGCCGCGTTATTCCTAAGGAAGGCATCGGGGGGAGGATGAGATGACCGACAAGACACGCCGCAGCGCCCGGATCACACCGGAAGAGGCGCTGGCCTATCACATGGAGCCGCGGCCGGGGAAATACGACATCGTCGCCTCGACCCAGATGACCACGCAGCGCGATCTGTCGCTGGCCTACAGCCCCGGCGTCGCGGTGCCGGTGCAGGCGATCGCGGACCAGCCCGAAACGGCCTATGACTATACCACCAAGGGCAACATGGTCGCGGTCGTCTCGAACGGCACCGCGATCCTGGGGATGGGCAATCTGGGCGCGCTGGCCAGCAAGCCGGTGATGGAGGGCAAGGCGGTGCTGTTCAAGCGGTTCGCCGACGTGAACGCCATCGACATCGAGCTGGACACCGAGGACGCCGAGGAATTCATCAACGCGGTCCGGCTGATGGGTCCGACCTTCGGCGGCATCAACCTGGAAGACATCAAGGCGCCGGAATGCTTCATCATCGAAAGCCGCCTGAAGGAGGTCATGGACATCCCGGTCTTCCACGACGACCAGCACGGCACGGCGGTGATCTGCGCCGCAGGCCTGATCAACGCGCTGGAACTGTCGGGCAAGAAGATCGAGGATGTGCGCATCGTGCTGAACGGCGCGGGCGCGGCCGGGATCGCCTGTCTCGAACTGCTGAAATCCATGGGCGCGCGGCATGAAAACTGCATCATGTGCGACACCAAGGGGGTGATCTACAAGGGCCGGACCGAGGGCATGAACCAGTGGAAATCCGCCCACGCCGTCGCAACCGAGGCGCGCACGCTGGAGGATGCGATGACCGGCTGCGACGTGTTCCTGGGCGTGTCGGCCAAGGGCGCGGTCACGCAGGCGATGGTGCAGTCGATGGCCGACGATCCGGTGATTTTCGCCATGGCCAATCCCGACCCCGAGATCACCCCCGAAGAGGCGCATGCCGTCCGCGCCGATGCGATCGTCGCCACCGGGCGCAGCGACTATCCCAACCAGGTCAACAACGTGCTGGGCTTTCCCTATCTGTTCCGCGGCGCGCTGGACATCCACGCCCGTGCGATCAATGACGAGATGAAGATCGCCTGTGCGCAGGCGCTGGCGCGGCTTGCGCGCGAGGATGTGCCCGACGAGGTCGGCGTGGCCTATGGCCGCAAGCTGCAATTCGGGCGCGACTATATCATCCCCACCCCCTTCGATCCGCGGCTGATCCATGTCGTGCCGCCCGCCGTCGCGCGCGCCGGAATGGACACCGGCGCCGCCCGCCGCCCGATCATCGACATGGAGGGATATACCCAATCGCTGAAGGCGCGGATGGACCCGACCGCCGCGATCCTGCGCGGCATCCATGTGCGCGCACGGCAGAAACAGGCGCGGATGATCTTTGCCGAGGGCGACGATCCGCGCGTGCTGCGCGCCGCCGTCGCCTGGCAGCGCACCGGCATGGGCCAGTCCCTGGTCGTTGGCCGCGACAGCGATGTCCGCGATACGCTAGAGGCGGCGGGCCTGGGCGACGCCGCGCGCGAATTGACCGTGGTGAACGCGGGCAACAGCCGGCATCTGGAGGCCTATCACGACTTTCTCTATCGCCGGCTGCAACGGCGCGGCGTCGACCGCGAGGATGCGCACAAGCTCGCCAATCGCGACCGTCACATCTTTGCCGCGCTGATGCTGGCGCACGGGCATGGCGACGGGCTGGTCACGGGCGCCACGCGCAAGAATGCGCATGTGCTGGCCCAGATCGGGCAGGTTTTCGATTTGCGGCCGCAGGACGGGGCGGTGGGCATCACCGGCGTGCTGCTGAAGGGCCGGATCGTGCTGATCGGCGACACGCTGGTCCATGAATGGCCCGAGGCCGAGGATCTGGCCGACATCGCCACCCACGGCGCCGCCATCGCGCGCGGGCTGGGCATGGACCCGCGCGTCGCGTTCCTGTCGTTTTCGAATTTCGGCTATCCGGTCAGCGAACGTGCGGTCAAGATGGCCGAGGCCGCGGGCGTTCTGGATCGGCGCGGCGCCGATTTCGAATACGAGGGCGAGATGACCGTGGACGTGGCGCTGAACGCCGAATCCGCCGCGCGCTATCCGTTCAGCCGGCTGACGGGGCCGGCCAACGTTCTGGTGGTCCCGGCGCGGCATTCGGCCTCGATCTCGGTCAAGCTGTTGCAGGAAATGGCCGGGGCGACGGTGATCGGGCCGATCCTGTCCGGCGTTCCCAAGCCCATCCAGATCTGTTCGTCCACCTCGACCGTCAGCGACATCCTGAACATGGCCGCGATTTCCGCCGGCGGTCTGGGCATCGTCCGGTAAGGTCCCGTCGCGGGATCGTCGCGCCGCGGCCCCGCCGACAGCGGCGGAAATGTCACCCGCAAAGGGCCGAAGCCCCTTGCAATCGCGCGCGGCCCGCGCTACCTGCCCCGCTACGGTCGGAGCGTAGCGCAGCCTGGTAGCGCACCTGCTTCGGGAGCAGGGGGTCGGAGGTTCGAATCCTCTCGCTCCGACCAGTTCGGGTCCGCGACCGCAGCCGCGCCGACCCTTCCCACCACTCCTGCACCAGCTTCCGCCGCACCGTCCCCTGCATTCCTGAGAAGGAGACACCGCATGCATGTCTATACCCTGCTGGTCGAACTTGGCCGGAAAGAGGGCGACGGGCTGCCCGAGGGTTGCACCGGTGCGGCGCTGGTCTGTTATGCCTCGGGCCGGGACGAGGCCGAGGCGGTGCGCGAGGCGGTGGCGATCCTGAAGCAGGCCGGCATGGCGCCGCTGGATGTGACGGGCTACGGCACGTTGCAGGAACGTCTGGCCGAGGGGCAGGAGATCGACGACGACGAACGCACGCTGATGGATCGCGCCTTGGCCGAGAACGCCGTCATCATCGCGCAGATGCAGACCTTTTCGAACGACGACGCCGCGCCCCGCCGCGGCGATTAGACCGCAGGGCGGCCGGCGCGCGCGAATTTCGCGCAAAACCCCGCCGCGATCACCCTACCCAAGCGGAATCGCGACTGCTACAGTTCTTCAAAACATAATCACCAGCAGTCAATAACAGGCGATCCAGATGACATTTTCGCGCTTTTTCCTGTCCACCGCCCTGATCGGCGCCCTGGCCTCGTGCGCCGGTTCCGCCAACCGCACGCCCGGCGCCTTTGGCGCGCCGGTGACGCCGGCCGCGATCCCCGCCGCCGCGCCTGCGGACGAGGCGGGATTGCAGCGCTTCGTGCAATCCTTCCGGCCCCGCGCCTTGTCGGCGGGCGTGTCCGCCGCCACCTATGACCGTGCCATGCGGATCGCCCGCTATAACCCCGATGTGATCCGGCTGGACCGCAAGCAGGCCGAGTTTTCGCGCCCGGTCTGGCTGTATCTGGACAGCGCGGTGTCGGATGCACGGATCAAGACGGGCCGCGAAAAGGCTGCCCAGCTTGGCCAGACCCTGGCCGCGATCGAGGGGCGTTATGGCGTCCCGCGCGAGATCGTGCTGGCCGTCTGGGGGATGGAATCGAATTTCGGCGCCAATCGCGGCAAGATGCAGATCATCCCGTCGCTGACCACGCTGGCCTATGACGGCCGCCGGGGCGAGATGTTTCAGAACCAGCTGATCGCCTCGCTGCGCATCCTTCAGGCCGGCGACACCGATCCCGAACACATGCTGGGAAGCTGGGCGGGCGCGATGGGGCACACGCAGTTCATGCCGACCTCGTATCTGGATTACGCCGTCGATTTCACCGGCGACGGCCGCCGCGACATCTGGTCCGAGGACCCGACCGACGCGCTGGCCTCAACCGCCAACTATCTTGCCCGCAACGGCTGGCAGCGCGGTCAGGCCTGGGGCGCCGAGGTGCAGCTGCCGGCGAATTTCGCCATGGGCCAGATCGGCAAGGGCAATCGCAAATCCAGCGGCGCATGGGCGGCGCAGGGCGTCCGCCGGATCGGCGGGGGCGGTCTGCCCGCCGGCAACGGCTCGATCATCATGCCGGCGGGGGCGCGCGGGCCGGCCTTCCTGATACTGGACAATTTCCGTTCGCTTCTGCGCTATAACAATTCGGACAATTATGCGCTTGGCGTCGCGTTCCTGGGCGAACGCATCGCGGGCCGTGCGGGCATCCAGGGTCCGTGGCCGCGCAACGACCGCCCGCTGTCGACGGCGGAACGCAAGGAAATCCAGCAGCGTCTGCGCGCCAAGGGGTTCTATGACGACGAGATCGACGGGCTGTTCGGATCGGGCACGATGCAGGCGGTCGCCGCCTATCAACGCTCGATCGGGGTGGCGCCGGACGGCTATCCGACCTCGATCCTTCTGGGTCAGTTGCGCCGCTGAGACCGGTTACGGGACAAGGCAGGCGGCCGCGTCGGGCGGCCGTCTGCGGTCCTGTTCCCGATCGCGCCAGACAAGCCATCCCTGCGACGGCCGGGCGCGTCAGGCCAGATGGCTGCGAAACTGCGCGATCACCTGGCGATAGACGTCGCGCTTGAACGGCACGATATTGTCCAGCAGATCGTCGGCGCGGATCCAGCACCAGCGGTCGAACTCGGGGTGATCGGTGTCGATGCAGACATCGCCGTTCCGGCCCAGAAACCGCATCAGCATCCATTTCTGCCGCTGGCCGCCGTATTTGCCCTTCCAGACCTTGCCGACCAGTTCCGGCGGCAGGTCGTAAAAGACCCAATCCGGGGTCTCGTCGATCAGTTCGACCTTGTCGGTGCCGATGCCGGTCTCCTCGACCAGTTCGCGCAAGGCCGCCTGACGCGGGGTTTCGCCCGCGTCGATCCCGCCTTGCGGCATCTGCCACGCGCCGGGCCGGTCGCGGCGCTGGCCGGCAAAGACCAGCCCGCTGTCATTGACCAGCACGACGCCCGCGCAGGGACGATAGGGCAGACCCGCAGGTCCGGTCGCATCGCCGTCAGCCATTCTCGTTGGCCGAACCCGCATCGCCGCCGCCCGAGCCTTCGCCGGTCACCGCCGGCTTGGCCTTGGCCGGCACCTGCCCGGCCTCGAACTCGACCGCGGACAGGCCCTTGAGAATATCGACGGCGTAGGCCAGCTGATAATCCTCTTCGCGCAGCTTTGCGGTGGCCTCGACCTCGGCCGCCTCCTGCTCCATCTGCTTCTTCTCGTCGTCGCTGACCGAATCGTTGTTCAGCGCGCCGCGCAGATCGGCCTCGGACCGGCCAAAGCTGGATTCGGTGCGCGGGCCCTCGCCGTCCTCATCCGCACTGGCGGGCGGGCGCGGCTGCGACACCAGAATGTCGGGCTGGATCCCCAAGGCCTGGATCGACCGGCCCGAGGGCGTGTAATAGCGCGCCGTGGTCAGCCGGATGGCGCTGTCCGAGGTCACCGGCATCACCGTCTGCACGCTGCCCTTGCCGAAGGTCTTTTCGCCCACGACGATGGCGCGGCGGTGATCCTGCAACGCGCCCGCAACGATTTCCGAGGCGCTGGCAGAACCGCCATTGGTCAGCACCACCATCGGCTTGCCCTGCGCCAGATCGCCCGGTTCGGCGTTCCAGCGTTCGCTGTCCTCGGTGTTGCGGCCGCGCGTGCTGACGATCTCGCCCGCGTCAAGAAACGCGTCCGACACCTCGATGGCCTGGTTCAGCAGGCCGCCCGGATTGTTGCGCAGATCCAGCACGAAGCCCGTCACCTTGTCGATCCCGCCAGCCTCCTTCACGGCCTTGTCCAGTTCCGCCTTCAGCGTGTCATAGGTCTCGTCGTTGAAGGTCGAGACGCGGACCACGACGGCATGACCTTCCAGACGGGTCTTGACCACGGTCAGCTTGATCGTGTCGCGAGTCATGGTCAGGTCGAACGGCTCGGTCTCGCCCTCGCGCAGGATGGTCACGGTGATCTCGCTGCCGACCGGGCCGCGCATCATGTCCACCGCGTCGTCCAGCGTCAGCCCCATCAGCGATTCGCCGTTCACATGGGTGATGAAGTCGCCCGATTTCACCCCCGCCTGCGCCGCCGGCGTGTCGTCGATGGGCGAGACGACCTTGACCAGCCCGTCTTCCTGGCTGACCTCGATCCCCAACCCGCCGAAGCTGCCGCGGGTCTGGGTCTGCATGTCCTCGTAATCGTTGGCGGCCAGAAAGCTGGAATGCGGGTCAAGCGATGTCAGCATGCCGTTGATGGCGGCCTCGATCAGCTGCTTGTCGTCGGGCGCCTCGACATAGTCGGCGCGCACCCGTTCGAACACGTTGCCGAACAGTTCAAGCTGTTCATAGACCGAGGCGTTGCTGCCCGTCTCTTGCGCGACCAGCGGACCCGCGATCTGGGTCGTGAACAGCGCACCGGCCAGCACGCCCCCCAGCCCTGCGATCAGATAATGTTTCATGACGGCCTTTCCTGCCTCAGTCCTGTTGCGCCCCGACGACCGGATTCAGCACGAACCAGTCCGCAGGGTCCAGCGTTTCCCTGTCCTTGCGCAGTTCAAGATACAGGGTCTCGGTCCGCCCTGCATCTGCGCCCTGCGCGGCGTTGGCGACGAATTGCGCCCCGAATTCCTGTGCCGGTGCCTCGGACCCGCCCATCAGACCGACCGGGTCGCCGGCTGCAAGGACATCGCCCACCTCTCCGAACACCTGCGACATGCCTGCAAATATCAGAAGATAGTCGCGCGCGGGTTCCAGAATCATCACATTGCCGTAATCCAGCAGCGGCCCGCGATAGCGGATCGTCGCCGGCCACGGCGTCGTGACCAGTGCCGCCGGCGCCGCCGCGATCACCCAGCCCGGCCGCGTCACCCCGGCCGCGTCGGGTTCGTCATAGGGGCGCAGGACGCTGCCCACCACCGGCAGCGGCAGGCTGCCCTGCGCGCCCTCGAAATCGTCCATCGGCGCGCCGATATCAGTCTCCATTCCGCCGATCCCGTCGGCGAAATCGTCCAGGCTTTGCGCCGCGTCGCGCAGGACCTGCAATTCCTCGGGCGCCTCGGCAAACCGCACCGGCATGGTCGAACGGTCGGTGACGGCGCTGGCCAGCAGCCGCCGCGCCTCCTGCACCGAGGCGAGGCCCGACCCCAGCATGTCCGCAGCCGCCGACTGCAGCGCGCGCACCGTCGCGATCTCGTCCAGATCGTCCTGCAACCGCTCCGCCTCGGCGCGCAGGCCGGGGGTCACGTCCGACAGGATCATCCCCGCGCGCGCATTGGCCACCGCCCCGGCCGGGTGCAGCAACAGCGAGGATTCGGGCGATTGCTGCAAGGCGGTCATCGCGCCCAGCACGCCGGCCAGCCGGCTTCTTTCAGCCTCGAACCGGTTGTGCAGTTCGTTTTCGCGGGCGCTGGCCTGCCGCAACCCCTCGCGCAGCGCGGCCAGCCCCTGTTCGTATCCCCAAATCACCTCGGTCAGCGCGGTCACCTGATCGTCGGCGGTGACGGCCTCGGCCAGCTTGCCGATGGCCTGCCGCAGCTGCGCCGCCGCACCCTCGGCCTCGGCCACGGCCTGATTGGCCGGGGTCACCGCCTGCACGGGCGACACCCAGAACAAGGCGGACAGGGCAAGGGTCAGAATCAGACGGGGTGTCATGGCGTCCCGATCAGGCTTTCGCCGGTCATCTCGGGGGGTTTTTCCAGCCCCATCAGGTCCAGAACGGTCGGCGCGACATCGGCCAGCCGACCCGGACGCAGCCGCGCGCCTGCGGGGCCGCCGACGACGATGGCCGGCACCGGATTGACGGTGTGGGCGGTATGCGGCCCGCCGGTTTCGGGATCGACCATCGTTTCGCAATTGCCGTGATCGGCGATGATCAGCGCCGCGCCGCCTGCGTCCTCCAGCGCCTCCAGCATCCGGCCCAGACCCTGGTCCACCGCCTCGCAGGCGCGCATCGCGGCCTTCAGGCTGCCGGTATGGCCGACCATGTCGGGATTGGCATAGTTGACCACGATCAGGTCGTATCCCGCACCGATGGCCTGCACCAGCCGGTCGCTGACCTCGGCCGCGGCCATCTCGGGGGCCAGATCATAGGTCGCGACCTTGGGGCTTTGCGGCATGAAACGATCCTCGCCCGGTTCGGGCGCCTCCTTGCCGCCGTTGAGGAAGAAGGTCACATGCGGATATTTCTCGGTCTCGGCCAGCCGGAACTGCCGCAACCCGTGCGCGGCCACCCATGCGCCCAACGTGTTCACCACCTGCGCCTTGGGATAGGCCGTGGTCATGAAATCGTTGTGCCGCTGGCTGTAATCGACCAGGCCCAGAAACGCGGCCCAGTCCGGCCGGTCGCCGACATCGAATTCGGCGAAATCGGGATCGGCCAGGGCCGACAGGATCTCGCGCGCGCGGTCGGCGCGGAAGTTCAGGCAGAAGAACCCGTCGCCGTCCATCGCGCCGTTGAAGCCGTCGATCACCGTCGCGCGGATGAACTCGTCCGTCTCGCCGCGTGCATAGGCGTCGGCCACGGCGGCATCGGCACTGGCGGCCGGCTGACCTTGCCCGGATACGATGGCGCGCAACGCCTGTTCGACCCGGTCCCACCGCCGGTCCCGATCCATCGCAAAGTAACGCCCGATGACGGTGCCGATGCGGCAGCCCGGCGGCAGATTGCCCTGCAACTCGGTCACGAAGCCCTTGGCGGATTGCGGCGGCACGTCGCGCCCGTCGGTGATCGCGTGGACGACGACCGGAACACCCGCCTGCGCCACCGATCTTGCGGCGGCCAGAACGTGCCGGATATGCCCGTGAACGCCGCCATCCGACACCACGCCCATCAGATGCGCGGTTCCGCCGCTGTCCTTCAGCCGGGCGACAAAGCGATGCAGCGCGTCGTTGTGAAAAAAGCTTCCATTCTCGATGGCCAAATCGATCTGGCCCAGATCCATCGCCACGATGCGGCCTGCGCCGATATTGGTGTGCCCGACCTCGGAATTGCCCATCTGTCCGGTGGGCAGGCCGACATCGGGGCCATAGGTGATCAGCGTCGTGTTCGGACAATCCCGCATCAGCCGGTCGAAATTCGGCGTCTGCGCCTGATCGGGCGCGCTTTGCTGCGGACGGTCCGAGATGCCCCAGCCGTCAAGGATGCACAGGATCACGGGTTTCGTCATGCGGGCCTCGATCGTTTGCGCCTTGTTACGCTTGTCGGCCAGATGCGACAACCGCTGACGCCGGAAACGGGCCGCGAAAATGCAGACGCGGCGCGAACGATCCGCCGTTCGCGCCGCGCCGTATCCTGCATGGCCGGGCTGTGCCCCGGCCGGTATCAGCCGTTGGCCCACCGGTCATAGACATCGCCCATCGCCCACGCCGCGCCATAGGCGGCGGCGGCAGGCATCGCGGCCAGCGCAAATCCGGCCCGGACCGGGTCCGGAACCTCCCACGCCGATTCGTCCGGACGGGACGGGACAGCGTCCTGCACGTCGTCCGCGCAAGGTGCGTGGTCACGCCGGTATCGTTGCAGGGATGGGAATAACTCGTCGAAATCCGCCTTGCAGATCATCATGGCGTATCCTCCTCTGATGCCAGCTTGTCCCTCGCTCACCAGCCTATCCATCTTAGCGAAGACCAGTGTTTGGTCCTAGGCGCTCTGGTGTCGCACCCCGCCTCTCGGCGCACATGCGCCGCCGATACGGGGGCCATGCGCAACTCGCGGTCGCTGAAGCCATCGACGGTATCTTCGATGTCGCCGCGGCACAGGCCGATATCGGCCAGCATCCGGTCGTCCAGCGATTTCAGCGAGGCGATCATCTTGCGGCGCCGCCAGCGGCGCAGCGTGTCGCCCAGCCAGCCGCGCGCGGGCTGCAGCGCGCCGGTCAGACCGGTGCGCGAATGAGACAGGTTCAGGGGGCGCGACTGGCGCGCGTGGTCGAAATCGGTCGTGGAAACATGATGCATGTCGTCCTCCATCACGAAAACAGCGGGGATTCGACGCAGCGCCTGCACACCGACGCCGCCGCATAACCCGCGGCTGGGCTGACGGTCCGGTTGCGTCGAAAGTGTTCATGCGACAGGTGCGATAGAAGAAGGCCCCGACGCGCGGCATGGCGGCACCGACCGCAGCCGCGACGGGGCTAGCTGTGGTTCAGCAGCCGTCCTGCGATGCGCAGGACCCTCCTATGACAGTCGAAGTACATCATGTTCCATATGTTGGCATCGCACCCGCGTTCTTCAACCGGCACGCCAGGCGCGCAGCCGGCCATCGGCGGAAACGCGCCGACGTCTTGACATTTGGCAAGACGCGGCGGGTCAGTCGCGATGATAGGGCGATCCGGCCAGGATCGTCGCCGCCCGGTAAAGCTGTTCGGCCAGCATGACCCGGACCAGCAGATGCGGCCAGACCATCGACCCGAAGGCGATCTGCCAGTCGGCGCGCGCCCGCAAGGCAGGGTCCAGCCCGTCGGCGCCGCCGATCACGAAACAGACGTCGCGCGCGGCGTCGCGGAACCCGGCCAGCCGGGCCGCGAATTCGGGCGACGTGACCTGTTGGCCGCGTTCGTCCAGCATCACCAGCGCGGCACCGGCCGGTATCGCGCGGGCGATCAGTTCGGCCTCGGCCGTCATGCCGCCGCCGCGACGACCCTCGATCTCGGCCAGCCCGACCGGAGGCAGCCCGATGCCGCGCCCGGTCCGGGCGAAGCGGGCAAGATAGTCATCCACCATCGCCGCCTCGGGGCCCTTTTTCAGCCGCCCGGCGGCGACGATGTCGATACGCATTGCAGAAGCCGGCGGTCAGGTGACGGGGCGCGACGCCTCTCGCACCCGGTTCAGCGTGTCCGAGGGCATCCACATCTTTTCCAGCTGATAGAAGTCGCGCACCTCGGGGCGGAAGACGTGAACGATCACGTCGTCGGTGTCGATCAGCACCCAGTCTCCGGCATCCTTGCCTTCGATCCGGGGGGTCCGGCCGGTGGCCAGCTTGATCCGCTCGGCCAGATGCTCCGCGATTGCACCCACCTGGCGCGCGCTGCGGCCCGACGCGATCACCATGTGATCGGCCATCGGCGAACGCCCGCGAAGGTCGATGGTCACGACATCCTCGGCCTTGTCGTCTTCCAGCGAGGACAGGATGCGGGCAAGGCGCGTATCCGCGTCCTCGTTGTCGCCCGCGGCGGTCGCGGCCGGCCTGCCGGCCGGCGAGACGTCTTGTGACAGGGTTGTATCCTCCGGTCAGCGCGCCGATCGCCCCCGGCGCAGGGGTATCCTCAAGATAGCATCTTTTCGGCCCATCTCAATCATCGCTCACGGATTCGCGACCTGCCGCGTCCACAGGGGGCGCGTCGCTGCCCTGCCGCAGGGCGATGGCGTCGTTCAGCACCCGCACCTCGCGCTGCGGGAACGGGATCGAGATGCCGTTCGCCTGAAACGTATCCCACAGCGACAGATAGACCTGCCCGCGCACATTGGTCAGCCCGCCTTCGGCATCGCCTATCCAGAACCGCAGCACGTAATCCACGCTGCTGTTTCCGAAGCCCGTCACCCAGCACACCGGCTTGCGATGCGCCAGAACCCGCTTGACCTTCAGCGCCGCGGCGATGGCGATCTGGCTGACCTTGTGGGGATCGTCCTGATACGAGGTGCCGAAGGGGATATCCAGCCGCACGAAATTGTTGGTGTGCGACCAGTTCACCACCTGCCCGGTGACCAGATCCTCGTTCGGGATCAGGTATTCCTTGCCGTCGCGGGTCACCACGCTGACATAGCGCGCGCCCAGCTCCTCGATCCAGCCGAAGGTGTCGCCGATGCTGATGACGTCGCCGGGCTTGACCGACTTGTCCAGAAGGATGATGACCCCCGACACGAGGTTCGAGACGACCTTCTGCAACCCGAAGCCCAGCCCGACGCCGACCGCGCCCGAAAAGACCGCAAGCCCGGTCAGATCGAAGCCCACCGCCTTCAGCCCGACGATCACCGCCAGGCTGAACAGCACCACCTGCAACAGCTTGGCCGTCAGCACGCGCATCGTGGGCGAGATGTCGTTGTTCTGCGACAATCGCCCGGTGATCATGCGCGACAGCATCCGCGCACCCGCGATCATCAGCCCGGTGATCGCCAGCGCCTTCAGCACCGTCAGCGCCGACATCCTGAACTCGCCGACATTCAGCGCCAGGCTGTCCAGGATCTCGGCCGCAGAGGCCGTCAGCCCCAGCAGATGCAGCGTGACCCAGATCCAGGCCGCCCAACTGACGATCCGGCGCAGGAAACGGTTCCGGATCACCCGCATCAGAAAGAAGATCGCCGTCCACGCCGCCGCGATCGAGGCCGCAAGCTCGATCATCTGGCTGCGGAACGAATAGGTGACCTCACGCATAACCAGAACCACGATCCACGCCATCAGCGTGAACAGGATC
Organism: Paracoccus stylophorae; assembly: GCF_028553765.1. Taxonomy (NCBI): domain Bacteria; kingdom Pseudomonadati; phylum Pseudomonadota; class Alphaproteobacteria; order Rhodobacterales; family Paracoccaceae; genus Paracoccus; species Paracoccus stylophorae. Next base: position 433,302 of record NZ_CP067134.1, on the reverse strand, counting down.
AGCGCCAGCCGGCGATCGACCAGCAACCCGACCCGCAGTCGCCATTTCGGCCAGTTCTTCCGCGTCCGCAGCCAGCGCGTCAGCCGCGGCGACAGAAACCGCGCCATCAGCCATGCCAGCAGGATCAGGACTGCGATGACCGGCAACTGGTAGAAGCGCGAAGGCAGCAGCAGCGTGTCGATGAACAGCGAGATCCGATACCACAGCCCCTGCGCGGCATCGATGACCTCGGGGTTCAGTTCTTCCATTCGCGGTCCTCCCGTGGCGATTAGATACCGGGCCGGGGCGGCGGGGCAAGCCCGCGCATCTTGTGTCAACGCCCGAACGGGCTTAATAAAGATGCATGGACGGGTTCATCTATTTCGACATCCATGACCGGGCGCGACTGCCGTCGCGGTTCTTCGGCGAATCGCGCTGCATCACCGCGCGACTGTGACGGGCTGCGGCCAGACCGCAGCCGTCCGCCGCCAGATCGAAGCCTCACAGCCGAAAGCCACACCGCCATGACCCAGCCACATCCCGCGCCGCGCACCCTGTATGACAAGATCTGGGACGCCCACGTCGTCGACCGCCAGGAAGACGGCACCTGCCTGATCTATATCGACCGCCATCTGGTTCACGAGGTGACCAGCCCGCAGGCGTTCGAAGGGTTGCGCATGACCGGGCGCAAGGTCCGCGCCCCCGAACGCACCATCGCCGTGCCCGATCACAACGTGCCGACCACGCTGGACCGCGAGGACGGGATCGAGAATCCCGAATCGCGCATCCAGGTCGATGCGCTGGACCGCAACGCCCGCGATTTCGGGGTGAACTATTACCCGGTGAACGACATCCGGCAGGGGATCGTCCATATCGTCGGCCCCGAACAGGGCTGGACCCTGCCCGGCATGACCGTCGTCTGCGGCGACAGCCACACCGCCACGCATGGCGCCTTCGGCGCGCTGGCCCACGGCATCGGCACGTCCGAGGTCGAACACGTGCTGGCCACGCAGACGCTGATCCAGTCGAAATCCAAGAACATGAAGGTGGAAATCACCGGCCGGCTGGCGCCGGGGGTGACGGCCAAGGACATCGTGCTGTCGATCATCGCGGAAACCGGCACCGCCGGCGGCACCGGCCATGTCATCGAATATTGCGGCGAGGCGATCCGCAACCTGTCGATGGAAGGCCGCATGACCATCTGCAACATGGCGATCGAGGGCGGCGCGCGCGCCGGGCTGATCGCGCCGGACGAGACCACCCTCGCCTATGTGCGGGGCCGCCCCCATGCCCCCAAGGGCGCCCAGTGGGAGGCCGCGCTGGCATGGTGGAAGACCCTGTCCAGCGACGCGGACGCGCATTGGGACAAGGTCGTGACTATCCGGGCCGAGGATATCGCCCCCACCGTCACCTGGGGCACCAGCCCCGAAGACGCGCTGCCGATCACCGCCAGCGTTCCCGCGCCCGAGGATTTCACCGGCGGCAAGATCGACGCCGCGCGCCGATCGCTGGATTACATGGGCCTGACGGCGGGCACGAAGCTGACCGACATCGCCATCGACGCGGTGTTCATCGGGTCGTGCACCAACGGCCGGATCGAGGATCTGCGCGCCGCGGCCGAGGTTCTGCGCGGCCGCAAGCTGGCTTCCGGCGTGCGCGGCATGGTGGTGCCGGGCTCGGGCCTGGTGCGGGCGCAGGCCGAGGAAGAGGGGCTGGACCGCATCTTCCTGGATGCCGGCTTCGAATGGCGGCTGGCCGGCTGTTCGATGTGTCTGGGCATGAACCCCGACCAGCTTGCCCCCGGCGAACGCTGCGCCGCCACCAGCAACCGCAATTTCGAGGGGCGACAGGGCTACAAGGGTCGCACCCACCTGATGTCGCCCGCGATGGCGGCCGCGGCGGGCGTCGCCGGGCACCTGACCGATGTGCGCGACCTGATGGCGCAGACGGTCTAGGCCGCGATGCGCGTCCGTTGGCCATGAACGACATCCGCAGGCGGGTTTCAGCCGCGCCGCAGCAGCCAGACCGCGTTCAGCGCGATCAGCACCAGACCGGCGTTCTCGAACAGGTAGTTGGTGCTGACGCCAAGCTGCCGGCTTCCGATCAGCGCGTCCATGTGGTGAAACCCCACCGCCCGCACGACGACAAAGGCGCACAGGATCGCCAGACCGGCCAGCGCCACGCCATGCCGGCCAAGCTGGCCGCGCATCCGCCGCATCAGCACCAGCAGCAGCCACCCGACGCCCCACAGCAGCACCAGGATGAAGCCAAGCTGGACGATCCGGCGGCTGTCATACCATCCCTGTGCGTTGGCCATGCAGCGGCCCAGGGAGGTCAGCGCGCTTTGCAGATCCATCTGCTTGTTGATCGCCAGAAACAGCATCAGCAGCGCGATCAGGCCCCAGAACAGGCGGCCGCGCCGGTCCCCCAGCCGGCGCCAGACCTGAAAGGCCAGCACGAAGCACAGCAGATAGGCCAGCACCGTCAGCCACCCGGTCACGTCCGGATCGCCGATGCGGGGCTGCCACGCCGCCGCCACGCAGTTCAGAATTTCCATGCCCACCCCCAACCTGTCGCAGCGAAGGCAACCTAGCAGCGCCTGCAAGCCCCGGACCAGACATAAACTTTCGAGGATCAGATGGACAAGTTCACCACCCTGACCGGCATCGCCGCCCCCATGCCGCTGGTCAATATCGACACCGACATGATCATTCCCAAGCAGTTCCTGAAGACGATCAAGCGAACGGGGCTGGGCGTGAACCTGTTCGACGAGATGCGCTATGACCGCGATGGCAACGAAAATCCCGATTTCGTGCTGAACCAGCCGGCCTATCGCGATGCGCAGATCCTGATCGCGGGAGACAATTTCGGCTGCGGCTCCTCGCGCGAACATGCGCCCTGGGCGCTGCTGGATTTCGGCATACGCTGCGTCATCTCGACCAGTTTCGCCGACATCTTCTTCAACAACTGCTTCAAGAACGGCATCCTGCCGATCACCCTGCCGCAGGAGGCGGTGGACGTGCTGATGGAGGATGCGCGCAAGGGCGCCAATGCCCGCATGACCGTCGATCTGGAAAACCAGACCGTCAGCGCCTCGGACGGGCAGGAATTCGGCTTTGACATCGACCCGTTCCGCAAGCACTGCCTGCTGAACGGTCTGGACGATATCGGCCTGACGATGGAAAAGGCGCCCGCGATCGACAGCTATGAAAGCCAGATGGCGCAGGCCCGCCCTTGGGTCTGAGGGCCGCAATCTGCCTGTGGCTTCTGGCGGCAGCGCCCGCCCCGGCCGAACCGGTCCGCATCGCCACGTGGGACCCCGGACTGACCCGCAAGGGGCCGGGCCTGCTGCTGCGCGACATCGACCGGGGCGATCCGCAGGTTCTGGCCGCGGCCACGGTCATCGCCGCCGCCGCCCCCGATGCGATCCTGCTGACCGGGTTCGACTGGGACCATGACGGCCGCGCGCTGGAACGATTTTCCGAAACGCTGCGCGGCGCCGGGCTGGACCTGCCCCACCGCTTTGCCGCGCGTCCCAACAGCGGCATGGCCACCGGACTGGATCTGGATCGGGACGGCCGTCTGGGCGAGGCGGACGATGCGCAGGGCTGGGGCCAGTTCACCGGCCAGAACGGCATGGCGGTGCTGTCGCGGCTGCCGCTTGGCCCGGTCACCGACTATACCGATACGCTGTGGCGCGATCTGCCGGGTCATCTGATGCCGGACAGCACGGATGAGGCGGCTTCGGTCCAGCGCCTGTCCTCGACCGCGCATTGGGATGTGCCCGTGCGGACGCCCGAGGGTGTTCTGCACCTGCTGGCTTGGGCGGCGACGCCCCCCGTCTTCGACGGACCCGAGGATCGCAACGGGCGGCGCAATCACGACGAGGCCGCCTTCTGGCTGCACCATCTGCCCGACGCGCCGTTCGTGCTGGCCGGCAATGTCAATCTGGACCTGATCGACGGCGACGGCCGCGCGCAGGCGGTGCAGTCGCTGCTGCGCATCGCGCAGGACCCGCAACCGCGCGGCGCGTGGCAGCCGCCGCAGACCGGGGCGAATGCAGGGCAGCGGGGCGATCCGGCGCTGGACACCGCCGATTTCGACGACGACGAGCCCGGAAACCTGCGCGTCGATTACCTGCTGCCGGCGAGAACGCTGAACGTCATGGCCAGCGGCGTGCTGTGGCCCGCACCGGGCGAGCCGCTGGCCGAGGCGGTCGAAGCCGCCTCGGATCACCGCCTGGTCTGGGTCGATCTGGAGCTGTCGCCCGCGCAAACGCCTGCACCGATCGCCGCCGCAGGGGATCGCTAAGACCGGCGCCGAACGGCGATCCGGGGTCGCCCTGCCCCGTCAGGATCGGTCCCGCCCCGCCTTATCCGTCTGGCGTTTCACCAGTTCCAGCAGAATCTGCGCCCGCCCGAATTCGCGCGCGGCGTCGCGTCGCGCAGCCTCGAATCGCGGGGTCATCCGCGCCAGTTCCTGATCGGCGCGGCGCAATTCGCGCGCCGCACGGCCGGCCTGAGCGTTGGCCATCCGCGCCTCGGACACGCTCAGCGGGGCGACGCTGGCATAGCTCTGGTCCAGCGCAACTTGCAGGGCCGCGACCTGTTCGCGCGCGGCGCTCATGTGAAGGCTGAAGGCGGCCAGTTTTTTCAGCTCCTGCTCGGCCTTCAGCCGCGCGATCCGCTCAAGCTGCGCCAGTTTGCGTCCCTGCCCTACCATCCCGCCCGCATCTTCTCGCGCATCTTTTCGGCGAAACGGATCGCGGCGGCGACGGCGGCGAAATGTTCGCGCCGGATTTCCTGACCGATCTCGACCGTGGCGTGGATCGCGCGCGCGCAGGGCGGGTCCGACCAGACCGGGATGTTGCCGTCGCGCGCCCGCTTTCGGATGCGGGCCGCGACCTCGTCGGTTCCCTTGGCCAGGCAGACCGGGGCCCGACCGCTGCCGCGCTGCCATTGCAGGGCCACGGCGTAATGGGTCGGGTTGACGATCACCACATCGGCGCGGGCGACATCGGCCAGCATCTGGCGCGTGGCGATGTCCACCGCGCGCTGACGACGCGCGGCCTTCAGATGCGGATCGCCCTCGGAGTCCTTGTGTTCGTCCTCCATCTCCTTGCGCGACATGCGGTTCTTGCGCCGGTGGTCATGGCGTTTCCACAGCATGTCCAGCACCGCGAACCCGACCGAGATCGCCGCCGCCATCATCAGCACCTGGCCGATCAGCAGCGGCAGGCCCGCGACCCAGCCCGCGCCGGTCATCGCGCTGCCGGCCAGCCGGTCTAGCAGGGCTGCGAACAGATACCAGCCGCCGATGCAGACCAGCCCCGCCTTGCCGAACGAGATGGCGAAGGTCATCAGCCCCGAGGCACCGAATTTCTGGCCCGCCGTCTTCACCGGGTTGATGCGGCTGACATCGAAGGCCAGTTTCTGCGGCGCAAAGACCAGCCCGCGCTGCGCGATCAGCGCAACGACGATGGCGACCATGGAGACCGTGACCAGCCCGATCACCGCCATGCTGGCAAAGCGCCCCAACGCGGCCGCCAGTCCGAAGACCGAGTCCAGCGGCCACCCCTCGGCCCCCATGGCGCGGCTGGCCATCGCCAGCCAATGCCGCACCGCGAAGCCCGCGCCGGTCGCAAAGGCCAGCCACGCGCCCAGATACATCGCCGCCACGTTCAGTTCGCTCGCGCGGGGAATGTCGCCCTTTTCCCTGGCCTTGCGCAGCTTCTGTTCGGTCGCCTCGAACGGCTTGTCGGTGTTGTCCTCGCTCATCGTGCCCTCGGAAGCGTGAAGCCCAGAACCGCGTCGGCCCACAGCGCGATCAGCATCGGCGCCATCAGCGCCAGCGCGGCCAGCGCCAGCATGATCGACGCCGGAGAGCCGATGAACGCGACCGGCAGCGCCGGCATGACCCGGTTGATCACGCCCGACAGGGCCTGAAACAGAAACCCGCCCAGGGTGAACGGCGCGGCCAGCATCATCGCCAGCGCAAAGCTGTGCGACACCATCGCGACCGCCGCATCGGCAAGCCCCTGGATCGCGGGCCAGCCCGCCGGCGGCCACAGCGCAAGGCTGTCGGCCAGCATCCGCACCAGCATGATCGGCAGCCCCAAGGCCATGATCACCGCCATCCCGCCCAGATGCAGCAGATTTCCCACCGGATGGGGCGCGGCCTCGTTCTGGACGCCGACGATCTGCGACAGCGATGCGGTCGCGGCGATCGCCGTCGTGGCCACATCCAGCGCCAGCGCCAGCAGCCGCAGCAGCGCCCCGGCGGCAAGCCCGATCAGCATTTCGCCGGCGATCTGCGCGATCAGGGCGGGGGCCGCCTGCGGCGGCGGAACCGCGCCGACCAGCCCGGCCAGCAGCGGCGTGACCGCCATCGCGATCCCGACCCGCACCCGGACCGGGATCACCCGCTCACCCAAGCCCGGCACGATCAGCAGGCAGGCCTGCACGCGGGCATAGACCAGAACCATGCCCCAATCGAGGCCCGGCACCCACTGGTTCACAAGCTGCCACATCATGCGGCCTCGATGGTGCCGACCAGGTTCAGGTCGGCGGCGGGGTCGATTTCCTCAAGCCCCAGAACCGGCAGGGCGACGCCGTTCGAGCCCAGCACCGCGCGGATGGTGCGCCTGCGGTGGTCGGGGGCCACGATCACGATCTGCGCGCCGCCCTGCGTCAGCGCCATGGCGCGGCGCGTCGATTCCAGCAATTTGCGCGACAGCGCCGGGGTCAGCGCGCCGCCGCCGGCGCGTCCGGTCTCGGCATCGGCGCGCACGAACTCGGCCTCCCACGCCGGATGAAGCTGCAACGCCAGGACGCGGCCGGCATCGTCGCTGTAGTGCTGGGTGATCTGGCCGCGCAGCCGTTTGCGCACCAGCTCATACACCGTTTCGACCGAGTCGATGGTCCTGAACTCGCAGATCGCGTCGATGATCAGCGGCAGGTTGCGGATCGAGATCCGCTCCTCCAGCAGCGCGCGCAGGATCGCCAGCAGCAGTTCGGGCGTCACCTTGTCGGGAATCATGCTGTCGAGATAGCGGCGGTTGCGTTCGGCCCGCGCGGGATCGGACAGGGATTTCAGTTCTTCGATCTGGCGCTGCATCGCGCCCAGTGTCAGCAGCGATGCCAGATGGGTCTTCACCACCTCCATCAGATGCGTGGAAAGAACCTCCATCGGTGTGACGACGGTGGCGCCCATGGTCGCGGCCTCGTCCTGATCCTGACGCGGAATCCAGCGCGCGGGGCTGTGATAGACGGGTTCACTGACGGCCAGCCCGCCGATCCGGTCCAGCACGCCATCCGCGCCCAGCGCCAGCACCTCGCCCGGCCGCAGGCTGCCGCGGCCCCGGACCACGCCGTGGATGCGGATCTGGTAGTCGCCCGGCGCCAGATCGTCGGTGTCGGTGATGCGGACATCGGGCAGGATCAGGCCAAAGCTGCGGGCAATATGGATGCGCAGATTGCCGATCCGGTTGCCAAGCCCCCTGGCCTGGTCCAGCGCCGTCACGATCAGGTCCGCCCCGATCTCGACGCTGATATCGTCGGTATCCAGCACATCGCCGATGCGGCCGGCCGCGCGCGGGGCGGGATCGGTTTCGGCCGCCGGCGCGGGCTGTTCCGCCTGCCGCAGCCGGTGACGCGCGATGGCGAACGACGCGGCCGCCATCGCCCCGGCCAGCGCCAGAAACAGCAGCCGCGGCATCCCCGGCACGAACGACATCAGCACCATCGACGCGCCGACCACCGCCGCCGGCTGCCAGCCCCGCACGAACTGGTGCGAGATCAGATCGGCGGTGGTATCGGTCGCGCCGCCGCGCGACAGCAGCAACGCCGCCGCCATCGAGGTGATCAGCGCCGGGATCTGGCTGACCAGCCCGTCACCGATGGTGAGGTGGGAATAGGTCTGGACCGCGCTGCCCACGCTCATCCCGTGGACGACGATGCCGACGCTGAGCCCGACCAGCAGGTTGATCAGGGTGATGACGATCCCCGCCACCGCATCGCCCTTGACGAATTTCGACGCGCCGTCCAGCGAGCCGAAAAAGCTGATCTCGCGCTGTTCCTGCGCACGCCGGCGCTTGGCTTCCTCGTGGTCGATGGCGCCGGCGTTCAGATCGCCGTCGATGGCCAGCTGCTTGCCGGGCAGCGAATCCAGCGCGAACCGCGCCGCGACCTCGGCCATGCGGCCCGAGCCCTTGGTGATGACCATGAAGTTCACGACCGAGATCACCGCAAACACCGTCAGCCCGACCAGCAGAGAGCCGCCGGCGACGAAGGCGGCGAACCCGTTGATGACCTGCCCCGCCGCATCGGTGCCGGTATGACCCTCGGTCAGGATCAGCCGCGTCGACGAGACGTTCAGCGACAGCCGGATCACCAGGCTGACCAGCAGAAGAACCGGAAACGCCTGAAAATCAGCGGGCTTCTCGACCAGCGAGGCCATGACCAGAACCAGCGTCGCGGTGGCAATCGACAGCGCAATGCCGAAATCCAGCAGGCCGGGCGGCAGCGGAATGACCAGCGAGATGACGATCAGCACCAGAAGACCGGTGATCATCAGCGGCGCATCCAGAACCCTTCCGGCCCTTGGGCCAACGGCGGCGACGGCCTTCATTCGCGGTCTCCGTGCGGATCGGCGGCGGGCTTCAGGATGTCTTCCAGCGTCCAGGGATCGGCCCGCAGCAGCCCCGCCCGCCTGAGAAACACGATGGCCTGCAATCTGTGCGCCGGCGGCATCCGCATCAGCTGCACGCGGTAATCCGGCGGCAGGCTCTCGCCCTCCAGCAGCCAGGTGGCGGCGGTGGCGGCATAGGCCGCCAGATCGGGCGGCAGCGCGGTCGCCGCCTCGCCGGTGCCCGCCGCCAAAGCAAGAATCGCCGCCGCCAGCATCACGCCGCCTTCTTCAGGTCGCGCAGCGCCGTTTCCAGCACGTCGAAACTGGGCCGGACATGTTCGGGTGCCGATTGCCGCCCCACCTCGACGCACAGATTGGTGGCGTGCTGGTGCAGGCCCGCGACCAGAACCGACTTGATCACGTCATAGAACCCCAGATCCTGCTTGATCACCCCGCCCAGCCGGTTGGCCAGCGGCGCGACGAAACCATAGGCCAGAAACACCCCCAGAAACGTGCCGACCAGCGCGCCGCCGATCATCTTGCCCAGCACCTCGGGCGGCTGGTCGATGGCGCTCATGGTCTTGATCACGCCCAGCACCGCGGCGACGATCCCCAGCGCGGGCAGCGCATCGGCCATCGTCTGCAGCGCGTGGGGCACATGCATCTCTTCCTCGCGCAGGATGGCGATGCGGCGCGACAGCATTTCCTCGACCTGATAGGGATCGTCATAGTTCAGGCTGGCCGAGCGCAGCGTATCCGCGATCAGCGAGACGATGTGGTGATCGGCCAGCAGACGCGGATAGGCGGTGAAGATCGCCGAATCGTTCGGCTGTTCGATATGCTGTTCCAGCGCGACCGGATTCTCGCGCGCGATCCTGAGAAGCTGGAACATCAGGCACAGCACGTCCTGATGATCCTGCGCGGTCCAATGCGCGCCCTTGAAGGCACGCTTCAGCCCGCCCGGCGTGGCCTTCAGCACATGGCTGTCGTTGGACAGCAGATACGAGCCGATCGCCGCGCCCATGATCATCATCATCTCGAACGGCAGCGCATGGGTGATGACGCCCATCTTTCCGCCGGCCAGAAGATAGCCGCCGAAGACCATCGCGAAGGTGACGAAGATGCCGATAAAGCCGAACATGGCGGATGTCCCCTATTGTTTGCGGACGCTGCGCGCGCCCATCTGGGCGGTCATCAGCGCCGCCTGTCGCGGCTCGACCGCGGCGATGATGCGGGCGCCGGTTTCGGGGCGGACGCGCATGAGGATCTCGGCCGCGAAATCCGCCGGAAGATTGGTCAGAATCGCCGCCGCCTCGGCCGGCTTCATCTGGTCATAGACGGCGACCAGCCGTTCGATGTCGGAACGGACCGCCTCGGTCGCGCTGTCGCTGCGCGACCGGATGCCGCCCTTTTGCGCCTTCAGTTCGACCAGCTTGCGTTGCAGCGCCTGTTCGGCCTGCGCCAGCTGAGCCTTTCGCGTCTCGATGCTTTCCATATAGCGTTCGATCCGCAGCGCGCGGTCGCGCAGCTCGCCCGCCAGGGCGACCGCCTCGGGAACGTCGCCGCAGCCCTGCAACAACCCGCTTGGTTCGGCAAAGGCGGCAAAGACGCGCGACAGATCCTGCGTCTGCCAGACCGCCGCCAGCGCGGGAACCGAAAAGACCAGCGCCAGCCAGGGCAGCACCGACCTACGCATCGGCGTTCACGGCGCGCTTGCGAAGCCGGCGGGCGGGAACCGGCCGCGTCTGGGGCGTGGCGGCCGCGTCGATGCGCTGGCGCAGATCCCACATCGCGCGTTCCTTGCGGGCGCGGGCGATGTCGGCGACCAGCCTTTCGCTGGCGTCGGTGGCCTCGCTGCGCGCGGCGACGATGGCGCGTTCCAGCCGGTCGACCTCGGCCGCCATGACCGCGATCGCGCCGCCCAGGCCCGTTTCCAGATCGTTCAGCCGGCGCAGGCGACGCGCCAGCACCAGGCAGAAGCCAGCAAGGCCGACAGAGGCCACGGCAAGCGCGGCCTGAAGCAGGGTTTCGATACTCATCTGATGAGAAACTCCGTGATCAGCATATCCTTCACGGGCGTGTCGCCCAGCACGTAACGGGTCCGCATCGCCAACTCGCCGCGGATGATTTCCAGCACGCCGCGCTTGTCATAGGCGGCGGGGTCGATTGCGGACAAAAAGCCGGTGAACGCGTCGGCCACGCGGGGCATGAGGTGTTCGACCTCGGCGCGATGGGCCACGTCCGTCTCGATCGCCGCGCTCAGCACAAGGCTGCGTCCGGCCCCGCCGGGGATGTTCAGCTCGATCCGCGGGACATCGACGAAAACCGCCTGCGACACGGGGTCGTGGCCGGCGGCGTCGGACGCGCCGGCCAGCAGCGCGGCGGGCGACCACAGCCCCAGATAGGTCGAGGCGAATCCGGCCCCGCCCAGCACGATCGCGGCCAGCAGCGGGATCAGCATTGCCCGCGTTCGGGACGCTTTCGGGGGCGGCGGTTCGACCGTTTCGGACATGGTGATTCTCCGTCGTGATGAACCGGATTTAGCACCACGCGACTAACCAAATCTTAAGATCGGACATGTCATCAAGGGCCTGACGGAAAACCTGACGCTGATTCGGAAAGGGCCGGTTTTGCAAAAACTGCAGGACTATTGGAACGAGCGAAGCTCACAACAGAAGATCGTGCTGGCGGCGGCCTTTCTGACCACGTTTCTGGCCATCGCCGGCTTTGGCTGGCTGGCCAGCCGTCCGGGCATGTCGATGCTGTATGGCGGGCTGGACCCGGCACATTCGGGCGAGGTCATCGCCGGGATCGAACGTGCCGGCGTCGCATACGAGGTGCGCGGCGACACGATCTGGGTCGACGCGAATCAGCGCGACCGGCTGCGGATGGACCTGGCCTCGCAGGGCCTGCCGGCATCGGGCAGCGCGGGATATGAGCTGCTGGACGGCATTTCCGGCTTCGGCACCACATCGCAGATGTTCGACGCCGCCTATTGGCGCGCGAAAGAGGGCGAACTGGCCCGCACCATCCTTGCGCTGCCCAACGTCAAGTCCGCGCGGGTGCATCTGGCGGTCGAGAACGGGCGCGGCTATCGGCGCGACCTGACCGGCAGCGCCTCGGTCACGCTGACCACCAACGGCCAGCAGATCACGCGCGATCAGGCGGCGGCGCTGCGCTTTCTGGTGTCGTCGGGCGTGCCGGGGATGTCGCCCGACAGCGTGACGGTGATCGATTCGCAGCGCGGCATCGTGTCGGCCAGCGAAGAGACGGCCGGACAGGATCGCGGCGCCGACATGAAGCGCAATGTCGAACGCATCCTGGAACCGCATGTCGGCCCCGGCAATGCCATTGTCGAACTGAACCTCGATCTGGTCACCGAAACCGAGCTGATGACCGAACAGCGTTACGATCCCGATCAGCGCGCCCTGATCTCTCAGGTGACCGAGGAAACCACCGATCAAAGCAATTCGACCGGCGCCGGCGCGGTGACGGCCGCCTCGAACCTGCCGGATGCCGAAGAAAGCCAGGGCGACGGTTCGCAGGCCTCGCGGTCGGAAAACCGCCAACAGGCCAATTACGAAGTCAGCCGCGTCACCCGCGAAATCCAGCGTCAGCCCGGTGCGACCCGCCGCCTGACCGTCGCCGTGCTGGTCAACGGCGTGGCCCAGACCGACGCGCAGGGTCAGACGCAGCTGGTGCCGCGCGCGGAGGCCGAGCTTGCGGTCCTGCGCGAACTGGTCGCCTCGGCCACGGGCTTCGACGAGACGCGCGGCGATCTGATCACGGTGAAATCGCTGCCCTTCGCAAGCCTGGGCGACAACGGCACGCTGGCGCGGCCGGGTCTGCTGGACCGGCTGGAGGTGAACGGGCTGATCCGGCTTGCGCTGATCGGGCTGTTCGCGCTGGCGGTGATGCTGGCGATCCTGCGCCCGGTGCTGCGCGCACGCGCCGCCGTGCAGGCCGCCCCCGCCGCCCTGGCCGACGACAGCGCCGCCGTCCCGGCACCCGTGACCGGCACGATCGAGCAAGACGCGCCGCAGCAGGCCGCCGCACCGCAGCTGATCGCGCCTGAGCCGCCGCAGCATCTGTCGCTGCCGCATGGCGATCCCGTCGCCCGGCTGCGCACGATGATGCGCGACCGGCACGAGGAAAGCATCAAGATCCTGTCCGGCTGGATCGACAACAAGGAGAACGCGCATTGACGCAGGCCATGTTCAGACTGGAATCCTTCACCGCCGCGCTTGCGGGTCGGGACACGAAACAGATCTTCGACCGTGATGCGCTGGACCGCGCGCATGCCGAGGGTCTGGCGGCGGGCCTTGCCCGCAGCCACGACGACCAGATGCGACATCTGGGCGCGGGGCTTGAGCGGCTGGCCGTGGCGCTTGCCGAGGATGCGCAGCGCCGGGCCGCGCTGCGGGCCGAGGCGGCCGCGGCGCTGTCCCCGATCCTCGATGCGATCCTCGACAATCTGGCGCCGGCGGCGGACTCGGCGCGATTGCGCGACGCGCTGACGGCCGAACTGGAACGGCTGGCGCAGAAAGCCGCGCCGCTGCGCGCGCGCATCGCCTGCAGCGACCGGCTGCAAGGGCTGGTCCAGCGATGTCTGGCGGATGCCGGGATCGAGGGGATCGAGCTTGAGCCGTCCGACACCGACCGCATCAGCCTGTCGCTTGAGGGCGGGCGGATCGAGTTCTGCCCGGACCGCCTTGGCCGGGACATGCGCGCGCTGATTTCCGATATCTCCGGGGACGAATCGTCATGGACGCATTGAAGCACCTGATCGACACCGACAACATCCAGCTTGAGGTGACGATCCGCCTGGGCCGGACCCGCCGCACGGTGGCGCAGCTGTCCGCGCTGCGGCCCGACGACGTGCTGATGCTGGATCAGCCGATCGAGGACGGGGTCGAGATCTGCGTGGGCGACAGGGTCATCGCGCGCGGCGAACTGACCGGCGACGGATCGCCCGAGGAACGGCTGTGCGTGCGCATCGTCGGCGCGACGGAGGCGGTGTGATCCGCCTGCACGCGGTTGCGGTCGCGCTGCTGGCCCTGGTCCCCTCGGCCGCGCTGGCGCAGGGCCTGCCCGATCCGGGGCAGGCGGCGGCAGGTCTGGGCCAGAACGCGGTGCTGATCGTGCTTGCGCTGACCGCGCTGTCGCTGGCGCCGGGGATCGCGATCATGGTGACGTGCTTTCCCTTCATCGTCACCGTGCTGTCGATCCTTCGTCAGGCCATCGGGCTGCAACAGGCGCCGCCGAACATGCTGATCGTCAGCCTGGCGATGTTTCTGACATGGTTCATCATGGACCCGGTCCTGCGCGAGGCATGGCAGATGGCCGGCGCCCCCCTGCGCGACGGCAGCATCGGCATCGCCGAGGCGTTCCAGCGCGGCATCCTTCCCTTTCAGGGCTTCATGTCGGCGCGCACCGATCCCGACACGTTGCAGGGCCTGGCCGAGATCGCCCCCGATCCCGCCGCGCCGGCGGACCGGCTGTCGGTGCTGGTCCCGGCCTTCATGCTGTCCGAGATCCAGCGCGCCTTCGAGATCGGGTTCCTGATCGCCCTGCCCTTCCTGATCATCGATCTGGTCGTGTCGGCGGTGCTGATGTCGATGGGCATGATGATGGTGCCGCCGGTCGTCGTCTCGCTGCCCTTCAAGCTGGCGTTCTTCGTCGTGGTCGACGGCTGGTCGATGATCGCGGGCGCGCTGGTACGCAGCTATCAATGACGCGCGTCCGTCCGTCCGTCCCTGCCCGGTCAGGCGCGCAGATCCGCAAGCCGTTCGATCCCCAGAACGTCCAGCACCTTCGCCTCGATATGGCGGGCGTTCAGCGCCGACACGTCATACATGGCGAAGGGGGCGTCGTGATCCACGAACCGGTCCGGCAGCACCATCGAGCGGAATTTCAGCCCGCGGTCGAACACGCCCTCCTCGGCCAGAAGCTGCGCGACATGGCTGCCGAACCCGCCCACCGCGCCCTCTTCCAGCGTGATCAGGGCCTCATGGTCCTGCGCCAGTTTCAGGATCAGGTCGCGGTCCAGCGGCTTTGCAAAACGCGCATCGGCCACGGTCGGGCGGATGCCGCGCGCCGCCAGCGCCTCGGCCGCCTCCAGCGCCGGGGCCAGCCGCGTGCCAAGGGACAGCAGCACGACCCCCGACCCCTCGCGGACGATCCGGCCCTTGCCGATCGTCAGAACCCGGCCGCGCGCCGGCATCTCGACCCCTGCCCCCTCGCCGCGCGGGAACCGGAAGGCGATGGGTCCGTCGTCATGGGCCGCCGCCGTGGCGACCATGTGCACCAGCTCGGCCTCATCGGCGGCGGCCATCACCACGAAGCCCGGCAGGTTCGCCAGAAACCCGATATCATAGGCGCCGGCATGGGTCGGGCCGTCCTGCCCCACCAGCCCGGCGCGGTCGATGGCGAAGCGGACCGGCAGGCCCTGAACCGCCACGTCATGGACCACCTGATCGTAGCCGCGTTGCAGAAAGGTCGAATAGATCGCGCAGAACGGTTTCATCCCGCCCGCCGCCAGCCCGGCGGCAAAGGTCACCGCGTGCTGCTCGGCGATGCCCACATCGAAGCTGCGGCGCGGAAAACGCTCGGCGAACTGTTTCAGGCCGGTGCCGTCGGGCATCGCGGCGGTGATGCCGACGATGCGGTCGTCGCGCCCGGCCTGATCGATCAGCGCGCGCGCAAAGACCGAGGTATAGCTGGGCGCGTTCGACTTGGCCTTGGCCTGCACGCCGGTGACGACATCGAATTTCGATGTCGCATGGCCGCGGTCGGCGGCATTCTCGGCCGGCGCATAGCCCTTGCCCTTGCGCGTGACCGCATGGATCAGCACCGGACCCGACGCCCGCGCCTTGACGGTGCGCAGCAGCGGCAGCAGCTGTTCCATGTCGTGACCGTCCACCGGCCCGATATAGGAAAAGCCCAGCTCCTCGAACAGCGTGCCGCCGACGGCCATGCCTTTCAGCATCTCCTTGGCCCGCCGCGCCCCTTCCTGCAGCGCCTCGGGCAGCATGCCGACCGCGCCCTTGGCCGCAGCCTTCAGTTCCTGGAACGGCCCGCCCGTGTAAAGCCGCGTCAGATAGGACGACATCGCGCCCACCGGCGGCGCGATGGACATCTCGTTGTCGTTCAGGATCACGATCAGCCGCTTGCCCAGATGCCCGGCATTGTTCAGCGCCTCATAGGCCATCCCCGCGCTCATCGCGCCATCGCCGATCACCGCGATCGCATCGCCCGGATCGCCGCCCAGATCGCGGGCCACGGCAAAGCCCAAAGCGGCCGAGATCGAGGTCGAGGAATGGCCGGCGCCGAACGGGTCGAAGGGGCTTTCGGCGCGCTTGGTGAACCCGGCCAGACCGCCGCCGCTGCGCAGGGTGCGGATGCGGTCGCGCCGCCCGGTCAGGATCTTGTGCGGATAGCATTGATGCCCGACATCCCAGATGATCTTGTCGCGCGGCGCATCGAAGACCGCATGCAGGGCCACGGTCAGTTCGACCACCCCCAGCCCCGCACCCAGATGTCCGCCGGTCACGCTGACGGCGCTGATGGTCTCGGTGCGCAACTCGTCGGCCAGCTGCCGCAATTCTCGGTCGGACAGGGTCTTCAGGTCCGAGGGCAGGGTGACCCGGTCAAGCAGGGGCGTGTCGGGGCGGTCGGTCATGCTGTGGCCCTCCGGGCGGGCGTTTGTCAGGTGTCGCGTTCGATAACGAAACGCGCCAGTTCCCGCAAGTTTCCGGCGGCCTCGCCGTAACCGTCCAGTGCCGTCTGCGCCTCGTGCACCAGCCGCCGCGCCTCGTCCCGCGCACCCTCCAGCCCCAGAATCGACACGAATGTCGCCTTGCCGGCGGCGCCGTCCTTGCCGACGCGCTTGCCGGTCACGTTCTCGTCACCGACCACGTCAAGAATGTCATCGGCGATCTGGAACGCCAGCCCCAGCCCCGCGGCATAGCGGTCCAGCGCATCGGGATCATCGCCCGCGATCAGCGCGCCGGCGGTCGCCGCGAAACGGATCAGGGCCCCGGTCTTGGCGCGCTGCAAGCGCGTGATCGCCTTCAGATCCAGCGTCTGGACCGAGCTTTCGGCGGCAATGTCCAGCGCCTGACCCCAGACCATGCCGCCCGCGCCCACCGCGTCGGCAAAGGCGCGCACGATCCGCAGCCGCGCCTCGGCATCGCCGATGGCGTCGTCGGTCAGCAGCCGGAACGCCATCGCCTGCAACGCGTCGCCCGCCAGGATCGCGGTCGCCTCGGACCACTGCACATGACAGGTGGGCATGCCGCGGCGCAGATCGTCGTCGTCCATAGCCGGCAGATCGTCATGCACCAGGCTATAGGCGTGCAGCGCCTCGACCGCCGCCGCCACCGGCAGGGCGGCCTCATCGGGAACGCCGTGCAGGCGGGCCGATTCCATCACCAGAAATCCGCGGATGCGCTTGCCGCCGACCGTGGCATAGGCCATCGCATCGGCAAGTTCGCCCTTGGGATACTGGGCCAGCGCCGCGTCCAGCGCGCCGCGCAGCTGCGCCTTCACCTCATCCAGACGCGCCTGCATCACTGGCCCTCGACCGGTTCCGTGCCGGTCGGCTGGCCGCTGGCCGACAGGGTGATCTTCTCGACCCGCTCCTCGGCCTCGCGCAGCCGCTTTTCGCAATGCGCGCGCAAACGGGCGCCGCGTTCATACAGCGCGATGGATTCCTCCAGCGTGGCCTCGCCGGTCTCAAGCTTGCCGACCGTCGCCTCCAGTTCGCGCATCGCGTCCTCGAAGGACAGGTTCTCGATCTCGCTCATCTTCCGGTCTCCATCAGCACCTCGACATGGGCGCGAACCGACCGCCCCAGGGCGGCCAGATCATAGCCACCTTCCAGACAGGATACCACCGGCACTCCGCACCACCCCGCCACATCGCAGATCAGCCGGGTGATGGCGGCGAAATCCGCATCGTCCCAGTTCAGCTGCGCCAGCGGATCGTCGCGATGCGCGTCGAACCCGGCAGACACCAGAATCAGCTGCGGTCCGAATTCGCGGCAGCGGTCCAGGATCGTGCGCCACGCCGCCTGCGCCTCGTCCCCGCCCGATCCGGGCGCCAAGGGCACGTTCATGACCTGCCCGAACGCCCCGGTTTCGGACGGCGCGCCGGTGCCCGGATACAGCGGCATCTGGTGGGTCGAGGCGAAGAAGGCCCGCTTTTCCTCCCACAGCAGATCCTGCGTGCCGTTTCCGTGGTGGACGTCGAAATCCAGCACCGCGACCCGGTCCAGCCCGTGATGATCCAGCGCGCGCATGGCGGCGATGGCCACGTTGCCGAACAGGCAGAACCCCATCGGCGTCTCGCGCTCGGCATGGTGACCGGGCGGGCGCATGGCGACAAAGGCGCTGCTTGCCTCGCCGGCCAGCACCGCATCGACGGCGGCGCAGGCCGCGCCGACGCCGCGCAACGCCGCCTCGAGGCTGCCGGGCGACATGCTGGTATCGCCGTCCAGCATGTGAAACCCCTGGTCCGGTGCGGCCGCGCGGATCCGGTCCAGATGCCGCCTTGGGTGACAGCGCAGGATGTCGGCGTCATCGGCGATGGGTGCCTCGCGCCGTTGCAGATCCAGCCCCGCCAGCGCCTCCAGCACGGCTCCGTGGCGGGCCACCTGTTCGGGATGTCCCGGCGGCATCAGATGCGCCGCGGCGGCGGGATGCGAAAACAGCAGGGTTGTCATCGGGCGTTCCTTTCTGACTGCTCCTCGCACTCTTCCCAAATACCTCGGGGGTGCAAGGGGGCAGCGCCCCCTTGCCATCGCCGCGTCAGCGGCAAACGACGCCTCACGCGGTCAATCTGCGCCCGTCATGGCCGGTGATCCGCAGATCCAGCAACGTGCCCTCGGGCCGGTCGTGGCTCAGCGCGACCTCGGTGAACTGTTCGGTCCGCGCGATCCGGCTGCCCTCGGTCAGGACGCGGTGATACCGGCCGATCTGCGCGTCCAGATGGCGGCGCAGCGCCCTGTCGCCCGCCTCGCGCAGCCGGGCGGCGCGTTCGCGGATCGCGGGGCCGGGCACCGCCGGCATCCGCGCGGCGGGCGTTCCCTTGCGGGCGGAATAGGGGAACACGTGCAGGAATGTCAGGCCGCATTCCTCGACCAGGTCCAGGCTGTTGCGGAACATCGCCTCGGTCTCGGTCGGGAATCCGGCGATGATGTCGGCGCCGAACACCATGTCGGGCCGCAGCCGCCGGACCTCGTCGCAGAACCCGATCGCATCGTCGCGCAGATGCCGCCGCTTCATCCGCTTCAGGATCATGTCGTCGCCCGCCTGCAACGACAGGTGCAGATGCGGCATCAGCCGCGATTCGGTGGCGATGGCCAGCATCAGGTTGTCGTCCGCCTCGATCGAATCGATGCTGCTGATGCGCAGGCGCGGCAGATCCGGCACCAGCCGCAGGACCCGCATCACCAGATCGCCCAGACGCGGCGTCCCCGGCAGATCCGCGCCCCAGGAGGTCAGATCGACGCCGGTCAGCACCACCTCGTTGAAGCCGCGCCCGACCAGCCGCCGGATCTGTTCGACCACCACCCCCGCCGGCACGCTGCGCGAGTTGCCGCGCCCATAGGGGATGATGCAGAAGGTGCAGCGGTGATCGCAGCCGTTCTGGACCTGCACATAGGCGCGGTGCCGCCCGAACCCGTCGATCAGATGGCCGGCGGTTTCCCGGACCGACATGATGTCGTCCACGCGGATCTTTTCGGTGTCCCCGATCAGATCGGGGGCGTGCAGCCGGGTCCAGGTCTCGGGCTGCATCTTCTGGTGATTGCCGATGACCTTCGTCACCTCGGGCATCGCGGCAAAGGTTTCGGGCTCGGTCTGCGCGGCGCATCCGGTCACGATCACCGGCGCGCCCGGGTTCTCGCGCGCCAGCCGGCGGATCTCCTGCCGCGCCTTGCGCACCGCCTCGGCCGTCACGGCGCAGGTGTTCACCACCACCGCCCCCGTCAGGCCGGCAGCCTCGGCCATCTCGCGCATCGCCTCGGTCTCATAGGCGTTCAGGCGGCAGCCAAGGGTGGAAAAGACCGGCGCGCTCATGCCGACAGCCAGTCGGGCGTGATCACACCCGAAAACACATGCGCGGTCGGCCCCTCCATCCAGACGCCGTCCTCGCGCCAGTCGATCAGCAGCGTGCCGCCGGGCACATGCACCCGGACCCGTCGCCCGGTCAGCCCGCGCCGCGCCGCGGCCACCGCCGCCGCGCAGGAACACGACCCCGAGGCCAGCGTCGGGCCGGTCCCGCGTTCCCAGATCCGCAGCCTGATCTCATCCGGGGCGATCACCTGCACGATCTCGACATTGGTGCGGGCGGGATACAGCGGGTGATGTTCATGCGCCGGCCCGAACGCCTGAAGATCGACGGCATCCGCGTCCGGCACGAAGAACGTCATGTGCGGATTGCCCATGCCCGTGGCGACCGGATCGCCCGGCACCGGCAGATGATCGACATCCACCGCCCGCGCCAGCGGGATCGCCTGCCAGTCCAGCACCGGCGCGCCCATGTTCACCCGCGTCGATCCCTGCCCCGCATCCTCGGCCAGCAGGACCGCGTGATCGGTGCGCAGGCGCAGCCGGTCGCGGCCGGTCTGGTCCATCACGAAGCGCGCGATGCAGCGCGTCGCGTTGCCGCAGGCCGAACTGGTCGAGCCGTCGGCGTTCCAGAACCTCAGCCGCAGATCGGCATCGTCGTCATGGGAGATGGCCGCGAACTGATCGAAACCGACGCCGCGATGGCGGTCGGCCAGACGCGCGATGGTCTGCGGCGCGGGCGCCGTGCCGCCCGCGCGCAGGTCGATCACCATGAAATCGTTTCCCAGCCCGTGCATCTTCATGAATGGCAGGCCGGCCAGAGGGCGCGTGTTCATGCCGCGCCATATAGACCCGCGCAGGCAGTTGCGCCAGTGGTCCCGATTTTTCCGCTTGACGCCCCCGGCCCCCGATCCTAGTAAGCGGCCCGTGCGATGGGCCCGTAGCTCAGTTGGTAGAGCAACTGACTTTTAATCAGTGGGTCACAGGTTCGAATCCTGTCGGGCTCACCACTTCATCCGTTTTTTGCCGATTCCTGGATGCCGCGCCGACCGGACGGAACCGGACCGCCGCGCGGATGCCGGTTAATATCGGACAGGGTTTCGCGTCTTTCATGTGCCGCGCATTGCCGTGGCCCTTGGCCGGATGGCGCTGAACATGGTTGACTGGCATCGGGCTCCCGCCCGTCACTTGCCAAGGATCACGCCATTGCCTGACACCAAGACGCCGGACGATCCCGACGCGGACGATCTTGCCGATACCCGAACCGCATGGGCCGAGGATCGCACCGTCCTTGCCAACGAACGGACATTCGCCGGATGGATGCGCACCGGGATGGCCTGCGTTGCGCTGGCGCTTGGCCTGAAGGCGGTGTTCAAGGACAGCGAGCAAACCTGGATCGCCAAAAGCGCGGCCGAAATCTTCATCCTCGCCGCGATCCTCATCTTCTGGGCGGCGGTGTTGAAATGCCGGCGTGCCCGCGCCCGGATGGATCAGCACGACATCGAGGGGCAATCCCAGACCCGGATGCTGATCCTGGCCATCATCCTGACGGTCGGCGCGCTGGCGACGGGGGTGATCCTGCTGCTGCTGTAGCCGGCAGAGGAACGTGCGGACCGCGCACGCATCGCGCGCGGTCCGGCGTTTTTCAGGCGGCCGCCCGGCTCGCGATTTCGGGTTCGGCCACCGCGCTGCGGTAAAGATGCCAGGTCGCGTGGCCAAGGATGGGCAGCACCACGACCAGACCGGCGAACAGCGGGATCATGCCCACCATCAGCGCCACGGCGACGACAAGGCCCCACAACGCGGTCGTGCCCGGATTGCGCCGCGCGACCGCGAACGAGGTCGCCAGCGCGACCGGCACGCCGACCTGCCGGTCGATCATCATCGGAAACGACACCATGCTGATGCACAGCGTGACCGCTGCGAACACGAAGCCCACGGCAAGTCCGACGACGATCATCGTCCAGCCCTCGGCCGTGCTCAGCGTCGTGCCCAGAAAGTCCCACAGCCCGTCATAGGATGCCGGCCCAAGCGTTGCGGACCAGATCGCGTGCGCGACCAGCATCCACAGCGTGAAGATCGCCACCAGCAGCAGCGACAGCATGATCACCGGCCCCAGAATCCGTCCGGTCAGCGTGTCCAGCGCCGCGCTCCAGTTCGCGTCCTCGCCGCGTTCGCGACGCCGGCTCAACTCGTACAGCCCCAGGGCCGCGACCGGCCCGACAAGCGGAAACCCCGCGACCAGCGGGAACAGCAGGTGCAGATCGTCGGTGTTGAAGGACCACAGCGCCAGCACGAAGCCGATCACCGGATACAGCACCACCAGAAAGATCACGTCCGATCGCAGCGCCCCGAAATCCTCGACGCCCTTCTTCAGCGCCGACCTGATGTCGTCCGCGCCGATCCTGTTGATCTGCGGGCGGGCCAGATCGTGGCTGCTGATCCCGTCCACGGCCGAGCCGACGCCGCGGCCCATCCCGGCCACTTTCTGCGCCGCCCAGCTGACCGGGTTTCCGATTGTCTTGTCATTCATGGCTGCCTCCTCCCCCTTCAGGGGCCCGGGGACCGGGCAGGCCGAAGCGGTCGGGACCTGCCCTGAAAATCCAGCGGGCTGAACGATGTTCAACCGCAGGATAGCAGACCCGCGGCCCAGTTTCACCCTTGGATTGGGCGGCTGCACATCTGTGTGATCCGGCCACGCCCGCGCACAAGCCGCGCCCGCGTCAGTCGAACATGCGCAGCTGGATGTCGGCTGCGGCAAGTTCCCGGCGCAACTGGCGGGCGAACGGCACCGCCTCGGGTCCGTCGCCATGGATGCAGACGGTGTCGATCCGGCAGGGGATGCGCTTGCCGCCGATGCTGTGGATCGCCTTGTCGCGCAGCATGGCGATGACCCGTTCGGCGGCCGCGACCGGGTCGTGCAGCACCGCGCCCGGCTTGCTACGATCGACCAGCGATGCGTCGTCCTCGTATGCGCGGTCGGCAAAGATTTCGGCGGCCACGCGCGCGCCCAGATCGCGGGCGGCGGCCTCCATCGCGGTTCCGGCCAGCGCCACGAGGATCAGATCCGGATCGACCCGCAGCGCCGCGTCAAAGCAGGCGCGCGCGATGCCGGCATCCTCCGAGGCCATGTTCGACAGCGCGCCGTGCAGTTTCAGATGCCGCACCTGCGCCCCCGCCGCCGCCGCGATGCCGCGCGCCGCGCCAAGCTGATAGGCGACCATGTTGCCCATCTCGTCCGAGGACAGGCGCATCCGCCGGCGGCCGAAGCCTTGAAGGTCGTGAAACCCCGGATGCGCGCCGATGCCGACGCCGTTCTGCGCCGCCATCCGCATCGTCCGCGCCATCACGTCCGGATCGCCGGCATGGAACCCGCAGGCGATATTGGCCGAGGTCACATGGTCCAGCAACGCCTGATCGTTGCCCATCCGCCAGGGTCCAAAGCTTTCGCCCATATCGGCATTCATGTCGATCTTCATCGCCCGGCCTCCAGTTCGCGGCCCGCGGTGACGCCGCCGATCAGTTGATAGGACAGCAGATCCGGGATCGTCGCCGGATCGCGGATCAGGTTCCGGCAGCGCGCCGCAACCTCGCGCAGCGTGTCGGCCTCGGTTCGGAAGGCGGCATCGGCCTCGGGCCATGTCAGCCGCCGGAACCGCAGGGTCGATCCCGCCGGTGCCTGCGCCATGCGCGGCAGATCGGCGGGCACGATCCGGCCGATCCGGGGATAGCCGCCCATGGTCTGACATTCCGCCATCAGCACGAAGGGCAGACCGTCGCCTGTCATTTGCAGATCGCCCGGCCCGATCATGTCAGATGCCAGCCCGGCGGCGTGATTCGAGGTGAAGCGGCTGTCGGTGTCCAGCTGTATTCCCTGTCGGTTGGCGCGGCTGCCGCGCGTGAAACCGGTGCTGAAGAACGCCTCCAGCACATCGTCGTCGAACAGCGCGGTTTGGGGGCCGTCGGTGACGCGCAATTCGCCGCCCTGAAACCGTGCCTCGGGTTCGACAATGCGCGAAGCGCCCTGCGGCGCGGGATCGTCGCCGCAGTCAAGCCTGTCGCCCGCATTCAGCATCCTTCCGATGCCGATGTTCAGATGCGCGGCGCGGCTGTCCAGCCACAGCGGCGTCCGCAGCCCGCCCGCCGGCGTGACATAGCCATAGACCCCCGCCTGCGCCGACCCGATCCGCAGGGTCTGGTCCGGCTGCACAAGATGGCTTGCGTGCCAGCGCAGCGGTGCATCGTCCAGCATCGCGGTCATGGGCGCGCCGGTCAGCGCGATGCGCATCGGCGCGGCGACCGACAGATGCGCGCCCGCGCCGGCCATCTCGATCGCGGCCAGCGGACGGTCGGCGCCCAGCAGGGCCGCCGCCTCGATCAGGGCCAGCCGGTCCATCGCGCCGCCGCGCGACAGCCCCTGCGCCAGATGGCCGGGCCGGCCGATGTCCTGCACCGTCAGCATGCCCGCGACTTTTTCGATGCGGATGGCGGTCATTCCAGCACCTCGACCGTTGCGCCGCCCATGCCGTCGGACCGTTTCGACAGTTCGGCCATTTCTTCGGCCGGGATGGAGCTGTATCTGATCGCGTCGCCGGCGCGCAGCGGCATCGGCGTCTCGCGGTCGGGCAGGAAGGTGCGAAAGGCGCTGCATCCGACCTGACGCCACCCGGTCGCCGAGGCGGCACCGAACATCACGATCTGGCGCACCGCCACCACCACCGCGCCTGCGGGCACGCGCGGGGCCAGATCCGCCATGCGCGGCAGGTCCCACGCCGGCGGCAGCAGCCCGATATAGGGCTGGCCCGGCGCGAAGCCGATGGTCAGCACGCGCAGATCGGCGCGGCAAAGCTGCTGCACGGCCTGATCCGGCGACAGGCCCAGACTTCCCGCGACGTCGTCCAGATGCGGGCCGTGTTCGCCGCCGAAAACTGCCGGGATCGTCCAGCGGCGCAGCGGCGGGGGCGGGTCCGGTCGCTGCTCTGCGATGGCCGTGGCCTGCGGCAACAGCGCCCGGACCAGATCGTCGCGGGACACCACTGCCGGATCGAAGCGCAGCAGGACCGAGACCAGGGCCGGCGCAATCTCGACCACGCCCTCGGGCGTGTCGGCGTCAAGCTGGCGGGCCATGACCTGCGCCGCCGCCATCGCCTGCGGCTCGGCCCGCAGCGCGAACCGGACCAGCACCGCGTCCGCCGCGGCGGGCAGGATCTGCGGCGTCAGGCCCGCCTGCATCGCCGCCCGTCCGGATCGCCGTTCATTCCGGTCCCCTCCCTGAAACTCCGCTTGCCCGGTGTCGTCCTGTTGCGCGGTTCACCCCGCCCCGCTCAGCCCGCCTCGCGCATGGCGCGCAGGCCGATTGTCCAGCGGCGCATCTCGTCCAGCAGCGTCGTCGCCGACTTGTCGATCAGGTCGTTCGACCCGAAATCCCCGTTGTCGTCGATCATGGATGCGGCCATCGGCACCGCCACCCCTTCGACCATCGGCATCATCTTCAGCGTCGTCACCAGCAGCTTAGTCGCCTGCACCGCCCGCAATCCGCCCGATACCCCACCATAGCTGACAAAGCCGCAGGGTTTGTAGTTCCATTCGCGATAGACATAGTTCAGCGCGTTCACCAATGCGGGCGTCGGGAAGAAATTGTATTCCGGCGTCACGAAGGCATAGGCGTCGGCCGCCGCCACGCTGTCGGCCCAGGCTTTCGTGTGCGCGTTGCGGTAATCGCCGCGGGCCGGGTGAACAGGCTCGTCATAGACCGGCAGGTTGAAATCGGCCAGATCGACCAGATGCGCGTCGAACCCGCCATGTCCGGCCGCGAAGTCGTGAAACCATCGCGCGACGGACGGACCGATCCGCCCGGGGCGGGTCGAGGCGATGATGACATGCAGGCGCGGGGTCTGTTCCTGGGACAAGCGATTCTCCTTTTATTTCCCTGGCGGTCGTCGGCGCGCCGTGTCCGGCGCGGTGCGCCGGGCGCAGCCCGTCGATGACAGCACGGATCGCCGGCGCGGCACAAGCGGTCAATCGGGCGACTGCGCGGCCGGCCGGATCAGGGGCCGACCAGCCCGGTCCGGTTCATCAGCCGACCGGCGCCGCCCAGAACATAGGCCCCGGTCTGGCGCAGATCCTCAAGCGGGTTGGAGCGCACCGGCGCGGCGCGCAGCGCCACGACGGCCAGCATCCGGTCGTGATTGGTCGCGTCGCTGGCCGGCAGGGCCGAGATGTCGATCAGCCTGACCCCGGCCTGCTGCGCCATCCGGCGGATCTGCGGATCGTCCGCGCGCACCGCCCCAAGCCGCATCCTGCCCCCCGCCACGCGGGCCGAGGCCGCCAGCACCCGGTCGTCGGGCGAGGTCAGCACCGTCAGCGGCGGCGACAGCCGGCCCACCGCCATGACCTGCGTGCGGAACACGTCAAGGTCGATATCCGGCGATACCAGCCCGACCTCAAGCCCCGCGATCACATGGCCGCGCCCGTCCAGTCGCAACTGCCGCAGCGTCTCCATCACCAGCCAACCGCCCATGCTGTGACCGACAAGGACGACCGGCCTGCCCGTCGCCGTCAGGTCCGTCAGCAGATCGGCCAGATCGCCGCGCGCATAGGCCACGGAATCGCGATCCGAGACATAACCGGTCACCGTCGCCTCGGACGGCCAGGAAAACAGCACCGGCACCGCCTGCTGGCGGACCTCAAGCGCCAGATCGGCCAGCCGGAACACCGCCTCCTGATAGCTGTTGTTGTAGCCGTGCACGAAGACGACGATCTTGTGGTCGGGCTGCGCGGCCAGATCGCCGACACGGTCAAGAAAGCCCGCGCGGTCAAGGCGTTGCCGCGCGACCACCGCAAAGTCTGCATCCGCCGAAGGGGCAACGTCGCCTTCACCGGCGTCAAGCGCGTATCGCTCATAGGTCATCGGCCCGCGACCGCCGCCATAAACGGGCGGCTGCGTCGCGGCCAGCGCGCGATCCGTGGCGGTAAAGACCGTCAGTTCGGCCGCGGCGCGCGGCGCGCCCATGACCGGCAACAGCGATTGCGGCCCAGGCCGGTCGGCGCAGCCGGCCAGCAGGATGCCCGTCATCAGAACCGCCATCCACCGGCCGATCCGGGGCGACACCGCCGCCTGCAAGCGATGCTGGCCTGATGCCGGTCCGTGATGCCCTGCCGCCATCTGCGCCATCCTGCTGCCGGAAAAAACCGGCTGCGGTCTAGATCGGGCGCCAGAACGCGTCAAGACGGGCGGTCGGACCCTCCCGCCACGTCACGCCGGGAAGCTGACACGCGGCGCGGATCGGCGGATTTCTCCGGCGCGGGGAACCGCCGCCGCGCGGAACGGTTTTCGACCGACAGGCGATTCGTCCCGGCACCGCCGCAGCAAGGGGCGCAGGCAGGGGCGCAGGCACATGCAACCAGGAGGTTGACAGATGACACAGTTTCCAAAACCGCCATTTCCGGAACAGCAGCAGGACCTGCCCGGCAGTTTCCAGAAGATGGACCCGGTTCCCGACCACGGCGAGGACAGCTGGAAAGGCCGCGACCGGCTGTCGGGCATGACCGCCGTGATCACCGGCGCGGACAGCGGCATCGGACGCGCCACGGCGATTGCCTATGCCCGCGAGGGCGCCGACATCGCGCTGGTCTATCTGAAGGAAACCGAGGATGCGAAATCGACCGCCGCGCTGGTCGAGGACGCCGGGCGCGACTGTCTGCGGATCGCCGCGGACCTGTCCCGCCCCGAGGAATGCCAGCGCGTGATCCAGGAAGCCGCCGACCGGTTCGGCAGGATCGACATTCTGGTGAACAACGCCGCCCATCAGATGACGTTCGACGATCTCGAACAGATCTCGGACGAGGAATGGCAATACACATTCGCCACCAATATCCACGCGATGTTCTATCTGGTTAAGGCGGCGGTCGGACATATGCAGCCCGGCTCGGCGATCATCAACACGGCCTCGATCAATTCCGACGATCCGAACCCGACCCTGCTGGCCTATGCCACGACGAAAGGCGCGATCCAGAACTTCACCATGGGTCTAGCCCAGATGCTGGCCGAACGCGGCATCCGCGTGAACGCGGTCGCGCCCGGCCCGGTCTGGACGCCGCTGATCCCGGCCAGCATGGACGCGGAAAAGGTCGCCAATTTCGGCAAGAACTATCCGATGGGCCGGCCCGCGCAGCCGGTCGAGCTTGCCTCGGCCTATGTGATGCTGGCCGATCCGATGTCCAGCTATGTCTCGGGCGCGATCGTTGCGGTCACCGGCGGCAAGCCGATGATCTGATGTCAGGGCCGGAACCCACGCCGCGCAAGGCTGCGGATTTCGCGAAACTTCCGCCCGGGTTCCGCGTTTCGTGCCGGCAGCCGGCAGGCATGCCGGGCCATCGCGAAACAGGGGGGAGGGCGGATGCCACGGGCATCGTTTCCGCGTCCCCGCTAACCTTCGGACACAATGGGGATCGGACATGAAAGAACTGGAACTGGGAGACGGCGGAGAGCCGCGGCAGCAGACCACGTCGCGCGACCGGACGATGACAACGGCCCAGGGCGGGCCGATTGCGGACGACCAGAATTCGCTGAAGGCCGGGGCGCGCGGCCCCGTCCTGCTGGAAGATCACGTGATGCGCGAAAAGATCTTCCACTTCGACCACGAACGCATTCCCGAACGGGTGGTCCATGCGCGCGGCTATGGCGTGCACGGTCATTTCGAACTGACCAAGGCCATCCCGGAACTGTCCTGCGCCGACATATTCCAGCGCGAAGGCGAAAAGACCCCGACCTTCACGCGGTTCTCGACCGTGGCCGGCAACAAGGGATCGTTCGACCTGGCCCGCGACGTGCGCGGGTTCGCCACGAAATTCTATACGCAGGAAGGCAACTGGGACCTGGTCGGCAACAATATTCCCGTCTTCTTCATCCAGGACGCGATCAAGTTTCCCGACCTTGTGCATTCGGTCAAGGAGGCGCCGGATCGCGGCTTTCCGCAGGCGCAATCCGCCCATGACAATTTCTGGGACTTCATCTCGCTGTCGCCCGAGGCGGTGCACATGACGATGTGGCAGATGTCGGACCGCGCCATTCCACGCTCGTTCCGCTTTATGGAGGGGTTCGGCGTCCACACCTTCCGGCTGGTCAACGCCGACGGCCAGTCGCACTATGTCAAGTTCCACTGGAAGCCGCGTCAGGGGCTGCAATCGGTCGTCTGGAACGAGGCCGTCAAGATCAACGGCGCCGATCCCGATTTCCACCGCCGCGACATGTGGGACGCCATCGACGCGGGCGATTTCCCGCAATGGGATCTGGGCATCCAGGTGTTCGACGACGATTTCGCGGACAGCTTCGAATTCGACATCCTCGACGCGACCAAGATCATCCCCGAGGAACAGGTTCCGGTCCAGATCATCGGCACGCTGACGCTGGACGCGAATGTGGACAATTTCTTTGCCGAGACCGAACAGGTCGCGTTCTGCACCCAGAACATCGTGCGCGGCATCGACCACACCAACGATCCGCTGTTGCAGGGGCGCAATTTCTCGTATCTCGACACGCAGACCAAGCGGCTGGGCGGACCGAACTTTACCCATATCCCGATCAACGCCCCGAAATGCCCGATCCATCATTTCCAGCAGGACGGGCACATGGCGATGATGAACCCCAAAGGCCGGGCGAATTACGAACCCAACAGCTGGGGCGAGGATGGCGGTCCGCGCGAAAACCCGCAGCTCGGCTTTACCAGCTATCCCGAACAGGTCGAGGGCCGAAAGCAGCGCACGCGGTCGGAAACCTTCGCCGATCACTACAGCCAGGCGCGCCAGTTCTGGATCAGCCAGACCCCCGTGGAACAGCGCCATATCGCCGCCGGCTATACGTTCGAGCTGTCGAAATGCCAGCACGAAAAGATCCGGCTGCGGATGCTGAGCCATCTGATGAATGTCCATGACGATCTGGCCCATGCCGTCGCCAAGGGTCTGGGCGTGACCGACATGCCGAAGCCCGCAAAGCCCGCGCGCGAGCCGATCACCGATCTGCCGCCGTCGGACGCGCTCAGCATTCTGAAGAACGGCCCCGACAGCTTTGCGGGCCGCAAGCTGGGCCTGTATCTGTCCGACGGGGCCGATGCGGCACTGGTTTCGGCCATCGAAAAGGCGTTCAAGGCGGAAGGCGCGATGGTGGCCATCGTCGCGCCCCATATCCAGGGGGTCACGCTGTCGGACGGTACGCGAAAGCCGGCGGACGAAAAGATCGACGGCGGCCCGTCGGTCCTGTTCGACGCGGTGGCCATCGTGCTGTCCGAGGATGAGGGCCGCAAGCTGGCCGGCGACAAGCCGTCGCAGGATTTCGCCAGCGATGCCTTTGCCCACGCCAAGTTCATCGGCTGGACCGACGCGGCCGCGCCGCTGTTGAAGGCGGTGGGGGCGTTGCCGGACGCGGATGATGGGATGCTGAAGCTTGATGCCGACGATATCGACAGCTTCGTCAGGACATGCCGGGGGTTGCGGTTCTGGGAACGCGAAGACCGGCTAGCCGGGTGATCGTTCCGGGCGCTGCGGTGCAGGGCCGCTAACACAGGCCAAGACGCCGCAGCGCCCGCCCGACCGCCTGCGCGAAGATTTCGCGCGCCGGGCTGTCGGCGCTGTCGGCCTGCACCATCAGACCGATCGGCCCCTCGGTCAGGCCGGTCGCGATGGGCAGCCGCACCAGCCTGCCATCCGCCACCTCGCGCGCGACCACCCCGGACGAGATGAACCACACCGCATCGCTCTGGCGCACGTGAACGCGGCCGAACGCGCCGGACACCGTCTCGATCCGGCGCGCGGGCCGGGTCATGCCGTTGGCGATCAGCAGCCGTTCGACAAAGGGCCGGATCGCGGCCGAGGGCGGCGGGTAGATCACCGGGAAATCCTGAACGCGGCGCAGATCGGGATCGGACAGGATCGGATGGCCGGGACGGACCACCACCGCCACATCCTCAAGATAAAGCTGGGTGAAGCTGAGACCCTGCATCGTCGCCGGATCGCCCAGACGGCCGATGACCAGATCAAGATCGCCGGCGCGCAGCAGCGCGGTCAGATGTCCGTGCGCGCCGTCGGCGATGGTCAGCCGCATCCGCGGCGCCAGACGCGACAGCTCGGCCACCGCCTCGGGCATCAGGCGGGCGGCGACCGACGGAAGCGCGCCGACATGCAGCCGCATCGCGCCTTCGCGGCCGGCATCGTGAATCCCGGCCAGCCCCTCCTCCAACGCCGACAGGCTGCGCTGCGCATAGCCGTGAAAGAACTCGCCCTCGGGCGTCAACGACACGCCGCCGCGACCGCGTTTCAGCAATTGCGCGCCGGCGATATCCTCAAGCTCGGTCAGCGTGCGCGAGATGGCCGGCTGCGTCAGGAACAGATGCCGCGCCGCCGCCTTCAAGCTGCCCTGACGGACGATCTCGGCCAGGGCCTGAAGATGTCTGATCTTGATGCGCCGGTCCATGCTTTCCCGTTTCGGCAAGTATCGACGCGAATATCTCATTTTACTTGGTGATTTCCATATGTGATGGTTTGCCACAGGAGGAGGGTCGTATGCGCACACAGGTCGTCATCATCGGCGGAGGCCCGTCGGGTCTGTTGCTGGGACAGCTTCTGCATCGCCGCGGCATCGAGGCGGTGGTTCTGGAACGCAAGACGCGCGACTATGTCCTGGGGCGGATCCGGGCCGGCGTTCTGGAAACCGGGCTGGTCAAGCTGATGGAAGAGGCGGGCGTGGCCGACCGGCTGCACGGCGAAGGCCATGTCCATGACGGCACCCAGATCGCCGTCGAGGGCGAGATGTTCCATATCGACTTCAAGACGCTGACCGGCACGCCGGTGATCGTCTATGGCCAGACCGAGGTGACGCGCGATCTTTACGATGCCCGCGAATCGGTCGGCGCACGGACCGAATTCAACGTCGATCACGTCCAGATCCACGGTGCCGACAGCGACGCGCCAAGCGTGACCTTTACCCAAAACGGCCATGAGGTCCGGCTGGACTGCGATTTCGTCGCCGGCTGCGACGGGTTCCACGGCATCAGCCGCCAGACCATTCCGCTGAACGTGCGGCGCGAATACGAAAAGACCTATCCCTTCGGCTGGCTGGGCGTCCTGTCGCGCACGCCGCCGGTGCATGACGAGCTGATCTATGCCAATTCCGACCGCGGCTTTGCGCTGTGTTCGATGCGGAACGAGAATCTGTCGCGCTATTACATCCAGTGCGCGTTGTCCGATCACCCCGATGACTGGACCGATGCGGCCTTCTGGTCGGAACTGAAGCGGCGCATTCCCGACTCCGTCGCCGAGCGGCTGGAAACCGGCCCCAGCATCGAGAAATCCATCGCCCCGCTGCGGTCCTTCGTGACCGAGCCGATGCGGTGGGGCCGGCTGTTTCTGTGCGGAGACGCCGCCCATATCGTGCCGCCGACCGGCGCCAAGGGGCTGAACCTGGCGGCCAGCGACGTGCATTACCTGTATCACGGTCTGCGCCAGTATTACGAAGACGGCGACAGCGAGGGGATCGACCGCTATTCCGAACGGGCGTTGCTGCGGGTCTGGAAGGCGGAACGCTTCAGCTGGTGGTTCAGCGGGCTTTTGCACCGCTATCCCGATCAAAGCCCGTTCGATCTGAAGATGCAGCAGGCCGATATCGCCTTCCTGCGCGACAACCGGGCACAGCAGCAGGCATTTGCGGAAAATTATGTGGGGTTGCCATACTGATGCTGAACGCACGGGTAAACGATGTCGATCTGCACTATGCCGATCAGGGGCCGGTGGACGGCCCGGCCGTGGTCTTTTCCAACTCTCTGGGAACCGATTTCCGGGTCTGGGACCCGTTGCTGCCGCATCTGCCCGACGGGCTGCGCATCCTGCGCCATGACAAGCGCGGCCACGGCCTGTCCCAGGAAACCCCCGGTCCCTATTCCATCGAACAGATGGCCGATGACGCGGCCGGGCTGATCCGCCATGTCGGCCTGTCGCGGGTCGTGTTCGTCGGCCTGTCCATCGGCGGGCTGATCGGGCAGTCGCTGGCCGCGCGCCATCCCGACCTGCTGGCCGGGCTGGTCATTTCCAACAGCGCCGCAAGGATCGGGGATGCCGCGATGTGGAACGACCGCATCGCCGCGATCCGCGCGGACGGGCTGGCCAGCATCGCTGCCCCGACCATGGAACGCTGGTTCTCGCCCGCCTTCCGCGACAGCGGTGCCGCCGCGCCCTGGCAACGCATGCTGGAACGCCAACCGCTGGAAGGTTATGTGGCGTGCTGCGCGGCGCTGGCCTCGGCCGATCTGCGCGACGCGACGGCGCAGCTTGACCTGCCGGTGCAGCTGATCGCAGGCGCGCTTGACGGCTCGACCCCGTCCGACCTTGTGCGCGACACCGCCGATCTGATCGCGGATGCGCGGTTCGACGTCATCGACGGCGCGGGCCATATTCCCTGCGTCGAAGCGCCGGGCGCATACGCCGCCATCCTGACCCGCTTTCTGAAGGAGATCGGCCATGTCTGACAGCTTCCAGCGCGGGATGCAGGTGCGGCGCGAGGTTCTGGGCGATGCCCATGTGGACCGGGCCGAGGCGGCCAAGACCGATCTCGACACGCCGTTCCAGGATCTGATCACCAACGCGGCCTGGGGAACGGTCTGGGCCGGCGACGGGATCAGCCGCCGGGAACGGTCGATGATCACCCTGGCGCTGCTGGCCGCGACCAAGAACTTCGAGGAAATTCCGATGCATATCCGCGCCACCGCCCGCACCGGCGCCAGCCGCCGCGACGTGCTGGAGGCGTTCCAGCACGTGGCGATCTATGCCGGCGTGCCGTGCGCCAACCATGCGCTGAAACTGGCCCGCGAGACCTTTGCCCAGATGGATGCGCAAGACCCCGAGGACCGCAGATGAAACATGCCGAATTCTATCAGCGCGACCGCAACGTGCATCCGCCCGCCCTGACCCCGAATTACAAGACATCGGCGGCGCGCAGCCCGCGCTATGCGCCGATCTCGTTGCAGAATTCCCTCAGCGAGATTACCGGCCCGGTCTTCGGGCACGGCGACATCGACCCCATCGACCGCGACCTGATCCGCAACTATGCCAAGGACGGCGACCCGGTGGGCGAACGCATCATCGTCCACGGCCGCGTGCTGGACGAAAACGCCCGCCCGGTGCCCGAGACATTGGTCGAGATCTGGCAGGCCAATGCCGGCGGACGCTATCGCCACCGCAAGGACACCTATCTGGCGCCCATCGACCCCAATTTCGGCGGCTGCGGGCGGACGCTGACGGACGAGAACGGCTATTACTATTTCCGCACGGTCAAGCCCGGCGCCTATCCGTGGCGCAACTGGGTCAACAACTGGCGGCCGGCGCATGTCCACGTCTCGGTGTTCGGCTCGGGCTTCGTGCAGCGGCTGATCACGCAGATGTATTTCGAGGGCGATCCCCTGATCCCGCATTGCCCGATCGTGCAGACGATTCCCGATCCCGACGCGATCGAACAGTTGATCGCCAAGCTGGACCTGAACGCCACGATCCCGCTGGATTCCATCGCCTACAAGTTCGACATCGTTCTGCGGGGTCGCCGCTCGACCCTGTTCGAGAACCGGCTGGAGGGGAACTGACCATGCCGCAGACATTGCATTACCTGCGCGAGACCGCGTCCCAGACCGCCGGCCCCTATGTCCATATCGGGCTGGCGCCGGGGGCGGCGGGGTTCCATATCTATGACCAGGAACTGGGCCACGACATCGCCGGGCCGAACGCACGCGGCCAGCGCATCCGGGTCGAGGGGCTGGTGATCGACGGCACCGGCAGCGCGGTCAAGGACGTCCTGCTTGAGGTCTGGCAGGCCAATGCCGACGGCTATTACGCCCATCCCGAAGGCGGCAAGGAGGTCGAGGACGGGTTTCGCGGCTGGGGCCGGGTCATCACCGATTTCGAAACCGGCGAATGGGGTTTCGACACGGTCAAGCCGGGGGCGGTGATGGGCCGCCACGGCCGCCCGATGGCGCCGCATCTGAACCTGTGGATCGTGGCGCGCGGCATCAATCTTGGCCTGAACACGCGCATGTATTTCGAGGACGAGGCGCAGGCGAATGCCGACGATCCGGTGATCAACCTGATCGAATGGGAACGGCGCCGCGCGACCCTGATCGCGCGCCGCGACGGCGAACGCGACGGCGTCCCGCGGTATCGTTTCGACATCCGCCTGCAAGGCGAGGACGAGACCGTCTTTTTCGACATCTGAGGGCCATCATGACCACACCCTGCATCATCTGCGTGGCGATCACCGGCAGCCTGCCGACCAAGCAGGACAATCCCGCCGTTCCGATCGCCGTGTCCGAACAGATCGACTCCACCCATCAGGCGTTCGAGGCCGGCGCGACCATCGCCCATTGCCATGTCCGCGACGACGAGGGCAAGCCGACCAGCGATCCCGACCGCTTCGCCGCGCTGATGGAGGGCATCCGGGCGCATTGTCCCGGCATGATCGTGCAATTGTCCACCGGCGGGCGTTCCGGCGCGGGACAGGCACGGGGCGGGATGCTGCCGCTGTCGCCCGACATGGCCAGCCTGTCGGTCGGGTCGAACAATTTCCCGACCCGCGTCTATGAAAACCCGCCCGATCTGGTCGATTGGCTGGCCGCGCAGATGATCGAACACGACGTGATGCCCGAGATCGAGGCCTTCGATCTGTCGCATATCTTCCAGGCCGCGAAGATGTGGCAGGACGGGCGGTTGCGCGACCGCCCCTATGTCCAGTTCGTGATGGGCGTCAAGAACGCCATGCCGGCGGATCGCGAGGTGCTCGATTTCTACATCCGCACCGTCGCGCGGCTGTTTGGCGAGGACGCGCCGTGGTGCGCGGCCGGCATCGGGCCGAACCAGCTGACGCTGAACGAATGGGCCATCTCGTCGGGCGGTCACGCGCGCACCGGGCTTGAGGACAATGTCCGGCTGGACCGCGACACGCTGGCGCCCTCGAACGCGGCGCTGGTGGAACGCGCGGTCGAGTTGTGCGGCAAATACGGCCGGGCGGTGGCGACGCCGGCGCAGGCGCGCCAGATCCTGGGCCTGACCGCCGCATGACCCTGACCGACGGCCTGTTCGCCGACGACCGGCTTGGCGCGATCATGGACGCGCCGGCCCAGCTTGCCGCGATGCTGCGGGTCGAGGGCGCGCTGGCGCGGGTGCAGGGCCGCATGGGCATCATCCCGCAGGCGGCGGCCGACGCCATCGCGCACGCGGCCGACAATCTGTCGCCGGACCCGCGCGATCTGGCCCTGCCCGCCGCCAGGGCCGGGATTCCGGCGCAGGCGCTGGTCGGCGCGCTGAAGGATGCCTGTGCGGATCATGCCGGTTGGGTGCATTTCGGCGCCACCTCGCAGGATATTCAGGACAGCGCGCTGATCCTGCAACTGCGCGAGGCGTTGCAGATCCTTCACGAAAGGCTGCTGCGGCTGGACGCGACCTTGGCCGCGAAGGCAGCGGACCATGCCGATCTGCCGATCCCCGCGCGGACCCGGTTCCAGGTCGCGGCACCCACGACGCTGGGGGCCAAGATCGCCGTCTGGCGCGCGCCGCTGGCCCGGCATGGGCAGCGGCTGGCCGAACTGCGCCCGCGCCTGCTGCATGTCTCGCTTTACGGCGCGGCGGGAACCGGCGCCGCGCTGGCGCCGCAGATGCCCGCGATCCGCAAGGCGCTGGCGGACGAACTGGATCTGTCCGCGCCCGATATCCCCTGGCACGCGGCGCGGGACGGGATCGTGGAACTGGGCGGCTGGCTGGGGCTTGTCACCGGCAGCCTGGGCAAGATGGGCTCCGATCTGATCCTGCTGGGACAGTCGGGCATCGGCGAGGTCGCGGCAGGCACGGGCGGCGGATCGTCAACCATGCCGCAGAAATCGAACCCAGTCGCGGCCGAGGCGCTGGTCGGCATCGCCCGGCTGAACGCGGGGGCGGTCGGCACGCTGCATCAGGCGATGGTGCACGCGCAGGAACGCGACGGCAGCGCGCTGGCGATCGAATGGCAGGTGCTGCCCGACATGGTCATCCGCACCGGCGCCGCGCTGCGTCTGGCGCAGGACCTGGCCGAGACGCTGACGCCCCTGTCCTGCGGCATCGGGCGCAGCTTTGCCGATGATCGCGGCGCGATGCTGGCCGAGGCGGCGGGGTTTCACCTTGCCCGCCACATGCCGCGCGCAGGCGCCCTGCGGCTGGTCGCCGCGGCGCTGGCCGATCTTGCGGCGGACAGGACCGAAACCCTGGCCGGGGCGCTGTCGCGCCACGCGCCGGGCCATGACTGGGCGCATATCCTTGCGCCCGAACGGAACACGGGCGATGCCGCCGCGCAGGCCCGGACATGACAGATCAACGGGAGGAAACCACATGAACAGATTGTTGCTTGCCAGCGTCGCCGCCGCCGCGATGACCACCGCCGCCGCCGCGCAAGAGGTCACGCTGCGCGTCCATCACTTCCTGTCGGCCGACGCGCCGATCCAGAAAGGCGTGCTGGAACCGTGGGAACAGGCGGTCGAGGAGCAGTCGGGCGGCCGCATCGACGTGCAGATCTATCCCTCGATGCAGCTGGGCGGCAAGCCGCCGCAGCTTTACGACCAGGCCCGCGACGGCGTGGTGGACGTGGCATGGACGCTGCTGGGCTATACACCGGGCCGGTTCCCGATGGCCGAGGCGTTCGAGTTGCCCTTCATGGCCGGCACCGCGACCGAGACCACGATGGCGTTGCAGGACTATCAGGCGAAATATCTGGGCGATGAGCTGAAGGATGTGCATCCGCTGCTGATCCACGCGCCCGCCGCCTATAAGCTGCACACCAAGGACAGGACGGTCGCGGCGATGGCCGACAGGTCGGGGCTGAAGATCCGCGCGCCCTCGCGCACCATGACCGACGGGCTGAACGCGCTTGGCGCGACGGCCGTGGGCATGCCCGTCCCCGAGGTGCCGCAGGCCCTGACCACCGGCGTCATCGACGGCGCGGTCATCCCGTGGGAGGTGTTCGGCAGCCTGCGCATCGAAAGCGTCACCAAGGA
Organism: Paracoccus stylophorae; assembly: GCF_028553765.1. Taxonomy (NCBI): domain Bacteria; kingdom Pseudomonadati; phylum Pseudomonadota; class Alphaproteobacteria; order Rhodobacterales; family Paracoccaceae; genus Paracoccus; species Paracoccus stylophorae. The sequence continues at coordinate 395,573 of NZ_CP067134.1, read as the reverse complement.
TCACACCGAGTTCGGGCGCGAGAATGGCGGGCTGTCCACCTCGGTCATGGCGCTGGTGATGAATCAGGGGGCCTATGACGCCCTGCCCGACGATCTGAAACAGGTGATCGACGACAATTCCGGCACCGCGCTGGCCACCTTGGCAGGCGAGGCGTTCGATCAGGCCGAAGAGGCCGAACGGCAGAAGGCCGTCGATGCCGGCAACACGATCACGATCATTGCCCAGGACGATCTGGACGAATGGAAAACCGCCAGCCAGCCGGTCATCGACGCATGGGTGCAGGCCATGGACGATGCCGGACATGACGGGCAGGCGATGCTGGAAGACGCGCGTTCCATGCTGGAACAGGCGCAGGCCGAGTAACGCGGACCGCGAGGGGGGCACGCCATGGACGAACCGCTGACCGAACACGCCCATCCCGTGCCGCTGCCCGGCTGGCTGACGGCGCTGTGCCGCGCGGTTGCCGGTCTCGGCGGGCTTGCCCTGCTGGCGATGATGCTGATGACGGTCGTCAGCGTCGCTAAGCGGACGATCCTGGGCGCGCCGATTCCGGGCGATTTCGAACTGGTCGAGATCGGCAGCGCCGTCGCGATCTTCTGCTTTCTGCCGTGGTGTCAGGCCACCGGCGGGAACGTGGTGGTGGATTTCTTCACCCAGAAGGCCAGCGCGCAGACGAACCATCTTCTGGAGGCGGTGGGCGACCTTCTGTATCTGCTGATCGCCGCGCTGCTGTTGTGGCGCATGATCCATGGCGGGCTTGAGATGCGCCAATACGGCGAGCAGTCGATGGTCCTGCGCATCCCCGTCTGGTGGAGCTTTGTGATCGTCCTGCCGGCGATGGGTCTGCTGGTCGCCACCACCGCGGCCACCATGATCGGCCATCTGCGCATGGCGCGCGCCGGAAAGGCGCGGGCATGACGGGGATCGCCGCCGGGCTGACGGGGTTCGCGGTGCTGCTGGCGCTGATGGCGGTGCGTATCCCCATCGGGGTCGCGATGCTGGGCGTCGGCATCGGCGGCTATGGGCTGTGGACGGGAACGACGCCGCTGCTGGCGTTCCTGAAAACCTCGACCTACTACCAGTTCTCGACCTATTCGCTGTCGGTCATTCCGCTGTTCGTGCTGATGGGCGAATTCGCCACCAAGGCCGGGATGAGCCGGGCACTGTATCGCACGGCGGCGGCGTTTCTGGGGCATCGCAAGGGCGGGCTGGCCATGGCCTCGATCGGCGGGTGCGCGGCCTTCGGCGCGATCTGCGGCTCGTCGCTGGCCACCGCCGCCACCATGGGCCAGGTCGCCCTGCCCGAGATGAAGCGATACAACTACAGCGGCGCGCTGGCCACCGGATCGCTGGCGGCGGGCGGTACGCTTGGCATCCTGATCCCGCCTTCGGTGATCCTGGTGCTGTATGCGCTGATGGCCGAACAAAGCATCGCCAAGATGTTCGTGGCGGCACTGGTGCCCGGCGTGCTGGCCGCGCTCGGTTATATGGTCGCCGTGGCCATCTTCGTCAGCCGCAATCCCGATGACGGTCCGGCCGGCCCGCGCGCGAACTGGGCCGAACGGCTTGGCGCGCTGCGCGAGACCTGGACGCTGATCGTGATCTTCGCGCTGGTCATCGTGGGCATGTATCGCGGCTGGTTCACGCCGACCGAAGCCGCCGCCGTCGGCGCCTTCGGCACCGGATTGCTGGCGGTGCTGCATGGCGGGATGCGGCTGAGGGGAATCGCGGATTGCCTGCGCGGCACCGCCGTCACCTCGGGGATGATCTTCCTGATCCTTCTGGGGGCCGAGACGTTCAACGCGTTTCTGGCGCAGACCCGGACGCCGATGCTGCTTGCCGATGCGATCCAGAATTCCGGCCTGACGCCGATGCTGGTCCTGCTCGCGATGCTGGTGCTGTATCTGGTGCTGGGCTGCGTGATGGATTCGATGTCCATGCTGCTGCTGACGATCCCGATCTTCTATCCGATCATCGCGGGGCTGGATTTCGGCATGCCGCGCGAAGAAACGCTGATCTGGTTCGGCATCCTTGCCGTCGTGGTGGTCGAGGTCGGGCTGATCACCCCGCCGGTGGGCATGAACGTCTTTGTCATCAACGGCATGGCCAAGGACGTGCCGATGATCGAAAGCTTTCGCGGCGTGCTGCCGTTCCTGATCAGCGACGTGATCCGCATCGCGGCGCTTGTGGCCTTTCCCTTCGTCACCTTGGGTCTGGTGCGATTGCTGGGCTGAACCGCCGGAACGACCCCCGTCATGGAGGCAAGACGATGCGCCTGAGAACGATCCTGTTTGCGATGTGCTGCGCCATGGGCCTTGGCCCGGCCTGGGCTGAAATCGACGGGCACGGGCCGGATGCCTGGCGCGTGACCGGCGTGGCGCGGGACGACGTGCTGAACATGCGGATGGGTCCGGGCACCGAATATCCGGTCATCGACCAGTTGCCGCCCGATGCGCGCGCGCTGGAACAGATCACATGCGTGCCGTTGCTGATCCCCTCGATCGCCAACCGGCTGACGCAGGCGCAGCGTGCCCGCTTGCCGCAACGGTGGTGCCTGATGCGCACCGCGGATACGGCCAAGGCGGGCTGGGTCGCGCAGCGTTTCCTGATGGAGGATACGGGACCGGCGGTCGCGCCGCCGGCAACCGATGCCACCCAGATCCCGATGCAGCAAACCGGCGATCCGCTGATCGACGCGGCGGCGCGGCTCGTCCACGACCTGTATGCCGCGTTCGAAACCGCGGACAGCCGGGAAGAAAACCCCTTCGCGCCCGCCAACGCGCCCAGGTTCTTCCATGCGGGCATCGTGCCGGATCTGCGCGGGCATGGCGCCGATCTGCTGTATGACGCGCAGGATTTTCAGGGCAGCGTCACCCGCATCGCCCCCGATCCCGACACCCCGATGTTTCGCGGCACGATCCGCATCAATGCCGTGATCCAGAATTTCGGCCGGTCCAGCAGCGCGGTATTCCATCTGCGCGCCGATAGCGACCAGGCCGACGCCCCCTTCCGCATCTTCCGGATCGAGCATGACGGCTGGAGCTTTCCGGACTGATCGCCGCGCCATCGCGCCCATCGCGCCGGCCGGGCCAGCTGGTCCGCGACTCAGCAGGCCCGCGCCGGGTGCCGCGATCTGCCGGCCAGCCGCAGACCGTCGCGCATGTTCATTGACAGCAAGGCGATATTGACCCCGCCCACGATCAGTTCGACCGCCTGAACCGTATAGAAGCCCGTATCGAACGCGCCTGCCTGCGCCTTGGCGGACAGGTAGAAGGCGGCGGGAATAAGGATCAGGATGCCGTTGGCCGCGATCACGGGCATCCGCCGGCGCTTGGCCGCGACCAGCGGCCCGCGCCGCTGGCGGCCCAGCCGGAAGCCCGACCCGCCCACCGCCATCAGCGCCGGGACGAGGATCACGAACCCCCACGGGATCGCGGTCTTGACGGCCGTCACGACGCCCTGGTCCGCGAACAGTTCCGACAGCGCGGTGGCAAGCCAGAAGCTGAGGATCGTCAGCAGGGCAAGGGTGCCCGCGATGGGATGGATGATCTTGGTCATGCGAGTTCTCCGTGTGTGTCAGGCCAAGTTGAATAGCAAGCTATATATACTTGTATAGCAAGCTATGCAACTGCTATGACAGCTGCATGGATTTTGAAAAGGACCAGTCGGCGGGTTATCTGGCAAACCACGTCGCGCGGCTGTTCGCGCGCGGGCTGACGGCGCGAATCAAGCCGCTTGGGCTGACGACCGGCACGTTTCCGGCGCTGCTGGAGTTGTGGGAACAGGACGGGCTGACGCAGAAACAGCTGGTGACGCGGCTGGATATCGAACAGGCGACCATGGCCAACACGCTGACCCGAATGGAGCGAGACGGCCTGATTCGTCGCGAACGGGACGACACCGATGGCCGGGTCCAGCGCGTCTGGCTGACCGACCGCGCGCGCCGCCTGCGCGGCCCGGCCATCGACGCCGCAATGCAGGAAAACGCCCGCTCGCTGGCGCCGCTGAGCCCGCAGGAACAGCAGGTTTTCGTCGACCTGATGCGCCGGATCATCGCCGGCAGCTAGGGCGGCGGGCGCGCCGACGTCGCGGCGGCCGGATTGCCCCAGCAAAGAAGTCAGGAATTGACTTTCGGTGCCGTTGCGGACCAGAACAGCGAAACCGATGCGACGCGCATCCCGACAGGAGAAGCCCATGAAGACCACCCTCGTCCTTTCGGCCCTGGCCTCGGCGGTCGCCCTGCCCGCAATGGCCGGAAAGCCGGACGTCGTCGCCAATTACGTTGCCATCGCCCATGCGACCTATGAAGACAGCCTGACCAAGGCCAAGGATCTGCAGGCCGCCATCGACGCGCTGATCGCCGAACCTTCGTTCCAGACGATGCAGGCCGCGCGCGTTGCGTGGCGGCAGGCGCGCGTTCCCTATATGCAGACCGAGGCGTTCCGCTTTGGCAACCCCATCGTCGATGACTGGGAGGGCAAGGTGAATGCCTGGCCGCTGGACGAGGGGCTGATCGACTATGTCGATGCCTCCTATGGCGGCGCGTCGGACGAGAACGAATACGCCGCGCTGAACGTGATCGGCAACACGACCTTTACCCTTTCGGGCAACCAGATCGACGCGACCGAAATCACCCCGGACCTGCTGTCCGACACGCTGCACGAGGCCGACACCATCGAGGCGAACGTGGCCACCGGATACCACGCCATCGAATTCCTGCTGTGGGGTCAGGACCTGAACGGCACCGATCACGGCGCGGGCGACCGGCCCTGGACCGATTACGCGCAGGGCGCGGATTGCACCAACGACAATTGCGACCGGCGCGCCGCGTATCTGAAGGCCGCGACCGATCTGCTGGTCAGCGATCTGGAATGGATGACCGCGCAATGGGCCGAAGGGGGCGAGGCCGCATCGGGGCTGACCGCCGATCCCGATGCCGCGATCACCGCGATGCTGACCGGCATGGGCAGCCTGTCCTATGGCGAACTGGCGGGCGAGCGGATGAAGCTGGGGGTGATGCTGAACGACCCCGAGGAAGAGCATGACTGTTTCTCCGACAACACCCATGACAGCCATTATTACGATGGCATCGGCATCAGGAACGTCTATCTGGGCCGCTATGTGCGCGTCGATGGCAGCGTCGTGTCGGGCGAAAGCCTGTCGTCGCTGGTCGAGGCGGCCGATCCGGCGACCGACGAATCGCTGCGCCGCGGGCTGTCGGACAGCGTCGCGCGGCTGGGCGACCTGAAGACCGTGGCCGAGGCCGGAACCTCGTATGACCAGCTTCTGGCGCGCGGCAATGCCGAGGGCGAGGCGCTGATCATGGCCGCCGTCGATGCGCTGGTCGCCCAGACCCGCGACATCGAACGCGCGGTCGACGCGCTGGGCCTGCAACAGATTGGGTTCGAAGGCTCGGACAGCCTCGATGCGCCGGATGCGGTCTTCCAGTAAACACCTGACCCTGCTGCGGCGTCTGCCGCTGCTGGCGCTGGTCGTCGCGGGTGCGGGGCTGGCGCAGACGCCGCTGCCCTCGGCCGAGGCGCTGCATCTGGACGACCCGCATCTGAACGCGACCGCCCGCACCCCGGACGAGGCGGCGCGGATCGCCGCGGTCGTCGCGCCGACCTCCGATTTCAGCGCGCCCGAGCCGTTCGAGGTCAATCCCGGCGGCGCGGCGACGGTGCGGGCGCGCGACGACGCCGACGCGTTCTCGCTGCCGTCGGGCAATATCTCGTTCGAGGGCGAGTTGCGCTTCAAGCTGGGCAACGGGCTGTTTCGCAAGCTGTGGGTATCCTCGCCCGCATCGACGCTGGCATCGGACGGGCTGGGGCCGCTGTACAATTCGCGGGCCTGCCAGAACTGCCACCTGAAGGACGGGCGCGGCCATCCGCCCGATACGCCCGACGCGCCGGGCGGGTCGATGTTCCTGCGCCTGTCGGTTCCCGCCGCCGACAACGACCCGCGCACCGAGATCGAGGATTATCTGGCCGGCACCGGCAATCCCTATCGCCCCACCCGGCCCGATCCGGTCTATGGCGGCCAGTTGCAGGATCTGTCCGTCGCCGGCGTCCCGGCCGAGGGGCGGATGGCAATCGCCTATACCGAGGAAACCGTGCCCCTGTCGGGCGGCGAGGTCGCGCATCTGCGCCGGCCGCGATACCGCATCGACAATCCCGGCTATGGCCCGCTGCGCGACGATCTGATGATCAGCCCGCGCGTCGCCCCGCAGATGATCGGGCTGGGCCTGCTGGAGGCGGTGCCGGCGCGCGACATCGCGGCGGGCGCGGACCCCGACGATGCGGATGGCGACGGCATTTCGGGGCGGGCGCAGATCACCTGGTCGGTCCGCCATCGGCGCCCGATGCTGGGACGGTTCGGCTGGAAGGCCGGGATGCCCACGATCGAGGAACAGTCGGCCAGCGCGTTTTCGGGCGATATCGGCATCTCGAACCCGCTGCATCCGGCGCCGTCGGGCGATTGCACGCCGGCCCAGGCCGCCTGTCTGAACGCCCCCAACGGCGCGGGCGACGCGCGCGGCACCGAGATCGACGCCGAGGCGCTGGATCTGGTCACGTTCTACAGCCAGCACCTGGCGGTGCCGGCGCGGCGCGGCGCGGACGATCCGACGGTGCTGCGCGGCAAGCAGGTGTTCTACGCCACCGGCTGCGCCGATTGTCACCGCCCCAAATTCGTGACCGCCCGAATGCAGGACCGGCCCGAACACAGCTTTCAGCTGATCTGGCCCTATACCGACATGCTGCTGCACGACATGGGCGAGGGGCTGGCCGACGACCGCCCCGAAAGCCTGGCCAGCGGGCGCGAATGGCGCACGGCGCCGCTGTGGGGGATCGGCTTGACGCAGCAGGTGAACGGGCACAGCCTGTTCCTGCATGACGGCCGCGCCCGGTCGATCCTGGAAGCCATCCTGTGGCATGGCGGCGAGGCGCAGCCCGCCCGCGATGCCGTCACCGACATGCCGCCCGACGACCGCGCGGCGCTGATCCGATTCGTGGAAAGCCTGTGATGCGCCTTGCCGCCTGCCTGCCGGTCCTGATCGCCCTGATGCCGCTGCCGGCGCTGTCGGATGTGACGGACGTCCTGCGCGACCATGTCCGCCCCGCGACCGCGGGGTTTGCCGATGCCACCCGCGCGCTGGCGGAAGCGGCCGAACGCGACTGCACCGCGACCGCGCTGCGCCCGGCATATCAGGACAGTTTCGACGCCTGGATGGGGCTGTCGCATCTGGGCCTTGGGCCGCTGGAACAGGACGGTCGCGCGCTGACCGTCGAATTCTGGCCCGATCCGCGCGGACTGGTCTCGCGCACCGTCCGCGGCCTTGTCGCGAACGCCGATCCGGCGGTCGAATATCCGCAGGAATTCGCGCAGGTGTCGATTGCCGGACGCGGGCTGATGGCGCTGGAACTGCTGATCTATGGCGACGATGCCGGTTATGGCGCGGACGATTACGCCTGCCGCTATGCCGCCGCCATCGCCGCCGATCTGGCCGCGATCGCGCAGGCGGTGCAGGACGACTGGCAGGATCATGCGCAGCTGATGCTGGCGGCAGGCGAAGACGGCAACGACCGCTATCTGTCGCCCCGGGAACCGCAGCAGGCGTTCTACACCGCGCTGCTGTCGGCGCTTGAATTCGACGCCGATCAGCGGCTGGGCCGGCCGATGGGCAGCTTCGATAAGCCGCGCCCGAAACTGGCCGAGGCATGGCGGTCGGACCGGCCGCAGCGCAACATCGTGCTGTCGTTGCAGGCGCTGCGCGATCTGGCGCTGGATCTGGCCGCCCGGCCCCTGCCCGCGACCGAGGCGGCCTTCGCCACCGCGCTGGCCACGGTCCGGTCGCTGGACGATCCGCGCCTTGGCGGTGTCGCCACGCCGCAGGGCCGGCTGAAGGCCGAGATCCTGGCGCAGCAGATCCGCGCCGTCGGCGACGCCGTCCGGGCCGAAATCGGCGGCCAGCTGGGGCTGACCGCCGGCTTCAATTCGAAGGATGGCGATTGATGCGCCGGCGCGGCTTTCTGACCGCGCTTTTGGCCGGCGCCATCGCGCCGCGCCTGTCCTGGGCCGATGCCGGCAGCCCGGCGATGCTGGGTGCCGCGCGCGAGGCGGATGGCACCCATGCGCTGTACGGTCTGGCGCAGGATGGCTCCGACACGTTCCGCATCGCCCTGCCCGGCCGCGGCCACGCCGCCGCCGCCCACCCGACCGCGCCCGAAGCCGTGGCCTTCGCCCGCAGTCCGGGCACCTTCGCCCTGGTGCTGAACTGCGCCAGCGGCACGGTGATGGCGCGGCTGCACGCCCCGCAGGGCCGGCATTTCTATGGCCACGGCACCTTCATCGCGAATGGCGATGTCCTGTGCACCTCGGAAAACGATTTCGCCACCGGGCAGGGACGGATCGGGCTGTGGTCGCGCGCCCGCGACTGGACCCGGATCGGCGAGATCGCAACCCACGGCATCGGCCCGCACGAGATCCGGCGCACCGACGGCGACGTGATCGTGGCGGCCAATGGCGGCTATCGCAGCGATCCCGCGCGGCCCGGCGTGAAGCTGGACGTGCCGGCGATGCGACCCAACCTGGCCTATATCGGCGCGGACGGGCAGTTGCTGGACAAGGTCGAACTGACCGCCGACCTGCGGCTGAACTCGATCCGCCACATCGCCCTGGGCCGGGACGGGCTGGTGGCCTTCGGGATGCAGTGGCAGGGCGATCCGGCCGACGGCGTGCCGCTGATGGGGCTGCACCGGCGCGGACAGGCGACGGTCCTTGACCGGATGCCCCTGCACGAGGCGGTGGCGATGGGCGGCTATGTCGGCTCGATCGCCTTCGACGGCGCGCGCGGCCGCGTCGCGATCAGCTCGCCGCGCGGCGGGCGGGTGCAGATCTTCGATGCGACCGGCACCCATCTTCAGACGATCCGGCGCGAGGATGTCTGCGGCCTTGCCCCCTCGGCCGCGGGTTTCGTCATCTCGGACGGGCTTGGCGGGCTGATCCGCGCCGAGGGCCGGGTCCGCAGACTGGCCAGCAAACCCGGCCGCGCCTGGGATCATCATCTGGTGCCGGTGGGCGCCTGATCGCCCCTCGCCCTCTTTGCAAATACCTGCGGGGGTGAATTGGCCGCAGGCCAAGAGGGGGCCGGCGAGGCCCCCTTTCCGGCAGGGCGGCGCAGGCCGCGCCGGATCATGTGTCCTTCCCGCTTTCAGGCGGCCCGATCCCGCGCTGCCACGGCGCTTCGGTCGAAAACGCGCCGGCCAGATGGTCGATGAAGGCGCGGGTCTTGCGCGGCATCGGCCGGACCGGCGGCCACACCACGCTGATCGGCAGTTCGCGCTGCGGCAGATCGGGCAGCAGCCGCACCAGCCTGCCGTCGCGCAGCGCGTCATGGACGATGAACAGCGGCAGCAGCGCCAGACCCAGCCCTCCGATGGCCAGATCGCGCATCGCCTCGCCGTTATTGGCGGTGATGCGGCCGACGGGGGGCGGCGCGATCCGGCCGCCGAAGGGCCAGATGCGGGACAGCCGCGCGTTCAGATAGCCGATGGCGGTATGGCGGGCCAGATCGCCCGGTTCATCGACCGCGCCGTGCCGCGCCAGGTAATCGGGGCTGGCCACCAATATCTGCGGATCGGTGCACAGCCGGCGCGCGATCAGCGTGCTGTCGTGCATCTGCTCGATGCGCAGCCCCACGTCAAAGCCCGCCCGGCCCAGATCGGTCAGCTGGTCGTCGTAATCCAGCACGATCGCCAGTTCGGGATGGGCGCGCGCAAAGCCCGCGATCACCGGGCCCAGATGGCGGACGCCAAAGCTCATCGGGGCGGCCACCGTCAGCTTGCCGCGCAGCGGCGCGTCGTCGCCCGTCACACTTTCGGTCGCGGCGATCAGCTGGGCCAGCGCCGGGCGCAGCCGTTCGGCCAGCGCATGGGCGCTGTCGGTGGGCGCGATCCGGCCGGCGTGGCGGATGAACAGCGGCACGCCCAACGCCGCCTCGAAATCGCTGATCCGCTTGCTGACCACGGATTTCGACAGATCGGCCCGCGCCGCCGCGCCCGAAATGCTGCCGGCCTCAAGCACCGCCAGAAAGGTCTGAATGTCGCTGATCCGCCAATCCATGCCGGGAACCATAGCCGTCCGTCCGCCGTTCGCAATATCCGAACGCAGGGTTGCGCCCATGCCGGGTGTCGCGAACGGTCCGGCCCGCCATATAGGAACCAAGCAACCGCACAGGAGCCGCAACATGCAGCTGACAGGCATTCATCATCTGACGGCGATCACCGCCGATGCGCCGGCGAACAACCGGTTCTATACCGAAACCCTTGGCCTGCGCCGGGTGAAGAAGACCGTGAACCAGGACGATACCTCGGCCTATCACCTGTTCTTCGCCGATGGCGCCGGCACGCCGGGCACCGACATCACCTTCTTCGAATGGCCGGTGGAACGCGAACGCCGCGGCACCCGCTCGATCAGCGGCACCGGGCTGCGCGTGGCCGAGGACAGTCTGGACTGGTGGGCCGGGCGCCTGGCCGATCTGGGCGTCTCGACCGGCAGGATCGCCACGCTGGACGGCCGCCCCGGTCTGGATGTCGAGGACCCCGAGGGGCAGCGCCTGCGCCTTGTCGCCGCCCCCGAACCGACCGGCGAGGCGTGGGCGAAAAGCCCGGTGCCGGCCGAACACCAGATCCGCGGGCTGGGGCCGATCACCATTTCGGTCCCGGAACTGGCCCAGACCGAGGCCGTGCTGACGCAGGTGCTGAACATGCAACAGGTGCGCGACTATGCCGCCCCCGACGGGCAGGGCCGCGTCCATGTCTTCCAGATGGGCGATGGCGGCGCGGCGGCAGAGCTGCATGTCGCGGTCCAGCCGGGCCTGCCGGTGGCGCGGCAGGGCGCGGGCGGGGTGCATCACGTGGCCTTCCGCGTGCCGGGCAACGCCGAGTTGACCGAATGGGCCGCACGTCTGCAACAGTTCCGCGTGCCCAATTCCGGCGAGGTGGAACGATATTACTTCCGGTCGCTTTATTTCCGCGAACCGGCGGGCAATCTGTTCGAGATCGCCACCGACGATCCTGGTTTCGACGTGGACGAGCCGCGCGACACCATGGGCGAGGCCCTGTCGCTGCCCCCCTTCCTCGAGGGCAAGCGCGACCGGATCGCGGCGGGGCTGAAGCCGCTGGACTGACGGAACGGCCGAAGGCGCAACGCCTTCGGCCACATAACGGAGAACGTGCATGACCACCATCCTGGGCCTCAGCGGCAGCTTGCGCCGCGCGTCCTTCAATTCCGGCCTGCTGCGCGCGGCCCGCGAGGTCGCGCCCGACGGCGTCGAGATCGTCATCGGCTCGATCGCCGAGGTGCCGTTATATGACGGCGATGCCGAGGCGGCGTCGGGCACGCCGCCCGCCGTGCAGCGGCTGAACGAACAGCTGGCGCAGGCGGACGGGCTGCTGATGGTCACGCCGGAATACAACAACGGCATTCCCGGCGTCTTCAAGAACGCCATCGACTGGATGTCGCGCGGCGAGGGGCTGAAGCTGTTCCGGGGCAAGCCGGTCGCGGTCACCGGCGCCTCGCCCGGCAGTTTCGGCACGATCCTGTCGCAGACGCACTGGTTGCAGGTCTTGCGGACGCTGAACACCCGGCAATGGCACGAGGGGCGGCTGATGGTGTCGCGGGCCGGCGATCTGTTCGACGCGGACGGCAACCTGACCGACGACAAGACCCGCCAGCGTCTGGCCGAGTTCGTCGCCGGGTTCGCCGCGTCCCTGCGCTAGAACTCGACCCCGGCCTGCGCCTTGATGCCGGCCTTGAAGGGATGGCGGATCATGGTCATTTCGGTGACCAGATCGGCCATCCCGATCACCGCCTCGGGCGCGCCGCGACCGGTCAGCACCACATGCGTCATCGGCGGTTTTTCGTCGGTCAGGAACGCCACCAGTTCGGCCGCGTCCAGATAGCCGTATCGCAGCGCGATGTTCACCTCGTCCAGCAGCACCATGCGGATCTGCGGATCGCGGATCAACTCCTTGGCCCGGTCCCATCCCGCTTGCGCGGCGGCGATGTCGCGCGACTTGTCCTGCGTTTCCCAGGTAAAGCCCTCGCCCATGGCGTGAAAGCTGCACAGATCGGCGAAATGCGTCGTCAGCAGGCGCCGTTCCCCGGTGTCCCACGCCCCCTTGATGAACTGCACCACCGCGCAGGGCATGCCGTGCGCGATGCAGCGCATGATCATGCCGAAACCGGAACTGCTTTTGCCCTTGCCCGACCCTGTATGCACGATCACCAGCCCCTTTTCGCCGGTCTTCGTCTGCATCATCCGGTCGCGCGCGGCCTTTTTCTTGGCCATCTTCTGCGCGTGGCGGGTCTGATCGTCGGGCGTGATCTGATCGGTGTCGGACATCGTGCGGCTCCTTGCGCTTGACAAGACGGGTGCGCCTGCTTCAGGTGAAGGCGCGCTGGTTCCTGTTCTATGACAGGCGAAGAGGGAATGCGAAAGGTCCGGCCCCATGGCCGGTCCCGAACGCAGCCGCCCCCGCGACCGTGACCGGAGAGGTCGCCCAGGCCACTGGCCCCGAAAGGCCGGGAAGGCGGGCCGACCGTTTGATCCGCAAGCCGGGAGACCTGCCAGACGCAATTGTTGACGGGCGGACGGGGTGATCCGCGACCGGCAGGCAAGGTCTGGCGATGCGCGCCCCCTTGTCCGTCTGGCCCTGACCCCGACGCACAGAGGGGAAGGGCCGCGATGCGCGCCATCTTGCACGTCTGCACGACCTGCCGCGGAATCGCGGCCGACCCGCTTGCGCCGCGACCGGGGGCGCAGCTGCACGCCGCGCTGGCCGCCGGGACTGTGCCCGAAGGCGTCGAACTGCGCCCGGTCGAATGTCTGTCCGCCTGTTCGCAGGGCTGTTCGGTGGCGCTGAGCGCGCCGGGCAAATGGTCCTATGTCTATGGCCGGCTTGGCCCGCAGGACGCGCCCGACATCCTGGCGGGCGCTGCGTCCTATGCCGCCGCCGAGGACGGGCTGGTGCCGTGGCGCGACCGTCCGGCGATCTTCCGCAAGCAAAGCCTTGCCCGCATCCCGCCCACAGTTTCCGACGAAAGCGAGTGATCCATGACCGATCTTACCAAGACCCCCGTCACCGTCGTCACCGGCTTTCTGGGTGCCGGCAAGACGACGCTGATCCGGCATCTGATGCGCAATCCGCAGGGCCGGCGGCTGGCCGTTCTGGTCAACGAATTCGGCACGGTCGGCGTCGATGGCGACATCCTCAAGGGGTGTGCCGACGACAACTGCCCGGCCGAGAACATTCTCGAGCTGTCGAATGGCTGCATCTGCTGCACGGTGGCCGACGATTTCATCCCGACGCTGGAACGGCTGATGGCGATGCCGCAAAAGCCCGATCATATCCTGATCGAGACCTCGGGTCTGGCCCTGCCGAAGCCGCTGCTGAAAGCCTTCGACTGGCCCGCGATCCGCTCGCGCATCACCGTGGACGGGGTGATCGCGCTGGCCGACGCCGAGGCGGTGGCGGCGGGCCGGTTCGCCTCCGACGAGGCCGCCGTGCAGGCGCAGCGCGAGGCCGATGACAGCCTCGACCACGAGACCCCGTTGTCCGAGGTGTTTCAGGATCAGATCGCCTGCGCCGACGTGATCCTGCTGACCAAGGCCGATCTGGCCGGTGCCGACGGCATCGCCGCCGCGCGCACAGCCATCGAGGCGGTATCGCCCCGCAGCCTGCCGATCCTGCCGGTGACCGACGGCGCCATCGACCCCAAGGTGATCCTGGGTCTTGGCGCGGCAGCCGAGGACGATCTGGACGCCCGGCCCAGCCACCACGACGGCGCGGCGGACCATGAACATGACGATTTCGACACGGCCGTGATCGAGTTGCCCGAACTCGACGATCCGGCGCATCTGGTCGCCGCGATCCAGCGGCTGGCGCGCGAACGCAACATCCTGCGGGTCAAGGGGCACGTGGCCATCGCGGGCAAGCCGATGCGGCTGCTGGTGCAGGCGGTCGGCGCGCGCGTCCGGCATCAGTTCGACCGACCCTGGGGCGATCTGCCGCGACGGTCCCGGCTGGTGGTGATCGCGGAACACGACGATGTGGACGAGGCCGCGATCCGCGACGCGCTGCTGGCCGCCGTGCCCGCCTGATGCACGTCGTCTTCCGCGAAAGCCACGGTCTGGACGAGACCGACACCCCCTACGATCCCGGCCAGACGCCTGCCGATCTGGTGGTGCTGTCGTTTTCGGACAGCGATCTGGGCGCGTTCGCGGCCGGATGGCGGCGCGCGGCGGGCGGCCTGCCCTCGCTGAGGCTGTGCAACTTGGTGGCGCTGCGCCACCCGGTCTCGGTCGATACGTATCTTGAGAACACGCTGGCCGATGCGCGCGGCATCCTGATCCGGCTGATCGGGGGCGAGGCGTATTGGCCCTATGGGCTGGCCTCGGTCCAGGATCTGGCGCGGCGGCGGGGGATCGCGCTGGCGGTGCTGCCGGCGGACGGGCGCGACGATCCGCGTCTCGACGCGGTCTCGACCGTGCCCGGATCGGTGCTGCGGCAGCTGAAGCGTCTGTGCGATGCGGGCGGCGCGGTGGCGGCGCAGGCGGCGCTGGCGCAGCTTGCGCTGGCGGCGGGGCTGTATGCCGGGCCGGTGCCGGGGCAGAAGACCGTGCCGGAGCGGGGATTCTACGATCCCGACACCGGCGTTATCGCGGCCGCGCCGCCGGGGCCGCTGGTGCTGGTCAGCTTCTATCGCAGCTATCTGAGTGCCGCCGATACCGGCCCGGTCGATGCGCTGATCCGCGAATTCCGTCAGGCCGGATTTGCCAGTTGCGGCATGTTCGCCCCCTCGCTGAAAGCGCCGGGACTTGGCGACTGGCTGCGCGACGGCCTTGGCCACAGCCCGGCGGCCATCGTCAACGCGACCGGGTTTTCGGTGCGCGCCGAGACCGGCACATCGCCCTTCGACGGCGTTGACTGCCCGGTCTTTCAGGTCGCCCTGTCCACCAATCGCCGCCGCGAATGGGCGTCGGCCGAACGGGGCCTGTCGCCGGCCGATCTGGCGATGCATGTCGTCCTGCCCGAGATCGACGGCCGGGTCTTTGCCGGCGTGGTCAGCTTCAAGGCGGCGCAACGACGCGATCCCGACCTGCAATACAGCCGTTTCGCGCATCGCGCCGATCCCGACCGCATCGCCGCGACGGTGCGGCGCGTTGCGGCCTGGCATCGTCTGGCCACGGCGGACCCCGCCGCGCGGCAAGTGGCGCTGGTGCTGTCGACCTATCCCGGTCGCGACTGGCAGATGGCCCATGCGGTCGGGCTGGATGCGCTGGCATCGGGCGATGCGGCAGCCGCGCTGCTGGCGCGCCATGGATACGCCGTCGCGGACGGCCCGCCGGCGCAGGACCTGCGCACCCGGCGACTGGAATGGCCGGTGGCGGATTACCGGGCCGCGCTGCAGACCCTGCCGCCGCGTCTGCGCGACGATCTGGCGGCTGTTTGGGGCGATCCGGCCACCGATCCGGCGGTCGCGGACGGCGCGTTCCGTTTTGCCGCCATCCGGCGCGGTAATCTGCTGCTGGCGCTGCAACCCGAACGCGGCGACACCAGCCGGCGCGACGACGATTATCACGACCTGACCCGCGTGCCGCGCCACGGTTTCGTGGCCTTCTATCTGTGGCTGCGCGCGCAGGGGCTGCACGCGATGATCCACATGGGCGCACATGGCACGCTGGAATGGCTGCCGGGCAAGGCGGTGGCGTTGTCGGACGATTGCTGGCCCGAGGCGCTGACCGGCGATCTGCCGGTGATCTATCCCTTCATCGTCAACGATCCGGGCGAGGCGGCGCAGGCCAAGCGGCGTCTGGGCGCGGTCACGCTGGGCCATCTGCCGCCGCCGATGGAACGGGCGCAGACGCCCGCCGCGCTGATCCATCTGGAACGGCTGCTGGACGAATATTCCACCGCCGACGGGCTGGACCCGGCGCGCCGCGACCGCCTGATCGCCGATATCCGCGACGAGGCGCGCGCCTCGGGCGTCGAAACCGATCTGGGTATCCCGTCTGGCGCCAGCGCCGCCGAGGCGATCACCCGCATCGACCGCTTTGTCTGCGATCTGAAGGAAAGCCGGTTCGGACACGGGCTGCACGTCTTCGGCACCGGGACATGCGGCGCGCAAGAGGCTGCGGGCCTGCTGACGGCGCTGAACGGGCGGCACGTGACGCCCGGCCCGTCCGGCTCGCCCGCGCGCGGGCGCAGCGACGTGCTGCCCACCGGGCGCAACCTGTTCAGCGTCGATCCGCGCGCGGTGCCCACCGCCTCGGCCCATGCGCAGGGTATTCGCCTGGCCCAGGAATTGCTGCGCCGTCACCTTCAGGATCACGGCGACTGGCCGCGCGGGCTGGTCGTCGATCTGTGGGGCAGCGCGACGATGCGCACGGCGGGCGAGGAATTCGCGATGGCCCTGCACCTGGCCGGGCTGAAGCCGGTCTGGGACGCCGGATCGGGCCGCGTGTCGGGGGTCGAGGTGATCCCGCTGGCGCTGCTGGACCGGCCGCGGATCGACGTCACGCTGCGCGTCTCGGGGCTGTTTCGTGACGTGTTTCCGGTGCTGGCGCAGCTGTTTCAGACCGGGGCGGCGGCGCTGGCGGGGCGCGACGAGGACCCGGCCGACAATCCCTATCTGGCCGACGTCCCGCGCGTCTTCGGCCCGCGTCCGGGCCTTTACGGGCTGGGCATGGGCGATGCGGCCGGGGTCCTGACCCCGCAGGCGCGGCACGAGGCGGGCGAGGCGTGGCTGGCCGCCTCAAGCTGGACCATCGGGCGGGACGGGCAGCCGCGCCCGGACCGCGCCGCGCTGGAGATGCGGCTGACGGGTGCCGACAGTTTCGTCCATGCGCAGGATCTGCCCGAAAGCGACCTGTTGCTGGCCGCCGATTATGCCGCGCACGAGGCCGGCTTCGCCGCCGCCATGGCGCGGATCGGGGCAAGCGCGCCGGCGCTGTATCATCTGGACGCGACGCAGCCCGACCGTCCGCGCGCCCGCACGCTGACCGAGGAGATCGCCCGCGTGGTTCGCGCCCGCGCCGCCGACCCGCGCTGGGCCGACGCCATGACCGCCCACGGCTTTCGCGGCGCGGCCGAGATTGCGGCGACGCTGGATCATCTTGCCGCCTTCGCGCATCTGGCGCAGGCGGTGCCCGCGCATCTGTTCGATCTGTATCGCGACATGACGCTGGGCCGGCCCGAGATCGTCCGCTTCATGGCCCGCGCCAATCCCGCCGCGCTGGCCGCGATGCGCGACCTGTTCCACCGGCTGGCCGAGGCGGGGCTGTGGACCACGCGCCGAAATTCGATCGCCGCCACGCTTGAGGCCCAGCCATGAGCGTCGTGAAAGGCTGGTGTCCGGGTGCCCTGCGGCCGATGGAATCGAGCGATGGCTGGGTCGTGCGCCTGCGCCCGCCGGGAGGCCGGCTGAGCCGCGCGCAGGCGGCGGGGATCGCGCGCGCCGCCCGGCTTCACGGCAATGGCCGGATCGATTTGACCGGGCGGGCGAACCTGCAACTGCGCGGGATCACCGCCGACAGCCATGCGCCGCTGCTGGCCGAATTGCGGGCGCTGGCGCTGATCGACCCCGACATCGCGACCGAGACGCGGCACAACATCGTCGTCACCCCTTTCGCGGATGCCGAAACCGACCGGATCGCCGCCGATCTGCGCCGCGCGCTGGCCGCCAGCGACCTGGCCCTGCCGGCCAAGTTCGGCTTTGCCGTCGATACCGGCCCGGCCCCGGGCCTGACTGACACGCCTGCCGATATCCGTCTGGAACGCGACGCGGGGGGCGGGCCGATCCTGCGCGCCGATGGCATGGCGCATGGACAACGGCTAGGCGATCCGGCGCAGGCCGTGGCTCTGGCGGCATGGTTTCTGGATCGCGGCGGCGCGGTGGACGGGCGCGGGCGCATGGGCGCGCTGATCGCGCGCGGCATCGTGCCCGACGGCGCCGACATTCCGGCCCTTGCGCCCGTGGCCGCACCCGGCCCCGGCCCGTGCGCGGGCGGATTTCTGGCCGCGCTGGAGTTCGGGCAGATCGAGGCGGCGCTGCTGGCAACCGTGGCGCGGCTGGGGCCGCTGCGGCTGACGCCGTGGCGGATGCTGCTGATCGAGGGGGCAAGCGCGCTGCCCGACCTGCCCGGCCTGATCGGGCAGCAGGGCGATCCGCGTCTGCGCCTGCGCGCCTGCCCCGGCGCGCCCGCCTGCCCTGCCGCCTTCGCGCCGACCCGCGATCTGGCGCGACGGCTGATGCGGACGGTGCCGCCGGGTGCGATCCTGCATGTGTCGGGCTGCGCCAAGGGCTGCGGCTGGCCGCGCCGCGCCGATCTGACGCTGACCGCCACGCCCGACGGGTTCGACCTGATCCGGGGCGGCCGCGCCGGCGACACGCCCGACCGTCGCGGCCTGGACCCCGACCGACTGACCGAGGTGCCCTGATGGCCCATGATTATGAAAAGGACGGCGCCGCGATCTATCGCCAGTCCTTCGCCACCATCCGGGCCGAGGCCGATCTGGCGCGGTTTGACGCCGATGAGGAACCGGTGGTCGTCCGCATGATCCACGCCGCCGGGCTTGTCGGGCTGGAACGCGATGTCCGCTTCAGCCCCGGCATGGCCGCCGCCGCCCGCTTGGCGCTGGCCCGGGGCGCGCCGGTTCTGTGCGACGCGCGCATGGTCAGCGAGGGGATCACCCGGTCGCGTCTGCCCGCGGCGAACGAAATCGTCTGCACCCTGCACGATCCGCGCGTTCCCGATCTGGCGCACCAGATGGGAAACACCCGCAGCGCCGCCGCGCTGGAATTGTGGCGACCGCATCTGGCCGGCGCGGTGATCGCCATCGGCAATGCGCCGACCGCGCTGTTCCATCTGCTGAACATGCTGGAAGACCCGGCCTGCCCGCGCCCCGCCGCGATCGTCGGCTGCCCGGTGGGTTTCGTGGGCGCGGCCGAATCGAAGGACGCGCTGGCGGCGTCGGCGGTGGCGCCTTGGCTGATCGTCGCCGGACGGCTGGGCGGATCGGCCATCACCGTCGCCGCCGTCAACGCGCTGGCCAGCCGGAGGGAATGACGATGGGCAAGATCATCTGCGCCGGGCTGGGACCGGGCGATCCCGACCTGATCTCGGTCCGCGCCGACCGCGCCATCCGGTCCGCCCGACAGGTGGCGTATTTCCGCAAGGCGGGCCGTCAGGGACAGGCGCGCCGCATCGTGGCGGACATGCTGGACCGCGAGGTGCGCGAATATCCGATGGAATACCCGGTCACGACCGAACTGCCCTTCGACGGCGCCGATTACAACGATCTGCTGGCGCGATTCTATGACGGCTGGGCCGACCGGCTGGCCGCGCTGGCCATGCACGACGATGTGGTGGTGCTGTGCGAGGGTGATCCGTTCTTCTACGGCTCGTTCATGCATCTGCACGCGCGCCTGCACGCCCGCGCCCGGGTCGAGGTCATCCCCGGCATCCCCGGCATGGCCGGATGCTGGCACGCCACCGGCCAGCCGATCACCTGGGGCGACGATGTGCTGGCGGTGCTGATGGGCACCCTGCCCGAGGCCGAGCTGGCGCGGCGGGTGGCGGGCGCGGACGCGCTGGTGGTGATGAAGACCGGCCGCAACCTGCCCAAGATCCGCCGCGCGCTGGCCCAGGCCGGCCGGCTGGACGCGGCGTGGCTGATCGAACGCGGGACCATGCCCGGCCAGCGCATCGTCCGTCTGGCCGAGTCCCCTGACACCGACTGCCCCTATTTCGCCATCGTGATGGTGCACGGTCACGGACGCCGCCCCGCCCTGCTGGCCGAGGCCGCGGAATGACCGGGTGGGTCACCGTGGCCGGGCTGGGCCCGGGCGATGCGGCGCAGATCACGCCCGAGGTCAGCGACGCGCTGGCCGAGGCGACGGATGTCGTCGGCTATATCCCCTATGTCGCGCGCATCGCGCCGCGCGCGGGGCTGCGGCTGCACCCGTCGGACAACCGCGCGGAAACCGACCGCGCGCGCCACGCGCTGGACATGGCGGCGCAGGGGCTGCGGGTGGTGATCGTCTCCTCGGGCGATCCGGGCGTGTTCGCGATGGCCTCGGCCCTGTTCGAGGTGCTGGAGGAACGGCCCGACCGCGACGCCGATATCCGCGTGCTGCCGGGCATCACCGCCATGCTGGCCGCTGCCGCCCGCGCGGGCGCGCCCTTGGGCCATGATTTCTGCGCCATCAACCTGTCCGACAACCTGAAGCCCTTTGCGATCATCGAACGCCGGCTGCGCCACGCCGCGCGCGGCGATTTCGCCATGGCGTTCTACAACCCCCGCTCGGCCAGCCGGCCCGACGGGTTCGCCCGCGTCCTCGACATCCTGCGCGCGGAATGCGAGCCGCAGCGGCTGATGGTCTTTGCCCGCGCCGTGTCCACCCCGGACGAGGATCTGCGGATCGTGTCGCTGGCGCAGGCCACGCCCGACATGGCCGACATGCGGACCGTGGTGCTGGTCGGCAACAGGGCCACGCGGCGGGTCGGGCGGTGGGTCTATACCCCGCGCAGCGCCAGGGCGGCGGGCGTCTGATGCAGCCACCGCATCGCATCTTCGGGGGTCGCGACGATCCGGCGGACGGGCACCACCGGCCGGTCGATCAGGATCACCGGCAGGCGCAGACGCCGCGCCGCCACCAGCTTGGCCCGCGCCCCGTCGCCGCCGGCATCGCGGGCGATGACATGGGTGATCCCATGGGCGGACAGCAGCGCCTGATCGTCGGCGGGCGTGAACGGCCCGCGCGCCACGACCGCATGGGCACCGGGCAGCGGCAGCGGCCCCGCGGGCGGATCGACCAGCCGCAGCAGCCAGCGATGCGGCATCCCCGCAAACGCCTGCAGATGCTGCCGTCCGAGGGCCAGAAATACATGCGCGGGACGATCGGGCAGGGCCACGGCCGCCGCCGCAAGATCGGGCACGCGATGCCAGTCATCGCCGGCCTCCGCCTCCCATGCCGGGCGCTGAAGCGACAGGATCGGCACCCCGGTCTGGCTCGCGGCGTCGATGGCGTTGCGGCTGATCCGGGCCGCGAAAGGATGGGTCGCGTCGATGATGCGCCCGATCCGGTGCGCGCGCAGATAGTCGGCCAGCCCCGTCGCGCCGCCGAACCCCCCGATCCGGGTCTGCAGCGGCTGCGCCGCCGGCCGCGCCGTGCGCCCGGCATAGGAATAGACCGCGTCCATCCCCGCCCCGGCCAGCAGCCGCGCCAGCGCGCCGGCCTCGGCCGTGCCGCCCAGAAGAAGGATGCGTGACATGGGCGACCCCTGGTTGACGATCATCGGCATCACCGAGGATGGCCTGCAAGGCATGACGGATGCAAGCCGGTCGCTGCTGTCGCGCGCCGATCTGGTCTTCGGCGGTCCGCGCCATCTGGCGCTGGCGGGGGCGGGCGCGCGCGGGCGGGAATGGCCGGTGCCGTTCGACATCGCCCCGGTTCTGGCGCAGCGCGGGCGGCCGGTCGTGGTCCTGGCCTCGGGCGATCCGTTCTGGTTCGGCGCGGGCGGCAGCCTGACCGCGCATCTTCAGGCAGACGAATGGCGCGCCCTGCCGGCGCCGGGGATCTTCTCGCTGGTCGCGGCGCGTCTGGGCTGGCGGATCGAGGACACGACCTGTCTGGGCCTGCACGCCGCGCCGCTGGCAAAGATGCGGCCGCATCTGGCGCGCGGCTGCCGGATCATCGCCACGCTGCGCGACGGCGACGCGCCCGCGCAGCTGGCGCGCTGGCTGACGGCGCAGGACATGGGCGCGATGAACATGACGGTGCTGGAACGGGTCGGCGGCCAGCAGGAACGGCTGCGCCGCTGTCGCGCGGCCGGGTTCGGCGACGGGCAGAAGGATGCGCCCGTCGCGGTGGCGCTGGACGGCGACGATCTGCCGCGCGGCACCGGCATGGCGACGGTGCCCGGACGCGCGCAGGCGCTGTTTTCGCATGACGGCCAGATCACCCGGCCCGCGATCCGCGCGCTGACGCTGGCCTCGCTTGCGCCGCGACCGGACGAGATCCTGTGGGACATCGGCGGCGGGTCGGGCGCAATATCGTTCGAATGGGCGCTGGCCGGCGGGCGGGCCTGGACCATCGAGCCGCGCGAAACCCGTCAGCGCAACATCGCGGCCAATATCGGCTCTTTCGGGCTTGAGGGCCGGGTGACGCTGTGTCCCGGCGCGGCACCGGCGGCGTTGTCCGGTCTGCCCGAACCGGATGCGGTCTTTGTCGGCGGCGGCGGCGATGCCCCCCTGTTCCAGATTTTGTGGCCGCTGCTGCCGCCCGGCGCGCGGCTGGTCGCCAATGCCGTGACGCTTGAGACCGAGGCGCTGCTGGCCGACCTGCACGCACGCCATGGCGGCCTGCTGCAGCGGATCGAGATTGCCGAGGCCGCGCCGTTGGGCCAGATGCGCGGCTGGCAACCGGCGCGGCCGGTAACGCAATGGCAGGTGCAGCGATGAAGGTCGCGGGCATCGGCTGCCGCGCGGACGCCCCGCCTGCCGCCCTGCGCGATGCGCTGGCGCGGGCCGAGGCGCAGGCCGGTCCCGTCGCCGCGCTGGCCACCATCGCCGCACGGCGCGAAAATGTCGCGGCCCTGGGCCTGCCCGTCCATGTCGTCGCGGTCGGCGACATCGCCACGCCCACCCGTTCCGCCCGCATCCACGCCCTGCACCGCACCGGCTCGGTCGCCGAGGCCGCCGCGCTGGCCGCCTGCGGGCCGGGCGCGCGGATCGTCGTTGCCCGGGTCCTCAGCCGCTGCGGTCGCGCCACCGCCGCCATCGCCGAAAGCGAGACACGCGAATGACCGTCAATTTCATCGGCGCCGGACCCGGCGCGGCCGATCTGATCACGCTGCGCGGCCGCGACCTGATCGCCGCCTGCCCGGTCTGTCTTTACGCCGGATCGCTGGTGCCGCCCGCCCTGCTGTCCCATTGCCCGCAGGGCGCGCGGATCGTGAACACCGCCCCGCTGAGCCTGGACGACATCATCGCCGAGATGCAGGAGGCCCATGCGCGGGGGCTTGACGTGGCGCGGCTTCATTCGGGCGATCTCTCCATCTGGTCCGCGATGGGCGAACAGTTGCGCCGGCTGCGCGGGCTGGACATCCCGTATCGGATCACGCCGGGCGTGCCGGCCTTCGCGGCCGCCGCAGCCGCGCTGGAGGCGGAACTGACCTTGCCGGGCGTGGCGCAATCCGTCGTGCTGACCCGGACGCCGGGCCGCGCCTCGGCCATGCCTGCGGGCGAGACGCTGGCGAATTTCGCCCGCACCGGCGCGACGCTGGCGATCCACCTGTCCATTCACGCGCTGGATCGTGTCATCGACGATCTGACGCCGCATTACGGTGCCGACTGTCCGGTGGCGGTGGTGTGGCGGGCAAGCTGGCCGGATCAGAAGCTGATCCGCGCCACGCTGGCCACCGTCGCGGCACAGACAGAAGGCATCGACCGGACCGCGCTGATCCTGGTCGGCCCGGCGCTGGCGGCCGACGGGTTCGACGACAGCCGCCTTTACGCCGCCGGTTACGACCGCCGATACCGCCCCACGGGGCCTGCGCCGCGCTTTCCCGGAACGGTGCCGGAATGACGCCGGGGCTGATGATCTCCGCGCCCGCATCGGGCACCGGCAAGACGGTGCTGATGCTGGGCCTGCTGGCGGCGCTGCGCCGGCGCGGGCTGACGGTGCAGCCGTTCAAGTCCGGGCCGGACTATATCGACCCGGCGTTTCATCTGGCCGCCTCGGGGCGGGCATCGTTCAATCTGGACAGCTGGGCGATGGGCGCGGGCCAGATCGCGGCCCATGCAGGGCTGGCACAGGACGCCGATCTGGTGCTGGCCGAGGGGTCGATGGGGCTGTTCGACGGCGTCGCCCGTGCGGGCGAGACGGGCATCGGTTCCAGCGCCGAGATCGCGTCGCTGATGGGCTGGCCGGTGGTGCTGATCCTGGACGTGTCGGGCCAGGCGCAGTCGGCGGCGGCGGTGGCGCGGGGGTTTGCCACGCTGCGCCCCGATCTGCCCTTCGCGGGCGTGGTGCTGAACCGCGTCGCCTCGCCGCGCCACGACGCGCTGATCCGCGAGGGCATGGCCCGGGCCGGCATCACAGTTCTGGGCGCGCTGCCCCGGCGCGGCAATATCGAGTTGCCGGAACGGCATCTGGGTCTGGTCCAGGCCGAGGAAACCGCAGAACTGGACGACATCCTGCGCCATGCGGCCCACTTCGTGGCCGCGCATTGCGATCTGGACGCCATCGTGGCGGCGGCGGGCGCGCGGGCCGCAGCCGGGTCGAAGCCGCATCGGCCGGTGCCGCCGCCGGGCGGGCGGATCGCGCTGGCGCGCGATGCCGCCTTCAGCTTCGTCTATCCGCATCTGCTGGCGGAATGGCGCCGGCAGGGGGCGACGATCCTGCCCTTTTCGCCGCTGGCCGATGAGGTCCCCGACGACAGCGCCGATGCCTGCTGGCTGCCCGGCGGCTATCCCGAACTGCATGCCGGGCGCATCGCCGCCGCGCGGGCGTTCCACGCGGGGCTGACGCGATTCGCCCGGACCCGCCCGGTGCACGGCGAATGCGGCGGCTATATGGCACTGGGCGCGGGGCTGGTCGATGCGGACGGGCATCGTCACGCGATGGTCGGGCTTCTGGGGCTTGAGACAAGCTACCACAGCCGGAAGATGCATCTTGGCTATCGCCGCGCGGTGCTGTCGCAGCCCATGCCGGGAATGGCGGCGGGCACGGCGCTGCGCGGCCATGAATTCCACTATGCCACGATCCTGTCGCAGCCGGATGCGCCGCTGGCCCGCGCCTGCGACGCGAACGGCACCGAGGTGCCGGAAACCGGGTCGTTCCGCGCCATGCCCGGCGGCGGGCAGATCACCGGCAGCTTCTTTCACCTGATCGCGCGGGCCGCCACGGCTTGACCCGCGGTCGCGAACGCGTCTATCTGAACCCCTGATCGGTGCCCGTCATGACGCGAATGCGTCGGGCTTCATCGGGAATGGGGAAGGGCGGACCAAATCGCGGCGCCCGAAGCCCCAGCCGCCCCCGCGACTGTATGCGGAGAGCGTGCTTCGACAACGCCACTGGGCCCTGAAGGGCCGGGGAAGGCCGAAGCCACGCATCGACCCGCAAGCCAGGAAACCGGCCATCAGCACATCGCCACCAGCCGTCGGGTGTGACGGCACAAGGAGACTGACATGCATATCGAACCCGGAATCGTCACCGGCGCGAAGCTCGCGCTCAGCTATGCCACCGCCGCCGGTGCGGGGCTGTATGCCGCGCGCGAGGCGCTGACGGCGATACGCGAACGCGGCATCGGCTCTTTGCTGGCGCGCAGCGCGATCAGCACGGCCGGCGTCTTCACCTTCTTCCAGATCCTGCCGCATTTCCCCGTCGGCGTGTCCGAGGTGCATTTCATCCTCGGCTCGACCCTGTTCCTGCTGTTCGGCGCGGCGCCTGCGGCCATCGGGCTGGCGATGGGGCTGCTGCTTCAGGGTCTGTTCTTCGCGCCCTTCGATCTGCCGCAATTCGGCATGAACGTGACCACGCTGCTGGTGCCGCTGTTCGCGGTGCAGGCGCTGGCGCGCCGGATCATCGCGCCGCACACGCCCTATGTCGATCTGCGCTATGGTCAGGCGCTGGCGCTGTCGACCGCCTATCAGGGCGGGGTCGTGGTCTGGGTCGCGTTCTGGGCGATCTATGGCCAGGGTCTTGCCGGGATCGGCGGGATCGCCACGTTCGGCGCCGCCTACATGATGGTCGTGCTGATCGAGCCGCTGGTCGATCTGGCGGTGCTGGCCGGGGCCAAGTCGCTGCACGGGCTGCGGCGCAGTGGGCTGGTCACGCCCCGGCTGTTCGCCTGACGCGACAGGGGCGGCGCGGCCCCTTGCCCGCGCCGCACGGAACGCCCGCATGATCGAATTGACGCTGATCGGGATCGGAACCGGCAATCCCGATCATCTGACCTTGCAGGCGGCGGCCGAAATCGCCGGGGCCGATCTGATCCTGATCCCGCTGAAAGGCGCGGACAAGCAGGATCTGGCCGGGTTGCGACGTGACATCTGCGCCCGTCACGCAGGCCCGGCGACGCGCATCGTCGAGTTCGACCTGCCGCAGCGCGACGACGGCGCGGCGGATTATCGCCGCGGCGTCGATTGCTGGCACGACGCCATCGCGGCGGCCTGGCGGGCCTGCATCGCGGCGCATCTGCCCCGGCTTTCGGGGCGGGTCGCGCTGCTGGTCTGGGGCGATCCGTCGCTGTATGACAGCACGCTGCGCATTGCCGGGCGTCTGGACCTGCCGCTGACCTGCCGCGTCATACCGGGCATCACCGCGATCCAGGCGCTTTGCGCGGCGCACGCCATCCCGCTGAACCGGATCGGCGCGCCGGTACAGATCACCACCGGGCGCAGGCTGCGCGATCACGGCTGGCCCGAGGGTGCCGATACCGTCGTCGTCATGCTGGACGGCGCATGTTCGTTCCGCGCGCTGCCGCCGGATGGGCTGCGGATCTGGTGGGGCGGGTTCGTGGGCATGGCCGGCCAGATCCTGGATCACGGCCCGCTGACCGAGGCCGGTCCGCGCATCGTCCGCGCCCGTGCCCGCGCGCGTGCGGCGCATGGCTGGATCATGGACATCTATCTGCTGCGGCGCGATCAGCCCATCAGCGGCGGCGGCGGCGGCGCGGCGCCGGGGATCAGGATGAACTGCGATCCGGCGTGAAAATCGTTCAGGCTGTGGGTCCAGACGTGATCGGGCCACCAGACCTGCATCTTGCCCTCGGCCGGCATGTAGGCGGCAGTGTAAAGCGTGCCGAACCCCGATGAGAAGGCCGTGGAATACAGCGGCGGGCGCAGGAACACGCCGATGAAGCGGTCCTGCGTCTCGGGGTGCATGGTCAGCCGGTTCAACAGGAAACGCTGCCGTTCCACCGTCGCGGTAAAGCGGGCGTGGCTGGACCATTCCACCCGTTCCTGATGGTTGGTCGCCACCGGCACGCGCGAGATGATCGAGGGCCGGTCGGGCGTCAGATAGGCGGTGAAATAGCGTCGCTGCCGGTCCAGAACGGTGACGTTATAGCTCATGTGACAAGGCACGCGTTGCAGCACGGCGGCGGCGTCGTCCAGCGTTTCGCAGGTTTGCAGGATATAGCGCAGGATCAGCGGGATGCCGAACCCCTCGCCCACCTCGCGCCGCCCGCCGAAGGTCAGCGACAGCGACAGGCCCGCATCGTTCATGCCGTCGATCAGGCCGAACATCCCGTCGCTCATCCCGATGACGCGCCGCCCCTGCCAGCGCGTCGCCAGCAGGATCGCGTCGAAGGCGCCGGGGTGATAGTCGTAATTGCGCACCAGCAGCGGCCGGTCGCCCTGCCAGATCGCCTGGCTGCACCCCGACAGATAGCGCGGCGGACAATAGAAGCTGAGAAACCGGGCCTGGCTGTCGCCGCCGCCGGCCAGTTCGCACAATTCCTCGTAAAGCGGCAGGATTTCCGGCATATGCGTGGCAATGGCGATGCGGCATTCGCGATAGGTCGGCCGCCCGAACACGCCCTCGGACGCCCACCATCTGCGATAGGACGGCCAGAACAGGTCGAACAACCCGGCCCAGACGGGGCCGGGTCGATCTTCGCTGATGGCCTTGAAATGCAGCGACATCCGCGCCTTTACATGATCTTGAAGGCCGGCGCGTCAAGCGCCTGTGCCGCGGGCAGCGGCCGTGCGGCATAGGCGTTCTTGATGCCGTGAATCCATTTTCCCGCCCGCTCGGTCAGCTTGAAGCCCGAGGTCATCGACCGGCCGCGCATCACCAGAATGCCCAGATCGGCCCCTTCATAGCGGTAATCCCCCACGCCCGAGATGCGCAGGAAGAACGCCTCGTTCTCGGTCTCGACGGCGCGGCGGTGATAATCGAAGCGGTCGAAGACCACGCGCCCATCCTCCAGCATCTTGTAGATGCCGCTTTGCGGTGCCTCGGTGATGATGTCCACGTCGTCATCGGTGTGCTTGATGACCATCTGCGACCAGCTGTCGATCATTTCCGGATCGGCCCATCTTGCATTCAGCTCTTCGACGTCCAGTTCGAACGGTTTCTTCGAAAAGGCCAGCAGGTGGAACAGGAACAGCGGCGCATCGGCATGGGCGAAGGCGGCGTGGTTGGTCATCGAACTGGCGCCGGTGATGCGCGGGTTCAATTCGCCCAGCCACAATTCGCCGTTCTTCTTCTCGATCAGGAAATCCAGCTCGAAATAGCCGCGATAGCCTTCCTTGCGCAGCTGTTCGCCGAACTTGAAGGTCAGATCCCGCGCCTTCTGGCGGGTCCTGGCGGGGAAAGAGGTCGCGAAGATCTCGTTTCCGCACCAGCCGCCGCGATAGGGGGTCAGTTCCTTGAACCCGACCAGCTCCGTCATCAGCGGGCCGACGATCGTGCCCTGCTGCGTCACGCAGCCTTCGATGGCCGATCCGCGACAGTCGATCCGCTTCATGATCTTGATCTCGCCCTGACCGACGATCTCGTGTTCGTGCTTGCGGAAATCGGCTTCGGACTTGATGAAGAAGGTGGTGTGCCCGCTGTCGCCGAATGCGGATTGCAGGACCAGATCGTGCCCCAGCCCGGCCTTTTCGCAGATCTGGCGCAGATGATCGTAGTCGCGCACTTCGGACAGGGTGTTGGGCACCGAGGGCACGCCGGCCTTGTTGCCGATCCGCACCGTCTCGATCTTGTTGTCGCAGCGTTCGCGCAGCTTGGCCTTGGGGAACCAGACCTCGCCGCCCAGTTCCTTGACCAGCATCTCGGTCTTTTCGTCGAACATCAGGAACACGAATTTCGGCTTGCCGCCGCGGCGTTTCACGAAGTCGATGACTTCCTTGTGCTGAAGAAGATAGTTGTTGATGTCCTCGATGGACTGGAATTCCTCATGCGGGATTTCCGAGGGGACGAAGACGTTGGGGTGCCGTCCGTCGAAGCAATCCATATAGCAGATATACTTGAAGTTCTTCACCCATTCGTCGATGCCCAGCAGATTGAAGTTCGTCGCCGAGACAAAATAGATCGGGTCTTCGTTGGTGTGGAAATAGCGCCGTATCTCGGAGATGTTTCTCAGTGTCTTCTTGGGCATTTCCGTCCTCTCCCTGACTGATACTGTCGGTTTTTCGGTCGCATCCCGGCGGGGCGGGAAATGCCGCCACCGCCGGGATACCTCGATCTTCTCGACGATCAGCCTTGCGCGCATCGTCCCGTGACGCAAGGGGATTTGCCCCCGGCCCGCCGTGGGGCGCGCCGGAAACGGTGTGACGCGGCCCCTATTCGCCGTCGCCGCGCGCCAGCGGGAAGGGCGCCAGATTGTCGCGATAGACCGCCGCGCCATAGGTCTCGACCCGCGAGGATTCGGCGGTTTCCAGCGCGGTGCGCGGATCGGTCGCGGTCAACCCGGCAGGCGATCCCTGCCGCGGCGTTTCCAGCGGCCCAAGCGTCTTCAGATAGGCATCGACATTGCTGGTCCGGTCATAGACCGAAAAATCGGCGTCGCGGTCGCGAAAGCTTTTCAGCACCTGGCCCAGACCCTTCATGCCGGTCTCGCGCTGCCGGCGGACCAGTTCCAGATCGACCTCGATCGGGAAGATGTCTTCCTGGCCCGCAGACTGGTGCAGCACCAGCGACGAGGGATCGACCACCAGCGACCGGCCGACGCCACCCGCCCCCAGCCCGTTCACGTCGAAGACATAGCACTGGAACTGCGCCGCCGTGGCCCGCGCGATGGCCAGTTCGGCGTCGCGGTCGGTGGTGCCGGTCAGGACCGGGTGCAACAGCACCTCGACGCCCTGGCTGGTCAGCTGGCGCGTGGTTTCCGGAAACCAGATGTCGTAACAGATCGACAGGCCGAACCGGCCCACCTGCGGCACGTCGAAGACGCAGAAATCGGTGCCGGCCGAAATCCCTTCCTCATAGGGGCGGAACGGGAACATCTTGTCATAGGTCTTGACGATCTCGCCCTCGGGGTTGATCACGACCGAGCTGTTCATCAGCCGCCCGTCTTCCAGCTTTCGAAACATGGAACCGGGAATCAGCCACAGCTTGTGCTGGCGGGCCTTTTGCTGGAACTGTTCCAGCGCCTCGTTCGGGAAGGGCTGGGCAAAGCGGTGCAGCGGGCCATAGGGCGCCAGTTCGCTGAACAGCGCCATCTGGGTCCAGGGAAAGCGCGCCATCAGGATATCGACGCGATGCAGCATCGCCTCGACGTTCGAGTGCAGCGCGGCGACATGCATCTGGATGCCGGCAATCGCGAAGGGTGTCATTTCGTTCTACTCCAGTTTCATCGGGCAATGTCCGGCCATCGGGACCGGATCATGCGAATCTTGCGGTGACGCTTAAGGCGCGGGGCGCACGGTCTCAAGCGCCCCGGCACGGGGTCGGCGGGTGAAGGGCATCGTGCGCAACCCCCGCGTTGCGCGATTGTTCCCGTGACGCTGCGTTCCCGCGCGCGATCTGCCCCTTTGGGAACGCAACGCCCGCCGCGACCGGCGCGGCGGGACGGGTTTGCGTGCCGGACGGGCCGGCGGGGCGTTGGCCTGCGATCAGGCGGCGTCGGCGCGGGCGTCCTGCGCGGCCTTGGCGGCGCGCAGCGAGTCGCCCAGAATGTCCAGCGCCTCGGCGAACACCTCGTCCTCGATGGTGATCGGCGACAGGAAGCGGATGACGTTGCCATAGACGCCGCAGGTCAGCAGGATCAGCCCGCGTTCCATCGCCTCGTCGCGGACGGCGGTGGCCATCTGCGGCAGCGGCGTGCCCTCGGCGTCGATGAACTCGGCCGCGACCATGAAGCCGGGGCCGCGAATATCGGCCAGTTCGGGCACCTCGTTCTGCATCGACGACAGGCGCGATTTCAGCGTATCGCCCAGCTTTTCGGCCCGCGCGCACAGATCCTCGTCGCGGATCACCTCCAGCACCGCCAGCGCGGCGGCGATGCCGAGCGGGCTGCCGCCATAGGTGCCGCCCAGCCCGCCCGGCTGCGGCGCGTCCATCACCTCGGCACGGCCGACCACGCCCGACAGCGGATAACCGCCGGCAAGGCTTTTCGCCATCGTCGTCAGATCGGCGGCGACGTCGTGATGTTCCATCGCAAACAGCTTGCCGGTGCGGGCGAACCCGGTCTGGACCTCGTCCGCGATCAGCAGGATGCCGTGCTTGTCGCACAGCGCACGCAGCTCGCGCATCAGTTCGGGCGGCGCCGGATAGAAGCCGCCTTCGCCCTGCACCGGTTCGATGATGATCGCGGCGACGCGGGCGGGATCGACATCGGCCTTGAACAGCCCGTCGATCGCGGCCAGCGAATCCTCGGCGGTGATGCCGTGGGGCGCCATCGGGAACGGCACGTGCCAGACATCGCCCGGCATCGCGCCGAAGCCCGCCTTGTAGGGCTGGACCTTGCCGGTCAGCGACATGCCCATGAAGGTGCGTCCGTGGAACCCGCCGGAGAACGCGATCACCGCCTGACGCCCGGTGAATGCGCGCGCGATCTTGACCGCGTTCTCGACCGCCTCGGCCCCGGTGGTGGCGAACATCGTCTTTTTCGGGAAATCGCCCGGCGCCGCCGCGTTCAGCTTCTCGGCCAGTTCGACATAGTTTTCATAGGGCGCGACCTGATGGCAGGTATGGCTGAAATGGTCGATCTGGTTCTTCACCGCCTCGACCACGCGCGGATGGCTGTGGCCGGTATTCACGACCGCGATCCCGCCGGCAAAGTCGATAAAGCGCCGGCCCTCGCTGTCCCACAGCTCGGCATTCTTCGCCTTCTGCGCGAAAAGCGGGGTGGCGACACCGACGCCGCGCGCGACGGCGGCCGAACGGCGTTCGGAAAGTTCTGCATTGGTCATGGCATGACTCCTGAAATTCTGCTCAATATATTAATCACGCCGATCAGCGGGGCAAGATGTTTCACCGAACCGCGCGATCAGGTGCGTCGTTTCTGCACCGCAGCGACGACAGAACGATCAGACGGCCGGACGAGGCAGGAACATGAGCGATATGGATTTCGACATCGGCACGCGGCTGCGCCTGCTGCGGCAGGACCGGCGGCTGTCGCAACGCCAGTTGGCCTCGCGGGCGGGGGTGACGAACGGGCTGATCTCGATGATCGAACAGAACAAGATCAGCCCGTCGGTCGCCAATCTCAAGAAGATCCTGGACGGGCTGACGACCAGCATGGTCGATTTCTTCATGGAAACCGAGGAAGAGCCGCGCACCTTCTGGGCGCATGCCGATCTGCCGGAAATCCGCTCGACCACGGTGCACGGCCCGCAGGCGACGGCGGCGAAGCTGTCGCTGTTGCGCATCGGCCGCGCCGACCGCAACAGCCTGATGATGCTGCACGAAACCTATGATCCCGGCGCCGACACCGGCGAGACGTTCTACAGCCACGACGCCGAAGAGGCCGGGATCGTGATCGAGGGACGGATCGAGATCACGGTGGGCGACGAGGTGGCGGTGCTGGAACCCGGCGACGCCTATATCTTCGACAGCCGCCGCCCGCACCGGTTCCGCAATCCCGGCACGGTGCGCTGCGTGATCGTCAGCGCCTGCACGCCGCCGACCTTCTAGGCGGCGGCGCGCCAGGCGGGGTCAGGATTTCGCGTTCTCGACCCGCGCAAGCGCCTCGGACGTGAAGACGCGCAGGCCCAGATCGGGGCGGTATCCGTGGATCTCGCTGACATCCAGCGCGCGCATGAAGGTCAGGATCTCGCGGCTGATGACCTGCCCCGGCACCAGGATGGGAAAGCCCGGCGGATAGGGGATGATGAACGAGGCCGACACCAGCTCCTCGCCGCTGTCCAGCTTTTCGCGCAGGGCCTGATCCAGATCCAGATAGTCGCAGTTATCTTCGTCATAGGCCAGAAAGAACGCGCTGCGGATATCGCCTTCGGGCGTCTGGCCGCCGCGGAAGGCGGGATGAAAGCGGCTGAAATCGGGCAGCGGCGGCACCTGTTCGACCAGGCTTTTCACCCGCGCATCAAACGACCGGCGCTCCATCTTCGAGGCGTCGTCCAGCAGATCGTCCAGATCGCGGGCGATGCTGACCAGCACCTCGATCAGATACGCGATCGAGGACCGGGTGGTGCCGATATTGGTCATGAATAACACAGAGTTGCGCGAGGTCTTGTTGATCTGGATGCCGTGCTTGTCCATCAGGATCTGGGTCTTGAACGTGTCGCCGTCCCAGCCCGTGCCGCCGACCGCCAGCGTCACCTTGGTCGGGTCCAGCACGAATTCGTCGGTGGCCCAGTTGTCCCAGCTGTCCTGCCAGCCGCGCTTGCTGTCGTAATAGGATTC
The DNA here is from genome assembly GCF_028553765.1 of Paracoccus stylophorae. Lineage (NCBI taxonomy): Bacteria > Pseudomonadati > Pseudomonadota > Alphaproteobacteria > Rhodobacterales > Paracoccaceae > Paracoccus > Paracoccus stylophorae. Next base: position 362,185 of record NZ_CP067134.1, on the reverse strand, counting down.
GACCCCGCTTTCGCGGTATTCGGCCGGGATCATGTCCGCCAGCGTCAACACCTTGAAATACTTGCACAGCAGCGGATGCGTGCCGATGGCGCGGCGCAGCGACATCGCGCTTTCGATCTGGCGCTGGACAAACTCGTAACCCTCAAGCTCGACCTGACGCCGCCCGACATCCAGCGAGGCGATGATCTGGTAATTGGGCGAGGTCGAGGTGTGGGTCATGTAGGCTTCGTGGAAGGCCTGTTCCGTCTCGCCCTTGAAATCCTGGTCATAGACATGGATCATCGACCCCTGCCGCAGCGAGGTCAGCGTCTTGTGGGTGGACTGCGTGGCATAGACCCGCACCCGCGCGTCGGGCGGCGCGATCAGCCGCGTGTTCAGCAGCGTCTCATCGTCGGCGTCCTTCAGCCTCTCCTGCTGCGCCTCCCATTCGCGCTTGCGTTCGGGGGTGCGCAGGGTCTGGCGCAGATTGGCGGCGTTGGCCATGGCGGTGCGCTGGCGGAAGGCGGGGTTGAAGCGGGCAAAGGCGAACCACGCCTCGTCCCACAGGAACACCAGGTCCTTCTTGATGGCCAGACATTCCTCCATCACCCGTTCGACGTTATAGATCAGCCCGTCGAAGGTGCAGTTGGTCAGCAGGACCATGCGGACCCGGTCCAGCTTGTCGTCGGCCTTCAGTTCCAGCAGCTTGTGCTTGATCTCGCGCATGGGGACCGCGCCATACATCGAATGCTGATGCAGCGGATAGCTGTCCATGTAGACGACATTCGCCCCCGCCAGCACCATGCCGTAATGATGCGATTTGTGGCAGTCGCGATCCACCAGCACGATGTCGCCGGGCCGGATCAGCGCCTGTACCACGATCTTGTTGCAGGTCGAGGTGCCGTTGGTGGCAAAGAAGGTCTGCTTGGAGCCAAAGGCCCGCGCCGCGTATTCCTGCGCCTTCTTGATCGGGCCGCGCGGTTCCAGCAGGCTGTCCAGCCCGCCCGACGTGGCCGAGGTTTCGGCCAGGAAGATGTTGGGGCCATAGAACGCGCCCATGTCCTGAATCCAGTGGCTGCGCGAAATCGACTTGCCGCGGCTGATCGGCATGGCGTGGAACACGCCGGTGGGCTGCTTGGAATATTCCTTCAGCGCGGTGAAGAACGGCGACTTGAAGCGGCTGTTGACGCCGCGCAGGATGTTCAGGTGCAGTTCCAGAAAGTCTTCCTGGTTATAGAAGACGCGCCGGCACCCGCCCAGATCCATCGCCGCAATCGTCTCGGCCGACCGGTCGGTGACCAGATAGGTGTCCAGTTCGGGGCGGATCTTGTGGACGAGGCGGCAGGTTTCGGGGCCGTATTCGTCTGGATGCAGCCCGTCCACATCCTCGTCCTCGCTGGCGCGCCGCAGATACTTGTTCAGGATCTCGACATCGTTCAGCGATTTCAGCGTCAGCCCCGGCCGGACCACCACCGCCTGCACGTTATGATTGAACAGGATCCCGATCAGCGCGTCTTCCAGGCTGGGCACGATCACCGCCTCATAGACGAAGGCGTCTTCGGGGCGGCGGACCTGTTGCAGGCTCTGGCGCAGCCAGCGTTCCTGATGATCGTTCAGATCGTCGACGATCAGCACCTCGAAATAGGGCCGGCCCAACGCCCGCGCATCGGGCGACAGGGCGATCTCGTCCTGAAAATCCTCGTTCTCGGTGTCCTCGACCGTCAGCTGGATCGTGCGGCGGCGATACGCGCCCGAGATCAGGGCGCGCGCCGCCCGCCGCACCGCCTGCGAGAAATCGTGGATCTTCCGCTGCTCCAGCAGCCGGCGCATATAGGCGAACGCGCTGGCACCCGGAAATGCCCAGTAGGATTCGATGGGGGCCAGCGCGTCGATCAGCTCTTCTGCCTCGGTCAGCCGCTTGCGGCCGCGCCGCCCCTCCGCGCCGTGCAGCCTCAGCTCTTCGGCGATGTCGCGCAGCGAACTCCACCGGTCGGCGCGCAGCTGCGTCGCGCTGTAGTAATCGCCGATCCGGGACAGGCCCGTGCCGCCCTCGGTCAGCGCACGGGACGGCGCCGCCTCGCCATGATGTTGATCGTTCATTCCCAACCCCCAGACTGTCGCGTCGCGCGCGCGTGCGGTGCTTTGGCACCTTGTGGGGCAAGGATGGCCCACAACGCCCGCATGTTACAATCGTAAAGACGGGATGGCGCGCGATCACGCCCCGCCCCGCACGACACCCCCTGCCGGCGGGCGCGGCGGCCGACGCGCGGACCCGACGCAGCGTCGGGCGAGCCATACCGGCGCAAAAACCCGCGCCGCGATCCGCGGGGCGCTTGATCCACGCGGGAAACACGCCTAGTCAACGCGCTGGGATACCCCGGGGGGATCATGGCCGACAGAGATCTGGAAGCGCGCCATCTGGAAACACTCGATCGCGATCTCAGCCGGTTTTCGGCGCTGGAAGTCGCAACGGCCTATATCGGTCGCCCGCTGGTCGGGCCGGGGATTTCGTTCATCTTCATCCTGCTGGCGGCGCTGGCCGCCACGTTGTTTCTGGACAAAAGCAGCAATGGTCCGGTCGTGGCCATCGCCGCCGCCTTCGGCGCCTATATGGCGCTGAATATCGGCGCCAACGACGTCGCCAACAACATGGGTCCGGCGGTGGGCGCCAACGCGCTGACGATGGGCGGCGCCATCGTCATCGCCGCGATCTTCGAAAGCGCCGGGGCGCTGATCGCCGGCGGCGACGTGGTCACAACCATCTCGAAGGGCATCATCGCGCCCGAAAGCATCGGCGCGCCCGACATCTTCCTGTGGGCGATGATGGCGGCGCTGCTGTCATCGGCGCTGTGGGTCAACCTGGCGACCTGGATCGGCGCGCCCGTCTCGACCACCCATTCGGTGGTCGGCGGGGTGATGGGCGCGGGCATCGCCGCGGCCGGGTTCGCGTCGGTGGACTGGTCGATGATGGGCTCGATCGCGGCCAGCTGGGTCGTGTCGCCGGCGCTGGGCGGGCTGGTCGCGGCAGGATTTCTGTGGTTCATCAAGGCGCGCATCATCTATCAGCCCGACAAGATCCGGGCGGCGCGGCGCTGGGTGCCGGTGCTGGTGGGGATTATGGCCGGCACCTTTGCCGCCTATCTGGCGCTGAAGGGGCTGAAGCATCTTTTCGACATCACGCTGGGAATGTCGCTGATGCTGGGGGCGGCGCTGGGCGTCGCGGTCTGGCTGGTGATGATCCCGGTGATCCGGCGGCAGTCGCGCGGGCTGGAAAACCGCAACAAGTCGCTGAAGGTGCTGTTCGGCATCCCGCTGGTCGTGTCGGCCGCGCTGCTCAGCTTTGCGCATGGGGCCAACGACGTGGCCAACGCCGTCGGCCCGCTGGCCGCCATCGTGCAGGCGGCGCAGGGCGGCGATGTCGCGGACCAGATCGACATTCCGATCTGGGTGATGCTGATCGGCGCCTTCGGCATCTCGTTCGGGCTGTTCCTGTTCGGGCCCAAGCTGATCCGCATGGTCGGCAGCCAGATCACCAAGCTGAACCCGATGCGGGCCTATTGCGTGGCGCTGTCGGCGGCGATCACCGTGATCGTGGCAAGCTGGCTGGGCCTGCCGGTCAGTTCCACCCATATCGCGGTCGGCGCGATCTTCGGCGTCGGGTTCTTTCGCGAATGGGACACGGCGCGACGGCTGCGCAAGGCCCAGATCGAGGACCCCGACCGCCCCCGCATCGCCCCCGAGGAACGCAGCCGGCGCAAGCTGGTGCGCCGGTCGCATGTGCTGACCATCGCCGCGGCGTGGATCGTCACCGTGCCCGCCGCCGCGACCCTGTCGGCGGCGATCTTCCTGGGCCTGCGCCTGATCACCGACTGACCGGCGCGGTCCGGGCTTTCCGCGCGCGCCCGGCGATGCTATATCCGCGCGGACCGCCCCGATCCGGGCGGATCGGTTCGGCGACCGGGCCCCTCTGGCGGATGCGGCGGCGCATGCGTGATGTCGGCGTCGCGACGTTCCCACGCCGCCGAGACATGTATTCATGCAGGACAGCACTTCATCTTCGGGCGATGCCCGGCGCGCCGGAACGGGAACCGCCCCGATCCTGGGCTATTTCCGGTGGGCGTTCATCGTCACCGCAGTTGGGCTGGCGCTGGGGGCGGCACTGGGCTGGCAGACGACGGGCACGGTCGGCGGCACGCTGACGGTCTTCTTCATCTGCGCGGTGCTGGCGGTGCTGGAAATCTCGCTGTCCTTCGACAACGCCATCGTCAACGCCAACAAGCTGAAGTCGATGCGCCCGGAATGGCAGCGGCGTTTTCTGACCTGGGGCATCCTGATCGCGGTGTTCGGGATGCGGGTCGTGTTTCCGCTGCTGATCGTGGTGATCGCGGCCGGGATCGGCCCCTGGCAGGCGCTGGTGCTGGCGGCGGCCCGGCCTGCCGAATACGCCCGCATCATGCACGACGCGCATCTGCCCATCGCGGCCTTCGGCGGGACGTTCCTGATGATGGTCGGTCTCAGCTTTTTCTTCGACCACGAGAAAGACGTGCACTGGGTCCGCTGGATCGAGGACAAGATGGCGCGCTATGCCACCATCCGCGGGATCGAGGTCGCCATCGCGCTGCTGGCCGTGCTGGGATTCGCGCGGCTGCAACCCGATGCGGCCGCGCAGCAGGTGTTCTTTTCGGCCGCGATCTGGGGCCTGCTGACATTTCTGCTGGTCGAGGTTCTGGGCGGGTTCCTGGACCATGCGCAGGGCGCGCGCAAGACGGCGGCGGCGGGCGGCGTGGGCGCGTTCCTGTATCTTGAGGTTCTGGACGCGTCCTTCAGCTTTGACGGCGTGATCGGGGCCTTCGCCCTCAGCCAGAACCTGTTCGTCATCGCCATCGGGCTGGGAATCGGGGCGATGTATGTGCGTTCGATGACCATCATGCTGGTCGAAAAGGGCACGCTGACCCAGTATCGCTATCTTGAACACGGTGCCTTCTATGCGATCATCGCGCTGTCGGTGATCATGTACGCCCAATCGCTGTTCCACATCCCCGAGGTCGTGACCGGGCTGGGCGGGGCCGGCCTGATCGGGCTGTCGCTGTGGTCCTCGGTCCGCTCGAACCGGGCCGAGGCGTCCTAGGTCGCGCCGTCCCGATCCGCGCGCGCGGCCGCCAGATCGAACTGGCGCTGGCGTTCGCGGAACCGGGCGCGGTCGGCGTCGCTGTATTCGCCCGCGCAGCGATGGCAGCTTGCGCCTTCCTCGTATTCGGGCCGGTCGCGATCCTCGGGCGCCAGCGGGCGGCGGCAGGCGTGACACAGCCCGTGCCGCCCCTGTTGCAGCCCGTGGGTCAGGCTGACGCGCTGATCGAAGACGAAACATTCGCCCTGCCACAGGCTGTCGTCGGCGGGCACATCCTCAAGATATTTCAGGATCCCGCCCTTCAGGTGGAACACGTCGCGCACGCCCTGCGACAGCAGGTAATTGGTCGATTTCTCGCAGCGTATGCCGCCGGTGCAGAACATGGCGATGCGTTTGCCCGCAAAGCGGTGGGCGTTGCGCTGCCACCATGCGGGAAAGTCGCGAAAGCTGGCGGTGCCGGGATCGACGGCGCCGCGGAACGTGCCGATCTCGACCTCGTAATCGTTGCGCGTGTCGATCACGGCGACATCGGGCGCGCCGATCAGCGCGTTCCAGTCGGCCGGATCGACGTAATGTCCGACCGCGGCGGCCGGATCGACATCGGGCTGGCCCATCGTCACGATCTCGCGCTTCAGCCGCACCTTCAGGCGGCCGAAGGGGCTCTGTTGCACAAATCGCGTGAGGGATTCATCTCGTGAATCCAGCGTGGTAGCTTGACTGCATGAGCAGACCGACACCCCCGATCTACAAGACCAGGAACTGGCCCGCCTATAACCAAGCGCTCAAGCGCCGCGGCTCTCTGACGATCTGGTTCGACCCCGCCATGACGTGGAAGGCCGCGCCGACTGGCAAGCGCGGGCGACAAGCGGACTACAGCGACGCAGCCATCCAGACCTGCCTCACGATGAAAGTGCTGTTCGGGATGGCGCTCAGGCAGACGACGGGCTTCGTCGAGAGCCTGCTGCGGTTGATCGGCCTGGACTGGGCGGTGCCCGACTTCAGCACGCTGTCGCGGCGCCAGAAGACCCTGAAGGTCAACATCCCCTACCGCGGATCGGCCGGTCCGCTGCACCTGCTGGTCGACAGCACCGGGATCAAGGTCGAGGGTGAAGGCGAGTGGAACGCCCGCAAACATGGCGGCACGAAGCGCAGGGTCTGGCGCAAGATCCACATCGGGATCGACGAGAAATCACTGGAAATCCGGGCGGCCGAGTTCACCACCAGCGACGTCGGTGACGCGCCCATGCTGCCCGAACTTCTGGACCAGATACCACCCGACCAGGAGATCGCCAGCGTCACGGCAGATGGTGCTTTCGACACCCGCAAGTGCCACGACGCCATCGCCGCGCGCGGTGCCGCGGCGATCATCCCGCCTCGCAAGAACGCCAAGCCCTGGAAGCCCGACACAGCCGGGGCTGTCGCCCGCAACGAGATCCTGCGCACATCGAAGCGCGTCGGGCGGACAATCTGGCGACGATGGAGCGGCTATCACCGCCGAAGCCGCGCAGAAACCAAGATGCACTGCGTCAAGCTGCTGGGTCAGCGCCTATCCGCACGCGAGTTCGACCGTCAGGTCGCGGAGTTCCAGGTGCGCGTCGCCGTGCTCAACGGCTTCACCGCGCTCGGCACGCCCATCACAGAGGTCGCAGGATAAATCTGTCCGGGGAAAGGGGAAGTCCGATCAGCAGCCGATTTGTGCAACAGAGCCGGCCGAAGGGCATTTCGGCGGCGGTGCTTTCCTTCCAGTCCAGCCCGCCGCATCCGGGCAGCCCGCGAATATGCGCCAGCACCGCATCGACCCCCGCCCGGGTGCCCGCAATCGTGCCGTTGACCCCCTCGGGCGCCAGCAGCAGCGTGCCGCGCACCCCCTGCGCGCAGGCCAGACGCGCCAGCGGATCGCGCAGGGCGGCGGGGTCCGAAAACCGGGTGAAATGGTAAAGCGCAGCGACGATCGGCATAAGCGCGGCATAATCCAGCCGCACCGGCCGGCGCAAGGCCGTTGCACGGCGAAAACCCGGCCGCAGGGCTTGCAAAGCGGGCGGCAATCGCGGTTTCTGGTCAGCAAGGCGGTGAAGACAGGGGAAACAGGGCATGGGCAAGGCGCTGATCGTGATCGACATGCAGAACGATTTCTGCCCCGGCGGCGCGCTGGCGGTGTCGGGCGGGGACCAGATCGTGGGCCAGATCAACGCCCTGATGGCGGATTTCGATGCCGTGGTGCTGACGCAGGACTGGCACCCCGCCACCCATGCCAGCTTTGCCGACAACCATGCGGGGGCCGAGCCGTTCAGCGTGACCCGGATGCCCTATGGCCCGCAGGTGCTGTGGCCGCGCCATTGCGTGATCGGCACCGATGGCGCCGCGTTTCACCCCGAACTGGATCTGGACCAGGCCGATCTGATCGTCCGCAAGGGGTTCCGCCCGCAGATCGACAGCTATTCCGCCTTCTTCGAAAACGACCACGAGACGGCGACCGGCATGGCCGGCTATCTGCGCGAACGCGACCTGACGGATCTGACACTGGTCGGGCTGGCCCATGATTTCTGCGTCGCCTGGAGCGCGGTGGACGCCCTCAAGCTGGGCTTTTCCGCCACCGTGATCGAGGACGCGACCCGCGCCATCGACCTGGACCGCAGCCGGGACGCGGCGCGACAGCGGATGCGCGAGGCCGGGGTGGTCCTGCGCTAGGGGTTCTGCGCGGCCTTGCGCAGGCAAAGTCTTTCGGGGCACCAATGCGTTGACAACAAGGGGGGCCGCCGATGGTCGATATCGCCACGCGCGTCTATAACCACAAATGGAAGATCGACCCGATCGTGCGGTCGCTGATCGACACCGATTTCTACAAGCTGCTGATGTGCCAGTCGGTGTTCCGCAACCGTCCCGACACCACCGTCACCTTCAGCCTGATCAACCGCACCAGATCCATCCGCCTGGCCGAGCTGGTCGATGAGGGCGAGTTGCGCGAACAGCTTGACCATGTGCGCGGCCTGCGGCTGAGCCGGGGGGAAAGCACCTGGCTGCGCGGCAACACGTTTTACGGGCGCCGGCAGATGTTCCGGTCGGATTTCATGGAGTTTCTGGAAGGGCTGCGGCTGCCGCCCTATCAGCTGGAAAAGCGCGACGGCCAGTACGAGCTGATCTTCGAGGGCAAATGGCCCGAGGTGATGCTGTGGGAAATCCCCGCGCTGGCGATCCTGATGGAGTTGCGCTCGCGCGCGGTGCTGAAGGACATGGGACGGTTCGAATTGCAGGTGCTGTATGCGCGCGCGATGACCCGTCTGTGGGAAAAGGTGCAGGCGCTGCGCCAGCTCGACAACCTGCGCATCGCGGATTTCGGCACCCGGCGGCGGCACAGCTTTCTGTGGCAGGACTGGTGCGTGCAGGCGATGATGGAAGGGCTGGGCGAACGCTTTACCGGCACCTCGAACTGCCTGATCGCGATGCGCCGCGACATCGAGGCCATCGGCACCAACGCCCATGAACTGCCCATGGTCTATGCCGCGCTTGCCGACACCGACGAAGAACTGCGCCGCGCCCCCTATGACGTGCTGGCCGACTGGCACGAGGAGCACGAGGGCAATCTGCGCGTCATCCTGCCCGACACCTATGGCACCGCGGGTTTTCTGGAACACGCCCCCGACTGGCTGGCGGGCTGGACCGGTATCCGCATCGACAGCGGCGACCCGGTCGAGGGGGCCGAGGCCGCGATCCGCTGGTGGCGCGAACGGGGCGAGGACCCGCGCCGCAAGCTGATCATCTTCTCGGACGGGCTGGACGTCGAGAAGATCGTCGATCTGCATCACCGGTTCCACGACCGCGTCAAGGTCAGCTTTGGCTGGGGCACGCTGCTGACCAACGATTTTCGCGGTCTGGTCGCGGGCGACGGGCTGGCGCCGTTCAGCCTGGTCTGCAAGGCGGTGGCCGCGAACGGGCGGCCCACGGTCAAGCTGTCGGACAACCCCGCCAAGGCCACCGGCCCCGCGGACGAGATCGCCCGCTATCGCCGGATCTTCGAGGCGACCGAGCAACAGGCGATCCCGGTGCTGGTCTGATCAGGGCGCGGCGGCCCACAGGATCAGCCGACAGCCCAGCCCGCCCAGCAACGCCGTCACCGGCACGGTGACGATCCAGGCGACGGTGATCGTCGCCACGTGGCTGCGGCGGATCAGCAACCGGCGGCGGTTTTCCTCGGCCGGAACGGGCAGGCGGTTCCTTGCGGCGCGCCGATCCAGCCATTCGCGTGCAAATCCCACGCCGAACACGCCGCCCACCGCCACATGGGTCGTCGACACCGGCAAACCGAAGGCCGAGGCCGTCAGCACCGTCACCGCCGTGGCCAGCGAGACGCAAAAGGCGCGCGCCGCGTTCAGCCGGGTGATGCCGCTGCCGACCATCACCACCAGCCTGCGCCCGAACATCAGCGTGCCAAGCGCGATGGCCAGCGCGGCCAGCAGCAGCGCCGCGACGGGAAGCGAGGCGGTGGACCACGAGGCGGTCGGCAGCGCGGCGATGGCGGCAGCCGATCCGCCGCCCAGAACCACCGAAAGCGGACCGGCGACGTTGCCCACGTCATTGGCGCCATGGGCAAAGCCCATCATCGCGGCCGCGACCAGCAGCGGCGGGCGAAACAGCCGCTTGCTGCCGCCCCTGTCCGCGCCGCCCGCCAGTTCCCGGACCAGATTGCGGCGCATCAAGGCCCCGCCGATCAGCGCCGCGACCGCGCCCGCAGGCAAGGCCAGCGCGGTGCCGGTCACGGGCCGCGCCAGAAGCATCGCATAGGCCGCAAACAGCCCGCACATCGCCCCGACCATCGGCGGCAGCCAGCGCAGCGCGGCACGCCCGCGATCCGGCGCCTCGAGCACGTTCCGGCGCAGCACGACGACCAGCGCCCCGGCCAGCGCCCCGGCCAGCAGCGGTGTCAGCATCCATGTGGTCGCGATGGCCGCCAGCGCCCCCCACCCGACCGAGGATGCGCCGAATGCCGCGATCCCCGCCCCGGCGATGCCGCCGACGATGGAATGCGAGGTGCTGACCGGCAGGCCCGCGGCGGTCGCGGCGGTGATCCACGCCGCCGCCCCGACCAGCGCCGACAGCATCACCACCTGCGCCAGCGGCCCCGGCGCAAGCTGCGCCGGATCGACGATGCCGACCGCCAGCCGCTGCGTCACCGCGCCGCCGGCCAGGCTGGCGCCGGCGATCTCGGCCAGCGCGATCAGCATCAGCCCCGGCATCAGCCCGATGGCGCCCGCGCCGTAGGCCGGCCCAAGCGAGTTGGCGACATCGTTCGACCCGATCGCCAGTCCCAGCCATCCGGCCACGACCAGAGCCGCGATCAGGGCGGCAAGATTGGGCTGCTGCAATCCCAGCCCCATCGCCGCGACCAGCCCGGCCACCAGCATCAGCACCGCCAGCCCCAGACGCAGCACCGGCACGAAGGCGTGGCGCTGCGCCTCTTCGGCATGGGTGACGCGGTCCAGGTCCTTGGCCAGCGTGTGAAAACCGCGCCCGCGTCGCATCACCCCGGCCCCTGCCCGATGTGTCGCAGGCCGTCAGGCACGGTTGCCGTCCTCGGTGCCCGAGCGGGCGGGCGGCGGTGCGGCGCGGCCCAGATCGTGCAGGATCCGCTTCAGCCCCGGTTCGGCGACCAGCCGCGCGGCGTCCACCGGGGCGAACCATCGGCGGCGGCGCTCGCCGCTTTCGGGAAAGGCGTGCCGCAGACGGTCCACCTCCAGCAGGAACACGCGCACCTCGACGCTGACCGAAAAGCCGCTGTCCTGTTCCTTTTCGTATTCATAGCGGCCGATTTCCGCCTCGTGCATCCGCCCCTCGACCCCGGCCTCTTCCCAGGCTTCCTGCGCGGCGGCCTGCGCCAGCGTCCGGCCCGCCATCGGCCAGCCCTTGGGGATGATCCAGCGGCCGGTGCCGCGGCTGGTGATCAGCAGGATCTCGGCCGTGCGCGGGTCGCGGCACACCGCGCCGACCTGCATCGCCGGGGGGCGTTTGCCAAGGATCATCCGCAACGCGCTGCGCAAGGGGTTCATTCGTCGCTCTCTACCCTGCCCCGCAGCGCCTTGACCTGCCCGCGCACGGTCTTGGCCTTCAGCCGCCGCCGCTGGCTGCCAAGCGTGGGGCGCGTGGCGATGCGGCGCTTGGGCGCGACCGAGGCGCGGCGGATCAGATCGGCCAGTCGGGCGCGCGCGATCTCGCGGTTGCGGGACTGGCTGCGGGTTTCCTGCGCCAGGATCAGCACCGCACCGTCAGCGGTCCAGCGCCGTCCCGCCAGACGTTGCAGGCGACGCTTGACCGGCTCGGGCAGGTTGGGCGACCGCGCCGCCTCGAAGCGCAGTTCGACCGCGGTTTCCACCTTGTTCACGTTCTGCCCGCCCGGTCCCTGCGACCGGGTGAACTGTTCGGACAGTTCCCATTCCTCGATGGTGATATCGTCGGTCACATACAGCATGGCCACAAACTAGGGCAGGCGGCACGTGCAGTTAAAGACGGATCGACAGGCGAGGCCGCAAAACTTTGCCGGCGCGGCGGGAATGCCCGGTCAGACCAGCCTGCGCCCGGCGCTTTCGGGCCAGTGCCGAAACGGCAGAACCGCCCCGTCGCGGCGGCTTTGTTCGACGCGCGTGATGTCGATGTCGGCAAGAACCCAACCGGGGCTGTCCATCGCGCCCTCGGCGATGATGCCGGTTTCCGGCCAGAACCCGTCGGGGGGACCATAGATCGCCGCCCGGCCCCGGTTTTCGTCGATGGCCGGGTTCCAGCCCACCGGCCCGACCGTGGGGGCGTGCACCACGACGCACTGGCCTTCCAGCGCGCGCGCCATCGCGCCGATGCGGACGCGGTGAAACCCCGCAACCGTGTCGGTGCAGCTTGGCACCAGCAGGATCTGCACCCCTGCCTCAGCCAGGACGCGGGCCAGCAGGGGAAATTCGCTGTCATAGCAGATCAGGATCGCGATCCGGCCCAGTTCCGTCTGAAACACCCGCAGACCGTCCCCGCCGACGACCCGCCACGGATCACGCTCGAACCGGGTCATGATCTGCTTGTCCTGATGGCCGATCATGCCGCTTGGCCCGAACAGCACGGCGCGGTTCACCGGCCGTTCGCCGTCGAAGGCCGGCCCCGAGGCCGCAAGGATGTGACAGCCATGCCGCGTGGCCAGCCGCGTGTGCAGATCGGACACCGCATCGGCGTGGCGCGCGACCTCGCGCAGCGAGGATTCCAGATCGCCCGCCACCTCGGCGCCGCCAAGCGAGGCCAGTTCCATCGCGCCGTATTCGGGAAAGACCAGCAGATCGGCCCCGCCGGCATCCTGCACCCACCGGGTCAGCTTGGCCTCATAGGCGGCGAAATCGTCGAACCAGTCGATCGGATAGGCGGCGGCGGCGATTCTCATAGCTCTTTCATCCAGAATTGCAGCTGTTTCTCGGTCTCATGGTCATGACCCAGATCCTTCCAGGCAAAGCGGGCAACGGCACCCTCGACCGGGGCATAGCCGCGCTTGCGCCAGAACCCGTCCAGCGTGCGATAATCGGGCGGCCGCGCGGGATGGTCGTCGGGGCGGATCACGCTGCAAAACGCCGAAAACCGCGCCCCCAGCCCGACCGCATGCGCCTCGCGCGCGTCGAAAAAGACATGCCCGATCCCGTGTCCGCGATATTCGGGCAACAGCACCGATTCGGCGCAGTAGAAGATCTGCGACAGCCGTTCCGGCCGGCCCGCGAAGGTGGCGGCGAAATCGGCGGCGTGATCCTGCATGGGTGCGCCGGTGGACGCGCCGACGATCCGACCCGAATCCTCGGCCACGACGATGACCGCGCCGGGCGACTGATACGCCTGAAGATATTCCTCTTCATACTCGGCGTCGCCGTCGTAAAGATAGGGCCAGTCGCGAAAGACCTGCATCCGCAGCCGCGCCACCTCGGGCAGGGCGGCGGTCAGGGCGGTGCCGGTCAGGATGCGGGTCGTGACGGTCATTTTTCGACCTGCCGAATCCAGTCGGCGAGATTGTAATAGGTGGTGATGCGGGCGATCCGGCCGTCGCGGAGGGCAAAGAACGAGCCGGCCGGCAGGCGATAGGTCTGACCGCGTGCCTCGGGCAGACCCGCATCCGTCTTCAGATAGCTGCCGTTCACGACATATTCGGCCGCCGCGCGCTGGTCCGAGGCATCGGAAAGGATCACCATGTCGGTCAGCGTCTCGCGATAGCAATCGGCCATGTGCCGGCTGAACTGCGCGAACTGGGCCTTGCCCCTGCGGATGCCGCCTTCGTTCACGTGATGTTCGACATCGTCATGCAGCAGGTCCAGCATCCGGTCGGTCTGGCCTGCGTTGAACGCATCGAAATAGGCGGCGATCAGGGTCTGGGCAGTCATCGCATCTCTCCGTCCGGCCGGCGTCCGATCCAGCCCAGTTGACAGAATGCGTCGCCCCGGCGCAAGCCATCCGTCGGCAGGCCGCGCCCTGGTTCGGGGTGTGCAGGACTGGCGCGGCTTGAATTTCGCCGCCAAGGTGCTAGCGCTTGCCCCGACGCAGCGCAGCAAGGATTCGCCCCCATGACAGACAAGAACAACCTTGGCCACCGGGACATCACCTGTTTCAAGGCCTATGACGTCCGGGGCGAGCTGGGCAAGAACCTGGATGCCGATGTCGCCTATCGGATCGGTCGCGCCTTTGCGCAGGCGCGCAAGGCCGGACGGGTCGTGGTCGGACGCGACAGCCGCGAATCGTCGCCCGAACTGGCCCGCGCCCTGGTCGAGGGGTTGACCGATGCCGGCGCCGACGTGCTGGATCTGGGGCTGGCCGGCACCGAAGAGGTGTATTTCCACACCGGGTTCCACGACACCGATGGCGGGATCGAGGTGACGGCCTCGCACAACCCGATCAACTATAACGGCATGAAGATCGTCGGGCGCGGCGCGGCCCCGCTGGACCCGGCGACCGAATTGCCGCCGATCGTCCAGCTGGCCACCTCGGGCGATTTCGCGCCGGTGGAGCGCAAGGGCGAGGTCACCGATTTCAGCCATGCCCGCGCCGATTACGCCAGCGCAATGGCGGATTTCGTGGATATCGCGGCGCTGCGGCCGATGAAGATCGTGGTGAACGCCGGCAACGGCACCGCCGGCCCCACCTTCGACGCCATCGCGGCCGAACTGGACCGGCGCGGCGCGCCGCTGACCTTCGTGCGCATGCACCACCAGGTCGATTCCAGTTTCCCCAACGGCATTCCCAACCCGATGCTGCCCGAAAACCAGCCGCCCACGGTGGAAAAGGTCAAATCCGAAAACGCCGATCTGGGCGTGGCATGGGACGGCGATTTCGACCGCTGCTTCTTTTTCGACGAAAACGGCCGCTTCATCCCCGGCGAATATATCGTGGGGCTGCTGGCCGTCGCCTTCCTTGAAAAATCGCCGGGCGAGAAAATCGTCCACGATCCCCGCGTCATCCTGAACACGCGCGCGCTGGTCCGCGAGGCCGGCGGCGAGGCGGTGGTCAGCAAGACCGGACACGCCTTCATCAAGCGCAAGATGCGCGATGTCGGCGCGATCTATGGCGGCGAGATGTCGGCGCATCATTATTTCCGCGACTTCTATTACTGCGACAGCGGCATGATCCCGTGGCTTCTGATGGTCGAATTGCTGTCGCGCACCGGCAAGACGCTGGCGCAGCTGGTCGAGGAACGGATGCGGCTTTACCCGTCCTCGGGCGAGACGAACTATCACATCGACGACCCCGACGCGGCCATCGAACGTGTCATCGAACGCTATGAACCCCAGGCCGAAAGCCGCGACGATCTGGACGGCGTGTCGCTGGATTTCGGCAACTGGCGCTTCAATCTGCGCAAATCGAACACCGAACCGGTCGTGCGGCTGAACCTGGAATCGGATGGCGACGCGGAACTTGTGGCCGAAAAACAGGCCGAGCTGGCGGCGCTGCTGAAGGCATAGGACGCGGGTGCGCCGTCAGGGCACGTCGTCGAACCCGAACGCCACGTAATCGCGCTGATAGGCCGATCTGGCGGCCGCGATCAGGGCGCGGTCGGACAGGAAATCCGGCCAGGTTTCGGCGGCCAGCCGATCCTGCCGCATCTCGTCCACGCCGGTCTGGCGGCACAGGAACGACAGATCCTCGGCCAGCCGCCCCTCGCGCGCCAGCAGGTCGGGCTGGGCGAACCGGGCGAACCCGGCGATCACCTCGGACTGGGTGGCCCAGTTCTGATGCGTGGGCAACGTCGTCTGCCCGTTCAGGTTGCGGCGCAGAAAGTCCAGGAAATCTGCAAACAGCGCGGCGCTGCGATCCTCGGTAAGGTCGGCCAGCGCGGCATCTTCGGGCAAGGGCACGCGGTGAACCTCGCGCATCTGGCGGCGCAGGTCGGGATGGGCGTGGGTCAGCAGATGCAGGAACGCGTCCCATGCCCGGTGCAGCGGATGGCGCAGCACGGCAAAGCTGCGGTGACCGGGATGGCCGCGTTTCCAGCGGCGCAGCGAATTCTGGGTGAAATCGCCCGCAACCGCGCCCAGCCCGCGCATCCAGCCGTCCAGCATCTCGACCGGGCCGCCGTGGATCGGCATGTGCAGCAGGCCGGCCCCCGCCTCGCAGGTCCGGAAACCGGGCACCGCAGGGCCGCGCCGCGGCTCGAAACTGGGGATGTTGCGCAGGCCGAACGGGTCCAGCCGCGCCAGATCGGCCTGCATCTCATGGAAATTGCGCACCTTGTCGGCCATCTCGCGCGGGTTCTGCGGCACCTGATCGCGGGCGGGTTCGACGCGCTCCAGATCGGTGCGGCCCAGCCAGTGCAGCAGCCCGGTCATCACCCCGGCATCGCGCAGATCCTCGTATCCCAGCCAGAAGGCGGTCTGCCCGCTGACCTGCAAGCGGTGCATCACCTTCAGCTGGAACTCCTCGATCCGGGACAATGTGTCGCGAAATTCGGCCGGATCATAGGTCGTCGCAGCCGCGATCGGGGTTTCGGTCTGGTTCAGCTTCCACTGGTTCGTTTCTCGCGCCAGCCGGGTCGAGACATAGCTGTCCACGGGATTGCGCGTCAGCACGATCTTGGCGCAGGCGCGGTCATCCATGATTGCGTCGAACACCCGCGGATCGTGATCGTGGAAATAGCGGAAACCCGACAGATGGCCCGGCCGGTCGCGCAATCTGGCCAGCAGCGTCAGCGGATCGTCCTCGCGCTGCTGGCGGGTGACGCCCTGCAATTCCTCCTTGTCGGGCCAGCCCATCATGTAGGGGTTGAACGCCTCGCCGAAGCAGGTGACCTTCCGGACCCGGTTCAACGTCGCCTCAAGCAGGTTCGAGCCTGTGCGCATCTCGGCGAAGATCACGAAGCTGCGGAATCGTGCGGTCATTGGGCGGCGGTCCTGTCGTGGTCGGCGGGCCGGGGCTGCGGCAGCCCGTCGCCCGTCAGGCGCGGTTTCAGCCCGGAATTGCGCAGCCTGCGCAAAAGCTGTTCCAGCCCGGTCAGATCGCGCATCGGCGGCAGGTCGGTGACCGGCTCGGCCTGCGGTTCGATCTGGCGCACGGCCTCGTTCAGCAGGGCCAGCGGGCGGGCCAGAAAATCGGTCAGGTCATGGACCTGCACCCGCGCCCGGACCCAGACCGAGTTCAGCACCTGAAGCTGGTCCAGCTCGGCCCGCTGCAACTGCGCGGTGACGCGCCTGATGTCGTCGAACGGCATCCCCGATCGCAGCAGGGGCAGCATCCACGCGCCGGTGATCACGATCAGATGCGCGTTCGGGTCGGTGGCGATGAACCAGTTCAGCACCTGATTGTCGCGCGGGCTGAACTGAAACACCTGCATCCGCGCGGTGATCCGGATCAGCGCCGTCAGAAAGCCCTGCGCATCGTGATCGCGCAGCACCGGGCTGGATGAGATCGCCCCCGGCCCGATTTCCGGGCGCCCGGCGAATTCGACCCGCTCGGGCCCGAACAGATGGCCGTGCACGTCGCCCGTGACACGCTGCGACAACCACGTCTCGAACCCGGGAAACACGTCGCTGAAGCCCTGAAACACGGCATAGGGTGCAGAGGTCTTGCCGTTCTCGGCGTCCTTGCGGGGAAACCGGCTTTGCATGTAAAGCCCCGGCCGGCCCAGTGTGCGGCGGCGGACGGTGCGGTTGATCAGCCGTTCGATCCGCGCCGGCCGGGGCGGCGACAGATCCGGGACCGCGCCGGCGGGTCGCGGAAAATACGCCAGCAGCCCGGATGCGCCCGGCCACGCCTTGCGGGCCACGAAACAGCGCGATTCCTGCAACATCTGGATGTGATCGTCATACAGCTGATAGGGCCGGCCCTTGTGATCGAACTTGGCCAGCGTCAGCGAGCGGCTTTCGATCCGGGTGGTGTGGCGGCGGGCCAGCGTCTGGAAATAGCTTTCGTCAGGAATCCAGACGAACCGGAAATAACGGTCGAATTCGGCCCGTCTTGGATCGTGCAGGATCGCGCGCAGCGTGGTCGCGGTCAGGCACCACCATTGCGATCCCAGATGCGGAGACACCCCGCGCGGGATGCGCCGGCGCACGCCCCATTTGCGCTGCCGCTCGACGAACCGGTCGAACAGCCAGCGCCGGTTGCGCCAGCCGAACGGGTAATACAGCGTGAACCGTTCCTCGTTCAGCCCGCCCACGGTCCAGCCGACCTCGTGGGCGCTGACGCTTTCAATGTGGTCGCGTTCGGGATCGGCGGCCAGGAACGCGATCAGCTCGGCCACCGGGCGCAGCGGCAGGCACGCGCCCGACGCCAGATAGACATGGGTGGTATCGGGAAACGACGCCAGCAGCGTCTGGGCCGCATCCTGCGTCGCGCGCACAAGACTGAACCGGCCCCAGTCGCAGCGGTGCCGGCGCGAATAGCGGATGTCGGGAAACCGGGCCAGTTCGGCGCGCATGGGGGCGATGCGATCCCCGGGCACCTTGGCATCGACATGGATGACCACGCGCGCCCCGCCCTCGGCCCAGATCCGCGCCATGCGGGCCGCGACCGCCAGTTCGGCGTGGCACAACAGGATGACGCCCAGGCGGACCGGCGCGGTCATGCCCAGTTGCCCCGGCTGATCAGGCCCAGATCCTCAAGCTGCCGCCAATCGCGATATTCGCGCGATTCGCTGCACCACAGCCGAAGACCGTCGCGCAGACCGGAATGATAGGCGCGGTATTCCTGGCTGTTGGCGTAATGCTGCCGGCGGTCCAGCTCTTCGGCGGATTTGCGGGCGAAGGTGGACAGGAACTTGGCGTGAAGAAGACAGCCGGATGCCCGCTCGCCCCCGTCCTCGTCATAGACGAGGTTCAGGCTGCGCGGCAGCAGCATGTGGGTCGAACTGACATAGGCATAGCGCCAGTGCCATCTGACCAGCGGGATCTTGTTCAGCGCCGGCCCGCTGAGCGGATCATAGCTGAAAAACGCCCGCGTGCGCGGCCCGCCCTGAATCCACAGATTGCCGGAATAGTCGTTCTTGCTGATCGCGTAATTGGCCGGATCGAACCAGCGCGCGATCTGGAACGGGTCCTGCCCCTCAACATAGACCTGATCGTCCAGATTGCCGCGCGGATACATGTCCAGCAGCATCGCCGGGAACGACCGCCGCCCCGAATCGTCAAGCCAGTCGGTCAGCGCCCGCAGCGGCCGGCTGTCGGAATGGGGATAGACCAGGAATTCGTCGGGATCGACGGTCAAACACCAATGGTTGCGGCCGTAGCGCAGCAGCAGCCAGTTGATCCAGTCCATGCCGAAACGCGCCCGCTTGTAGCTGGCATTGGTGCGCCACAGCGACACGTCCTTCTGTTCGCGCAGATAATCGGCGCTGCCATCGTCGCTGGCGTTGTCCACGAACAGGAAATGCCCGATGCCCAGATCGCGATAATAGTCCAGGAAATAGGGCAGCCGGACGCGTTCGTTGCGTTGCGTGACGAAGGCCAGGATGTCGCCTGTTCGGATCAGCGCCGTGCGGTCGGCCACGGCGCGCAGCACGCCACGGCGGTTGATCGCGCGGCCGATCAGATATTGACGTTCGGCGCGGCGGCGCATCCGGTCGGTCAGCGGCAACCTGCCAAGCGCGCGCATCATGGCGGGGCACCGCCCGCAGGGGATGTTCTGTTCCGCATCATCGCAACCGACATGCGATCTTGGGGAAAGATTGGCAAGTCATTTCAACCTTCGGCCGCAGGGTCGCCCTGCCATCCCGCCGCCCCCATCAGCCTCAGATCGACCAGTTGCTGCGGCCCCTGATAGCGGACCGAGTCCCGATGCCACAGGACCGGCGCGCGGATCAGGGCGCGGTGATAGGACGCATAGGCGTCGGGGTCGGCGAAATGCTGGCGCCGCGCCAGTTCCTCGCGCGATCTGGCCACGATGTCGGGCAGGAACTTGCCGTGCAGCAGCACGCCCGACAGGCGCGCATCGCCCGGCCCGTCATACAGGTCGTTCAGCCGTGGCGGCAGCATCGAATGGGTCGAGTTCACATAGGCGAACCCGCGCCGCCAGCGGATCAGCGGCAGCTTGTTCAGCGTGGGCGCGCGGCGCGGGCGCTCGGCGAAAAAGACCCGTTCGCGCACGCCGCCCTGCACCCACCGGTTGCGCCGGGGCTGCTGGACCCGGCACCGATAAGGGCCAGCGTCGAAATAGGGCAGTCGATGCGTCAGCGGCGCCCCCGGCGGCGCATCCGCTTGCCCCAGTGCCGCGCGCGGATACAGATCCAGCATTAGCGCGCCCATGCCGGCCACGCCGCGCGCATCCAGAAACGCGGTCAGTTCGCTCAGATCGCGCCGGTCGCAATCGGGATAGACCAGCATTTCGTCTGCATCGACGGTCACGCACCAATGGCCGTGGCCGTGCCGGAACAGCAGCGCGCCCAGCCAGTCCATGCCGAACCGGGCATCGCGATAGCTGTCGGTCGCGCGCCACAGCGAGATATCGGGCAGATCGCGCAGCAGGCGGTCCGTGCCATCGTCGCTGTCATTGTCCACGATCAGGAAATGGCCGACGCCAAGGCGACGGTAATGGTCCAGGAATTCGGGGATTCGCGCGGCCTCGTTCCTCAGCGTCGCAAACAGCAGGATCTCGCCCCGCGCGATCGTCGCCGTCCGGTCGGCCAGCGGCGTCAGGCGGCGTCCGGCGCGGATCGCCCGCCAGATCAGCTGGCGACGCTTCCAGCGCAGGCGATAGGCCGACCATGCGCCGCGCAGCCGGCCCGGGGCCATCTTAACGCTCGTAATGGCCGTTCTGGTGCCAGCGCCAGGCATCGCCGATCATCTGCTTCATGGTCGAGCGTGCCGGAACCCATCCCAGCTCGTCGCGCGCCCGCTGGCTGCCGCAGACCAGCTTGACCGCGTCGCCGCCCCGGCGGGGGCCGTCCTGCATCGGAACCGGACGGTTGGTGACGTGCCGCGTGGCATCGACCACTTCGCGGACGGAAAACCCGTCGCCGGTGCCCAGGCAGAACACGCGGCTGCCCCGGCCCGCGCGCAGCCATTCCAGACCGGCCACATGGGCGTCGACCAGATCCACGACATGGACATAGTCGCGGATGCAGGTGCCGTCCGGGGTCGGATAATCGGTTCCGTGAATGGTCAGCGCATCGCGCTTGCCGTCCACCGCATCGAGGATCAGCGGGATCAGATGCGTCTCGGGGCGATGAAACTCGCCCACCTCGGCCTCGGGGTCGGCGCCGGCGACGTTGAAATAGCGGAAGATGACATGCCGCAATTCGTGCGCCGCGCCGAAATCGGACAGCATATCCTCGATGGCGCGTTTCGAGGCGCCATAGGCGTTCAGCGGGTTCTGCGGCGTCTCCTCGTCCAGCACCTCGCCGTCGCGGTCGCCATAGGTCGCGCAGGTCGAGCTGAAGACGAAATCCAGGCAGCCCGCCGCCACCGCCGCCTCGATCAGGTTCAGCGATCCGGCCACGTTGGTGCGCCAGTATCGGCCGGGTTCGGCCATCGCCTCGCCCACCTGGCTCAGCGCCGCGAAATGCAGCACGGCAACCGGGCGATGGGCGGCAAAGGCCGCATCCAGCGCGGCACGATCCATCAGATCGGCCTCAATCAACGGCCCGAACCTGACCGCATCGCGCCAGCCGGTGGACAGATTGTCCAGCGTGACCGGCAGATACCCCGCCGCCGCCAGCGCCTTGCAGGCATGCGAGCCGATATAGCCGGCGCCGCCGGTGACCAGAACCGTCTGCGCCACGTTTATTCCGCCGCGCGCTGCATCGACATGACGCCGTGCAGATATTCGGCGAACTCGTCCTTCAGCTCGTCACGTTCCAGCCCGAAGGCGACGGTGGCCTGCAGGAAGCCCGCCTTCGAGCCACAGTCGAATCGCTGGCCACGGAACCGCAGGCCATAGACGCCGCGCCCGGCCTCGATCTCGTCGGCGATGGCGTCGGTCAGCTGGATCTCTCCGCCCGATCCCTGTTTCAGCTTGTTGAGGTTCTTCATCACCGTCGGTGCAAGGATATAGCGCCCGATCACCGCCAGGTTCGACGGCGCCGATCCGGGGGCCGGTTTCTCCACCATGCCGCGGGCCTTGACGATGGCGCCCATATCCTCGCTGACGTCGAGCACGCCATAGGACTGCGCCTTGTCCGGCGCGACCTCCATGGTGGCGACCATGCTGCCGCCGGTTTCGCCATAGGCCTCGATCATCTGTTGCAGGCAGGGCGGCTGGCCCATGATGAC
This sequence comes from Paracoccus stylophorae, assembly GCF_028553765.1. Taxonomy (NCBI): domain Bacteria; kingdom Pseudomonadati; phylum Pseudomonadota; class Alphaproteobacteria; order Rhodobacterales; family Paracoccaceae; genus Paracoccus; species Paracoccus stylophorae. The sequence goes on along the minus strand of NZ_CP067134.1, from coordinate 340,384 downwards.
GTCATCGGTCAGGATCACCGCGAAAGGTTCATCGTCGCTGACCAGCCGGCGGGCGCACCAGACCGCGTGGCCCAGCCCAAGCGCCTTGTGCTGACGGATATAGGCAATCGCGCCGGATTCCATGTTGGTGGCGCGCAGCGTTTCCAGCAACTCGGTCTTGCCCGACCGCTTGAGGCTGGATTCCAGCTCGTGCGCGTGATCGAAATAATCTTCCAGCGCGCCCTTGCCGCGCGAGGTGACGAAGATGAATTCCTTGATCCCGGCAGCCCGCGCCTCGTCGATGGCGTATTGGATCAGCGGTCGGTCGACCAGCGTCATGATTTCTTTCGGGATGCTTTTCGTGGCGGGCAGGAACCGTGTTCCCAGACCGGCGACGGGAAAGATGGCCTTCGTTACCTTGCGACTCATTGTCTGACACCCTTGTGCATTGCGGAGGCCGCGAACTTCGCGTTGCGGCCAATCATACCATATCGCGGGGCGTTGCAAGCCCGCGGCCACGGTTCCGGGCGGCATATCGCCTGCCTGTCCGCATCCCCTGGGCACAGGGCGCGATGCGCGCCTGCCCGCCGTGTTCGTCCTAGTCGATTCCCATCGTGCGCATCATCTCCTCGATACGTGCAACATCTTCGGGGTTGTTGAGTTCCCAGAACTGTCGTCCGCGCGCCTCGACCTCGACGCACAGGATGCGCCGGCCGCGTTCCAGAAAGCGCAGCTGTTCCAGACCTTCCAGCCGTTCCAGCCGCCCCTCGTCCCAGCCCGGATACTGCGCCAGCGCCGATGGGCGATAGGCATAGACGCCGACATGGTGAAAGACTGGGCTGTCGGCGTCGTCGTCGAAACTGCCCGCCGCGAACGGAATGACCTCTTTCGAGAAATAGAGGGCCTGGTTGTCGTGCCCGAACACCGCCGTAGTGCCGCCCACGCGTCCGGCCATCCGGTCGGCGATCAGGTCCGCGCGCATCCGCCCCGAACAGCGCAGCACCGGCGTCGCCACATCGGCCTGCGGGTCGGCGCGCAGCCCGGCGACCAGATCCTCGACGAACCAGGACGGAGTCAGCGGCGCGTCGCCCTGCAGATTGACCACGATATCGGGCGAGACGGCCAGATTGCCGACCGCCTCGGCGCAGCGTTCGGTCCCGTTGCGGCATGCCGTCGAGGTCATCACCACCTCGGCCCCGAAGGATCGGGCATGATCGCGGATGCGTTCGTCATCGGTGGCGACCACGACCCGGTCCGCGCCGCCGACGGCCATCGCCGCGTCCCAGCTGCGCCGGATCAGGCTGCGCGCCTGTCCCGACGCGCCTTTCAGATCGACCAGCGGCTTGCCCGGATAGCGGGTCGAAGCATGGCGGGCGGGAATGACGATCAGAACCGACATGTCACGCCTTGACCAGCAGCACGCCGGGCGCATAGGCGACGAAGAAGGGGTTTTCAAAACCGGGCTTGCCATAGGTCAGCGGCGTGTGGTCGTCGAATCGCACCACCTCGCCGCCCGCGCCGCGCAGCACCGCGTCGCCCGCGGCGGTGTCCCATTCCATCGTGCGGCCCAGGCGGGGATACAGATCGGCCTCGCCCGTCGCCACGAGGCAGAATTTCAGCGACGATCCGGCGCTGGTCATGTCGCGCACGCCGTATTGCGCGATATAGGCGTCGGTCGCGGCATCGCGATGCGATTTCGAGGCCACGACCATCAGCCCGCGATTGTCGGGCGTCGGATTGACGCCGATGGGCTGGGTCGTGCCCGGCTGGTCGCCGAACGGCCCCTTCTCCTCGACCGAGCGGCCGTCGCCGGTGGTATAGAACAGCCGCCCCTTGGCCGGCGCATAGACGACGCCCCGCACCGGCACGCCGTTTTCGACATAGGCGATGTTCACGGTGAAATCGCCGCGCCGCTGGACGAATTCCTTGGTGCCGTCCAGCGGATCGACGATCAGGAAGGTGCCGACGCTTTGTTCGTGCGTCTGCGCCTGTTCCTCGGTCACCAGCGGGATGTCGGGAAAGGCCGCGCGCAAGCCGTCCGAGATCAGCGCATCGGCGGCCTCGTCCGCGGCGGTCACGGGCGATTCGTCGGACTTGGCCCGCACCGCCATATCCTCGGCCTCATAGATCTCCATGATGCGGCGGCCGGCCTGAAGGGCAAGGCGGCGCATCTCGGCGGTCAGTCGATCAAATTCCATGCATTCTTCCTTCCCATCTGGCGCCCCGACACCGTCGCGCAATTGTGCGCAGAACCCCAACCCCTTATGATCGTCCATGACGGCTGGGGCAAGCGCCTGCCCCGGCAGGCCGCGACCCGACCCCACAGGTGGATGCATCAGCTTGTTCACGCAGCGCCGAAACAGGAACATGATCCAGGCCGCCGGCACCACGCTGGCGCTGATCTATCACCAGACCGTTTACAATCTGCGAACGGACCACCGGAACGCGATCATCGGGCTGTTGCTGACGATCCTGCAAACGGTGGCCTTCATGGTCGTGTTCCTGCTGATCTATCTGATTCTTGGTGTGCGGCAGTCGCCCATCCGCGGCGATTTCATGATGTATATCATGTCGGGCATCTTCCTGTTCATGACGCATGTGAAGACCGTGGGCGCGGTGGCGGGCAGCCACTCGGTCACCAACAGCCTGGTCAAGCACGAACCGCTGACGCCGGCGGTGCTGATCGCGGCGGGATCGCTGACGGCGCTGTATCGCCAGACGATCAGCTGCGCCGCGATCCTGGCGATCTATCACGTGGCGATCAGCCCGGTCAGCATCGACGATCCGATCGGCTGTCTGGCGATGTACATGCTGGCCTGGTTCTCGGGCGCGTGCGTGGGGCTGGTGTTTCTGGGCATCCGCCCCTGGGCGCCCAAGGTCGCGCCGCTGCTGACCACCGTCTATCAGCGCGTGAACATGTTCGCTTCGGGCAAGATGTTCGTGGCCAACATGCTGCCCGGCTTCATGCTGCCGTGGTTCGCGTGGAACCCGCTGTTCCACATCATCGACCAGATGCGCGGCGATCTGTTCATCAACTATACGCCGCGAAAGACCGATCCGCTTTACGCGCTGTGGTTCTCGCTGGCGGCGCTGATGGTCGGGCTTCTGATCAACTTCACCACCCGCAAATACGAATCGCTCAGCTGGACTGCGGCGCAGTAAGGGCCTGTCCGCTCCCCTCGCGCGCGTGGCGAAAGAGGGCGCAAATTGGATCGACCATGCGCTTGCGAGGCCGAAAACCATCCCTATATACAGCCCCGAAGCCTTCGGGCATGTCCGAAGGCGATCTGAACACTGGGATCGGGCCACGGGGGCCGTAACGGACCCAAGGCCCAAGACATCGCCGCAAGAGAGGTTAAAGACACATGTCCAAAGTTATCGGCATCGACCTTGGCACCACCAACAGCTGCGTCGCCATCATGGACGGCAGCCAGCCGAAGGTGATCGAGAACAGCGAAGGCGCCCGCACCACCCCGTCGATCGTCGGCTTCACCGATGGCGAACGGCTGGTCGGCCAGTCCGCCAAACGCCAGGCCGTGACCAACCCGACCAACACCGTCTTCGCCGTCAAGCGCCTGATCGGCCGCCGCATCGGCGACGAGGCCGTCGAGAAGGACAAGAAGCTGGTCCCCTATTCGATCATCGACGGCGGCAACGGCGACGCATGGGTCGAGGTGAAGGGCGAGAAATATTCGCCGGCTCAGGTCAGCGCGATGATCCTTCAGAAGATGAAGGAAACCGCCGAATCCTATCTGGGCGAAGAGGTCAAGCAGGCCGTCATCACCGTTCCGGCCTATTTCAACGACGCACAGCGTCAGGCCACCAAGGACGCCGGCAAGATCGCCGGGCTCGAGGTGCTGCGCATCATCAACGAACCGACCGCGGCCGCGCTGGCCTATGGTCTGGACAAGAAGGAAACCAAGACGATCGCGGTCTATGACCTCGGCGGCGGGACCTTCGACATCACCATCCTGGAAATCGACGACGGCCTGTTCGAGGTGAAATCGACCAACGGGGACACGTTCCTGGGCGGCGAAGATTTCGACATGCGGATCGTCAACTATCTCGCCGACGAGTTCAAAAAGGAACACGGCGTCGATCTGACCAAGGACAAGATGGCCCTTCAGCGCCTGAAAGAGGCGGCGGAAAAGGCCAAGATCGAACTGTCCAGCTCCAGCCAGACCGAGATCAACCAGCCCTTCATCAGCATGGACAAGGACAGCGGCACGCCGCTGCACATGGTCATGAAACTGACCCGCGCCAAGCTGGAAAGCCTGGTCGGCGATCTGATCAAGCGCACGATGAAACCGGTTCAGGACGCGCTGAAGGATGCCGGCATCTCGAAAAGCGACATCGACGAGGTCGTTCTGGTCGGCGGCATGACCCGGATGCCCAAGGTGTTCCAGGAAGTCACCGATTTCTTCGGCAAGGAACCCCACAAGGGCGTGAACCCCGATGAGGTCGTGGCGCTGGGTGCCGCGATTCAGGCCGGCGTGCTGCAGGGCGACGTCAAGGATGTCGTGCTGCTGGACGTGACGCCGCTGAGCCTGGGCATCGAGACGCTGGGCGGTGTGTTCACCCGCCTGATCGACCGCAACACCACCATCCCGACCAAGAAAAGCCAGATCTTCTCGACCGCCGAGGACAACCAGAACGCGGTGACGATCCGGGTCTTCCAGGGCGAACGCGAGATGGCCGCGGACAACAAGATGCTGGGCCAGTTCAACCTCGAGGATATTCCGCCGGCACCGCGCGGCATGCCCCAGATCGAGGTGACGTTCGACATCGACGCCAACGGCATCGTGTCGGTCAGCGCCAAGGACAAGGGCACCGGCAAGGAACAGAACATCACCATCCAGGCCTCGGGCGGTCTGTCGGACGAGGATATCGACCGGATGGTGAAGGACGCCGAAGCCAATGCCGAGGCCGACAAGGGACGTCGCGAACTGGTCGAGGCCCGGAACCAGGCCGAAAGCCTGATCCACACGACCCGCAAGTCGCTTGAGGAGCATGCCGACAAGGTCGACGAATCGACCGTCGAGGCGATCGAGCTGTCGATCAACGCGCTGGAAGAGGCGCTGAAATCGGACGACGCCGGCAAGATCAAGTCGGGCATCCAGAACGTGATGGATGCGTCGATGAAGCTGGGCGAGGCGATCTACAAGGCGCAGCAGGACGGTGCCGACAGCGCCGCTGCGGCCGAACCCGATTCGCCGCGCGATGTCGATGACGACATCGTGGATGCCGATTTCGAGGATCTCGACGACGACAAGAAACGCGGCTGATCCGGGCCGCGCCCCGCATGGGCCGGTCCGCTGACGGCGGGCCGGCCTCATTCTTGGGGAAGTGAACAGGAAACGACATGGCCAAGCGTTGCTATTACGAAGTTCTGGGCGTCACCCGCGGGGCTTCGACGGAAGAAATCAAGAAAGCCTATCGCAGCAAGGCGAAAGAGCTTCACCCCGACCGCAACAAGGACGACAGCCAGGCCGAGGCCCGTTTCAAGGAAGTCAACGAAGCCTATGACTGTCTGAAGGACGACCGGAAGAAGGCCGCCTATGACCGTTTCGGTCACGCGGCGTTCGAGAATGGCGGCATGGGCGGCGGTTTCGGCGGCGCGCGCGGCGCGCATCCGGGCGATTTCGGCTCGGCCTTTGCCGACGTGTTCGAGGATCTGTTCGGCGACATGATGGGCCGGCGCGGACCCGGCGGCGGGCGGTCGCGGGCGCAGCGCGGACAGGATTTGCGCTATAACCTGCGGATCGCGCTGGAAGAGGCGTATAGCGGCCTGCAAAAGACCATCACCGTGCGCGGATCGGTCGCGTGCAGCGACTGTCAGGGCACCGGTGCCGAAGGCGCGACCCAGCCCGCCACCTGTCCGACCTGCGGCGGCATGGGCAAGGTCCGTGCGCAGCAGGGCTTCTTCACCGTCGAACGCAGCTGCCCGACCTGCGGCGGCCAGGGTCAGATCGTCAAGAATCCCTGCAAATCCTGCCACGGCGCCGGACGCGAGGAAAAGGAACGCACGCTGTCGGTCAACATCCCCGCCGGGGTCGAGACGGGCACCCGCATCCGTCTGGCCGGCGAGGGCGAGGCCGGCCTGCGCGGCGGTCCCGCGGGCGATCTCTATATCTTCGTCGAGGTGCAGGAACACGACATCTTCCTGCGCGACGGCAAGGTTCTGGCCTGCCAGGTGCCCGTCAGCATGGCCGCGGCCGCGCTTGGCGGCGAGGTCGAGGTGCCCACTATCGACGGCGGACGCGCCCGCGTGAAGGTGCCCGCGGGCAGCCAGTCGGGACGCCAGATGCGGTTGCGCGGCAAGGGCATGCCGCCCTTGCGCCACGGCGCCGGCTCGAACGGCGAGGCGGGCGACATGCTGATCGAACTGGTGGTCGAGACGCCGGTGAACCTGACCGCGCGACAGAAAGAACTGCTGCGGGAATTCGAGGCGGTTAAGGCCGACAACAGCCCGCAATCGGACAGCTTCTTCAACAAGGTCAAGGGCTTCTGGGACGACATGACCCGCTGATCCGGGCCGGCGTGCGTTAACCGGTTCTTCATCGCTTCCGCGCCATGCTGGGGCCATGAGCCCGAATCGTTCCTTCGGCGAGATGCCGATGCCCCTTTTTTCGCCCGCGCCCGACGATGTGGCGCAGCCGCAAACACCGGCCGGCTCCGGTCCGGCGGCGCGGCCCGCCAAGGCCGCGCCGTCCTATCTGGCCGATCATCGCGCGCGGCTGCGCGAACGCTTCATGCAGGGCGGCGCATCCGCGATGCCGGATTACGAAATGCTGGAACTGGTGCTGTTCCGCGCCATTCCCCGACAGGATGTCAAGCCGCTGGCGCGCCGGCTGATCGACCGGTTCGGCGATTTCAACCGGGTGCTGTCGGCCAGCCCGGCGCGTCTGGCGGAGACCGAGGGCGTCGGCCCCGCCGTCGTCACCGAGCTGAAGATCGTCGAGGCCGCGGCGCAGCGCCTGTCGCGCGCGCGGGTGATGCATCGTCCGGTCCTGTCAGGCTGGGACGCGCTGCTGGATTACTGCCACACGGCGATGGCGCATCGCGAGATCGAACAGTTCCGGGTTCTGTATCTGGACCGCAAGAACGTGCTGATCGCGGATGAGGAGCAGGGCCGCGGCACCGTCGATCACGTCCCGGTCTATCCGCGCGAGATCATCCGGCGGGCGCTGGAACTGAACGCCTCGGCGCTGATTCTGGTCCACAACCATCCCTCGGGCGATCCCACCCCCTCGGATTCGGACATTTCGATGACGGCGCGCGTCGCGCAGGCCGCCGACAGCATGGGAATCACCATCCACGACCATCTGATCATCGGAAAATCCCGCGAACTCAGCTTTCGGGCCGAGGGGTTGCTGTAGGCGGCCCGCCATGGCGCTGCGCGACAAAAATTCAACAGATGCGGCGATATGCACCGGGCCGGACCGGCTTATCGTCTGGACTGACACATAATTGATCGGTAGAACCGCGGACGCGAAGGCTGCGATCAGACGCGGCCCGGATTGTCGTATCGGCCGGCCCCCGGCCCGAATTGGAGAATGACCCGTGTCCCACGCAGATGACCACGTAGGCACAAGGAGGGATTTCCTCTATTATGCCACGGCGGGCGCAGGCACGGTGGCCGCTGGCGCCGCCGCCTGGACGCTTGTTAACCAGATGAACCCGTCCGCCGACGTTCAGGCGCTCTCCTCGATCCAGGTCGACATCAGCGGCGTCGAGACCGGCACGCAGCTGACGGTCAAATGGCTGGGCAAGCCCGTATTCATCCGGCGTCGGACCGAAACCGAGATCGAGGAAGGCCGCGCGGTCCAGCTGAACGAGCTGATCGACCAGGACGCCGAAAATCCCAACAGGCCTGGCGAACCCGCGCTTGACCAGAACCGGACGCTGGACGAGGCCGGCGAATGGCTGGTCATGATCGGCGTCTGCACTCATCTGGGCTGCGTGCCGATCGGCGACGGCGCGGGCGATTACGACGGCTGGTTCTGCCCCTGCCACGGCTCGCACTACGACACCGCCGGGCGCATCCGCCGCGGCCCGGCGCCCGAGAACCTGCATATTCCGGTCGCCGAGTTCGTCGACGACACAACCATCAAGCTGGGCTGAGGAGGGTTCCACATGGCAGGTATTCCGCACGACCATTACGAGCCCGGCTCGGGCTTCGAACGCTGGCTGCACCGCCGTCTTCCGGTTGTGGCCCTCCTTTACGACACGCTGATGATCCCGACGCCCAAGAACCTCAACTGGATGTGGATCTGGGGCATCGTGCTGGCCTTCTGCCTGGCGTTGCAGATCATCACCGGCATCGTGCTGGTGATGCATTACACGCCGCATGTCGATCTGGCCTTTGCCAGTGTCGAACACATCATGCGCGACGTGAACGGCGGCTACATGCTGCGCTATCTGCACACGAACGGCGCGTCGCTGTTCTTCCTCGCGGTCTATCTGCACATCTTCCGCGGGCTGTATTACGGCAGCTACAAGGCCCCGCGCGAGGTGACCTGGATCATCGGGATGCTGATCTATCTGTGCATGATGGGCACCGCCTTCATGGGCTATGTGCTGCCCTGGGGGCAAATGTCGTTCTGGGGCGCGACCGTGATCACCGGCCTGTTCGGCGCGATTCCGGGCATCGGGCCGTCGATCCAGACCTGGCTTCTGGGCGGGCCGGCGGTGGACAACGCCACGCTGAACCGCTTCTTCTCGCTGCATTATCTGCTGCCGTTCATCATCGCGGCGCTGGTCGTGGTCCATATCTGGGCCTTCCACACCACCGGCAACAACAACCCCACCGGGGTCGAGGTGCGCCGGACCAGCAAGGAAGAGGCCGAAAGGGACACCCTGCCCTTCTGGCCCTATTTCGTGATGAAGGACCTGTTCGCGCTGGGGATCGTGCTGATCGTGTTCTTCGCGATCGTGGGCTTCATGCCGAACTATCTGGGCCACCCCGACAACTATATCGAGGCGAACCCGCTGGCGACGCCGGCCCATATCGTGCCGGAATGGTATTTCCTGCCGTTCTACGCCATCCTGCGCGCATTCACCGCAGATGTCTGGCTGGTGCAGCTTGTCAACTGGATCAGCTTCGGGATCATCGACGCCAAGTTCTTCGGCGTCATCGCCATGTTCGGCGCGATCCTGGTCATGGCGCTGGTGCCGTGGCTTGATACCAGCCGCGTGCGGTCGGGCAAGTATCGTCCGCAGTTCAAGTGGTGGTTCTGGCTGCTGGTGGTCGATTTCGTGGTCCTGACCTGGGTCGGCGCACAGCCGCCCGAAGGGATCTATCCCTATATCGCGCTGGCCGGTTCGGCCTACTGGTTTGCCTATTTCCTGGTGATCCTGCCGCTTCTGGGGGTGATCGAGAAACCCGACCCGATGCCGGCCACGATCGAGGAAGATTTCCTCGCGCATCACGAATCGCCCACGCGCATGGCCGAGTAAGGAGAGCCATCAATGACCCTGAGAACCAAGACGCTCACGGCCGTTGCGGCCCTGACCATCTCTGCCGCCGGCTTCGCGCTGGCGCAGGATGGCTCGACCACCACGGTGCCCTTGCAGCAACCGGCCGAGGCGCAAAGCGCCCCGGTCGCCGAGGGAAGCACGACCTTCGTGGCCACGCCGACAGACGACGCGGCGACGGGCGACGCGGAAACCGAAGACGCGGCCGCGGATGCCGCGCCGGCGGAAGAAGACCAGCCGGCAGAAGATGCGCCGGCGGCAGAGGCTGCGGCGGACGAGCCTGCGACGCAGGACGACACCGCACCCGCCACCGATGAGGCGGCAGGTGATGAGGCGGCAGGTGATGAGGCGGTGGATGAAGCGGCGGACGAAGCCGCCGCGGATCAGGATGCCGCCGAGGCCGACGCCGAACCCACGGCGGAATCCGCCGCAGACGCCAATGCCGAACCGGCTGACGCGGGCGAACAGGACGAGGCGGCGACCGAGGCCGGGGAGGCCGCCACCGACGACGCCATCGGCGACGAGATGGAGGAACCGACCGAGGCAGAGCCCGTGACCGCCGAGGAAGCCGACGAGACGATCGATTCCGGTTCTGCCGGTGCGGGCGGCGGCGCGCATGACGAAACCGGCGCCGGCGAACATGAGGGCGGCCATATCGAGGATATCTCGTTCAGCTTCGAGGGTCCGTTCGGCAAGTTCGACCAGTTCCAGCTTCAGCGCGGCCTGCAGGTCTATACCGAGGTCTGCTCGGCCTGCCACGGCATGAAGTTCGTGCCGATCCGCACCCTTGCGGATGATGGCGGACCCGCCCTGCCGGAGGATCAGGTCCGCGCCTATGCCGCCAACATGTCCGAAGTCACCGACGAGGAAACCGGCGAGGATCGCACCCGCCTTCCGACCGACCATTTCCCCGAGGTGACGGGAATGGGCATGGGGCCGGACCTGTCGCTGATGGCCAAGGCGCGCGCGGGTTTCCACGGCCCCTACGGCACCGGGCTCAGCCAGCTGTTCAGGGGGATCGGCGGGCCAGAGTATATCCATGCCCTGCTGACCAGCTATACCGGCGAAGAGGTCGAACAGGCGGGCAGCGTGTTCTATGTCAACACCGCCTTCTCGACCGGGGCGATCTCGATGCCGCCGCCGCTGTCGGACGATCTGGTGACATACGAGGACGGCACGCCGGCCACGGTCGACCAGATGTCGCGCGACGTGTCGGCATTCCTGATGTGGACCGCCGAACCGAAGATGATGGACCGCAAGATGGTCGGTCTGGTCTCGGTCCTGTTCCTGATCGTGCTGACGGCGCTGCTGTATCTGACGAACAAGCGTCTGTGGGCCCCGCACAAGGGCGCGAAACGGTCCAAAGACTGATCCGGCCCAGCACCGGACCAGAACAATCGACGCGCCCCCTGACCGGGGCGCGTTTTTTCATGCCCGGCCGCTGGACAAGGCAGACCCGCGACGCTCAGATGCAGGCGAAGGGGAAAGGGTGATCATGCCGATCTGGAATCTGGGCTCGATCAATATCGACCATGTCTATCGGCTGGATCGCCTGCCGGAACCCGGCGCGACGCAGGCCGCGCGCAGCTATTCCACCGGGCTGGGCGGCAAGGGCGCGAACCAGACCGTCGCCGCCGCGCGGGCGGGCGCGCGGACCCGCCATCTGGGCGCGATGGGTCAGGGCGATGACTGGGTGATCGAGCGTATCCGCGCCACTGGCGCCTGCCCGGCGGGCATCCAGCGCCTGCCGGACGAGGCGACCGGGCACGCGATCATCCTGCTGGACCGGGCGGGCGAAAACGCCATCGTCATCCACCCCGGCGCCAACCGCGCAATCGACCGCGACGCGCTGCGCCGCGCGCTGTCCGAAATCGGGCCCGACGACACGCTGCTGTTGCAGAACGAGACCAGCTGTCAGCTCGAAGCCGCAAGGCAGGCGCGGCAGGCCGGCGCGCGGGTGATCTATTCCGCCGCGCCGTTCGACATCGACGCGGTGCGGCAGGTGCTGCCGCATGTGTCGATCCTGGCCATGAACGCGGGCGAGGCGCAGCAGCTTTTCGCGGCGCTGCCGGGCGATCTGCCGGTCCGGGGGCTGCTGATCACGCGCGGGGCGGACGGGGCCGAATACCGCGATCTGCGCACCGGCCAAACATACCGGCAGGCCGCATTTCGCGTCACCGCCGTCGATACGACCGGGGCGGGCGACACCTTTGCCGGCTATTTCGCCGCCGCGCTGGATCGCGGCGATGCCATTCCGGCGGCGCTGCGACTGGCGGCCGCCGCATCGGCGTTGCAGGTCACGCGGCCCGGCGCGGGCGACGCCATTCCGGACCGCGACGAGGTTCTGGACTTCATCCGCCGCAACCCGGCCTAGATCTTACCCAAGCGCATAGCCGGTGCCGCGCACGGTGCGCACCGGGTTGTCGCCGCCATGCTGCATCAGCGCCTTGCGCAGCCGGCCCACATGCACGTCGATGGTGCGCGAATCGACATGGATGTCGCGGCCCCAGACGCGGTCCAGCAACTGTTCGCGCGTCCAGACCCGGCCGGGGCGCTCCATCAGCGTGGACAGCAGCCGGAATTCGGTCGGACCCAGATGCAGCGGCCGGCCGGCGCGGGACACGCGGTGTTCGGCGGCATCCAGCACGATATCGGCAAAGCTCAGCCGCTGGCCCATGCTGGCGGGACGGGTGCGGCGCAGTTGCGTGCGCAGCCGGGCGATCAGTTCGACCACGGAGAAGGGTTTGACGACGTAATCGTCCGCCCCGGTTTCCAGCCCGCGCACCCGGTCGGCCTCTTCGCCGCGCGCCGACAGCATGATGACCGGGATGTCGCGCAGGCCCGCATCGGCCTTGATGCGCCGGCAGACCTCGATCCCCGGCACGCGGGGCAGCATCCAGTCCAGCACGATCAGATCGGGCACTTCCTCGCGCGCCAGCAACAGCGCGTCTTCGCCGTTATCGGCCAGAACCACGCCGAACCCTTCGGATTCCAGGTTATAGCGCAGGATCTCGCGCTGCGCGCCTTCGTCCTCGACCACCAGAACGCAGGGGGCGTGATCGGCCATCGCCCTTAACCCCCGCCCGGCGCGGGCGCGGCCATCTGCACGCTGTCCGACTTGGGGCGGGCGTCGTCGGGCATCCGGCCGGTCACCAGATAGATGACCTGTTCGGCAATCGAGGTCGCGTGATCGCCCATCCGTTCGGTATTCTTGGCCAGGAAATGCAGATGCATGCAGGCGGTGATGTTGCGCGGATCCTCCATCATGTGGGTCAGGAACTCGCGGAACAGCGCGTTATACATCTGGTCCACCTCAAGATCGCGCAGCCGCACATCCTCGGCCAGCCGGGCGTCGCGGCGGATATAGGCGTCCAGCGCGTCCTGCAACATCCGGCTGACGGACTGGTTCATCCGGCGCAGCGCCATCGCCGCGCCGTCGATCACCGGCAGTTGCGACAGCACCGGCGTCCGCTTGGCCATGTTCTTGGCGTAATCGCCCACCCGTTCCAGCGCGGCGCTGATCTTGATCACGGCCAGAACCATCCGCAGATCGGTTGCCGTGGGTGCGCGCCGCGCGATCAGGCGGGCCGCATCCTCGTTGATCTGCGCCTCCAGCGCGTCGATGGCCCGGTCGCGGCGGCGGACCTGTTCGGCCAGATCCTCGTCGCGCCCCTCCAGCGCGGCCGAGGCGTCGGCGATTGCGGCCTCGACCATGCCGCCCATCTTCACGACCTGCGCCTGTATCGTTTCCAGATCGCGGTCGAAGGCGGTCGCGATATGTCTGTTGCGGTTCATGTGCCTGCCTTCCTGAGGGTCAGCCGATGCGGCCCGAGATATAGGCTTCGGTGCGCGAATCCCCGGGGCTGGTGAAGATGTCGCCGGTATCGCCATATTCCACAAGACGGCCCAGATGGAAGAACGCGGTCTTGCGGCTGACGCGGGCGGCCTGCTGCATCGAATGGGTCACGATGACGACGGCCAGGGACTGGCGCAGCCGGTCGATCAGCTCCTCGATCTGCCCGGTGGCGATGGGGTCCAGCGCCGAACAGGGTTCGTCCATCAGCAGAATTTCGGGCGCGGTGGCGATGGCGCGGGCGATGCACAGGCGCTGTTGCTGGCCACCCGACAGGCCGGTGCCCGGCTCGGCCAGCCGGTCCTTGACCTCGTCCCACAGCGCCGCGTCGCGCAGGCTGCGTTCCACGATCGCGTCCAGATCGGCGCGGTCGCGGGCCAGGCCGTGGATGCGCGGACCATAGGCCACGTTGTCATGGATCGACTTGGGAAACGGGTTCGGCTTCTGGAACACCATGCCCACCCGCGCCCGCAGCCGCACCGGATCGACGCGGCGGTCGTGGATATCCTCGCCGTCCAGGCTGATCCGGCCGGCCACGCGCGCGCCGGGGATGGTGTCGTTCATCCGGTTGATGCAGCGCAGAAAGGTCGATTTGCCGCAGCCGGACGGCCCGATGAAGGCGGTCACGGTGTTGTCGGGAATATCCACATCGACATCGCGAATGGCCTGCTTGTCGCCATACCAGACCTGCACCGACCGGGCCGAGATCTTGATGGCCTCCTGCCGGGTGACGCCTTCCGCCTGTCTCATGTCATACATCCGGGTTTCCTTTCTGTAAGGCGGATCGCATTACCAGCGCCGCTCGAACCGGCGGCGCAGAAGAACGGCCAGCAGGTTCATGGCCAGAAGCATCGCCAGCAGCACGATGATCGCGCCCCAGGCGCGTTCGGCGAAGGCCGGGTCGGCGCGCTGCGTCCAGTTGTAGATCTGCACCGGCAGCGCCGAGGCTGGCTCGAACAGCCCCTCGGGCGGGGCGGCGGGAAAGTCGCGGACAAAGGCGACCATGCCGATCAGCAGCAGCGGCGCCGTCTCGCCCAGTGCCTGCGCCAGGCCGATGATGGTGCCGGTCAGGATGCCCGGCAGGGCCAGCGGCACGACATGGTGAAACACCGCCTGCATCCGCGACGCCCCGACCGCCAGCGCCGCATCGCGGATGGATTGCGGCACCGCCTTCAGCGCCGCCCGCGTGGCGATGATGATCGTGGGCAGCGTCATCAGCGTCAGGACCAGCCCGCCGACGATGGGCGCCGATTGCGGCAGGCCGACTAGGTTGATGAACGCCGCCAACCCCAGGATTCCGAACACGATGGAGGGCACGGCGGCAAGATTGGCGATGTTCACCTCGATCACGTCGGTCCAGCGGTTCCGGGGGGCGAATTCCTCAAGATAGATGCTGGCCGCGACGCCGATGGGCACCGCCAGGATCAGCACCACCAGCATCATGTAAAGCGAGCCCAGGATCGCCACGCCCAGCCCCGCCGCCTCGGGTCGCCGGTCGGATGCGTCGGGGTTTGTCAGAAAGCCGGGGTTGAACCGCGTGACCAGCAAGCCATTGTCCTTCAGCGCCTGCGCCAGCTGCAGTTGCGGGGCCGAGGTGTTGGCCTCGGCCGTGGCGCTGTCCATCGTGACGCGGCCCTTGAAGAACCCGTCCACGCGGCCATTCACCAGCACGTTCATCGCGACCGTTCCCCCGATCAGGTCGGGGTCGGCCAGAACGCGGTCGCGCAGCTGCGCCGCCGCCCGATCCGACATCAGCCCGCCGATATCGCCGTCGGACAGGCCGGGCACGCGGATGCCGCCATCGGCGATGGCCTGTTTCAGCGCCCGGTCCAGAACCGGCCCATAGGCCAGGGTCAGCACCTGCGCCATCTGCGCGGGATCGCGGTTGCCCTGCGGGTCCAGCCGCTCGGCCGGCAGCGCGACCGGGATCGACAGATAGGTCTGGCGGAACGCGCCCGCCCCGTCGCGCACGATGATGAACATCAGCAGCAGCAGCGCCGCCATCGCCACGCCGATTGCCGCGGCACCGCAGCGGCGGAACCTTGTCTCGGCGGCGTGGCGGCGGCGGGTGCGCGCATCCGTCCCCATCAGCGAGGCGGGGCGGTCGGGTGTCGCAGCATCGTGCAGGGGGACGGGCGTCGGCAGGTCGGTCATTCATATTGCTCGCGATAGGTGCGCACGATCCACAGCGCCACGACGTTCAGCGCCAGCGTGATCGCGAACAGCGTCAGGCCAAGGCCGAAGGCCACCAGCGTCTCGGGCGCGGCGAAATCGCCGTCGCCGGTCAGTTGGCTGACGATCTTGACGGTGATGGTGGTCATCGCCTCGAACGGGTTCAGGCTCAGCCTTGCTGCGGCCCCCGCGCCCAAAACGACGATCATCGTCTCGCCGATGGCGCGGCTGGCGGCCAGCAGCACGGCGCCGACGATGCCGGGCAGCGCGGCGGGCAGCACGACCTGCCGGATCGTCTCGGACCGGGTCGATCCAAGCGCCAGCGCGCCGTCGCGCAGGGACTGCGGCACAGCGTTGATGATGTCGTCGGACAGCGAGCTGACGAACGGAATCAGCATGATCCCCATGACCAGCCCGGCGGTCAGCACCGACGACCCGGAATTGCCCAGCCCCATCGGCTGCGCAAGATAATCGCGCAAAAGCGGCCCGACCACCATCAGCGCGAACAGCCCATAGACGATGGTCGGGATGCCGGCCAGCATCTCGATGGCGGGCTTGGCGACGGCCCGCAGCCGCGACGAAGCGTATTCGGCCATGTAAATCGCCGCCAGCAGGCCGGTGGGGACCGCGACCAGCAGCGCGATCAGGCTGATATACAGCGTCCCCCACAGCAGCGGCAGGATGCCCAACCGGCTGTCGCCCTGAAAACGCGGGCTCCATTCCGTGCCGAAGAAGAACCGCGGCCACGGATATTGCCGAAAGAACTGGCCGGTTTCGAACAGCATCGACAGGACGATCCCGATTGTGGTCAGGATCGCAACGGTCGAACACAGGATCAGAACGCCCATCGCCATCCGTTCGACCATATGGCGCGCCCGCAGGTCGGGGCCGATGCGGCGCAGGGCGCAGCCCAGCCCCGCCAGCGCCGCGACGATTGCGACCGAACCGGCGACGGCCGCGCCCGCCCGCAAAGCCGCCGCCAGCGCCAGCACCGCCAGCGCGGGCAGCAGCGTCAGCAGCGCCACGCGGATGCCGTGATGCACCGGCCGGCTGTGCCAGCGCCGGTCCGCCCGGCCCGCCGCCGCGCGGACGCGCCCCAGCCGATACCCGGCCACGGCCAGCGCCAGACAGACAGCAAACGCCCAGCTTATCGGCATGAGGATCTCCTTTGCGACAGGGGATCGGAACGGAACCGTCCGCTCAGGGCATCTCGATCACGGTGCCGTCGGCCACGGCGCTTTGGGTCGCGGCCAGATCCGGGTCCGACACCAGCCCATAGGCCGCCAGCGGCCCGTCCGGCCCCGCAAGCTGGTCCGAGACGAAGAATTGCGCGTATTCCGCCAGCCCCGGAACCATGCCGATATGCTGCGCCTTGAGATAGAAATACAGCGGCCGCGACACCGGATATTCGCCCGAGGCGATGGTCTGGGTCGAGGGGGTGACCCCCGACATCGTGCCCACCTTCAGCTTGTCGCGGTTGTTTTCCAGAAAGGACAGGCCGAACACGCCGATCCCGTGCGGCGCGCTGTCGATCCGGGCCAGCGTCTCGGTGTAGTCGCCGTCGATATCCACCGCCACCCCGTCGCTGCGCAGGCGCATGCAGGCTTGCCGGGCCTGGTCCGCGTCGCCCAGATCGGCCGCGAAGACCTGCATCGCGCCCGAGTCCTCGCAGCCCGCCAGCATCACCTTTTCCTCGAACACCTCGCGGGTGCCGTGCTTGGTGCCCGGAACGAAGGCCAGGATCGGCTGGTCGGGCAGATCGGGGTTCACCTGCGCCCAGTCTGTGGCGGTGTTCTCCACGATCCGGCCATCCTTCACCACCCTGGCCGCCAGCGCGTTGAACCAGTCGGCCGGGGTATAGGCGAAATCCGGGCCAGAGACGGCGTTGGCAAAGACGATCCCGTCAAAGCCGATGCGCACCTCGACGATGCGGGTCACGCCCTGCGCCTTGCAGGCCTGTTTCTCGCTGTCCTTGATCGGGCGGCTGGCATTGGCGATGTCGATGCTGTTTTCGCCCACTCCGTCGCAGAACCGTTTCAGCCCGGCGGACGAGCCGCCCGATTCCACCACCGGCGTGGGAAAATCGGTGTTCTCGCCGAACGCCTCGGCGACGATGGTGGCATAGGGCAGCACGGTGGACGATCCGGCGATCTGGATCTGGTCGCGCGCGGCGGCGGCGCTGGCCGACAGGGCAATGATGGCAACAGCCGGGGCGGCAAGGGTGACGCGGGTCATGGAATTCCTCTTGGTAGGTCGGTCCCCGCAACGGGGGCTGACCGTGACCTAGACAGGACACATGACGGCGATGCGACACTTGCGTGACGTTTTCGTGACAGGGGACGGCAACGCGCCCTTCGCCGCACCGTTACCCGATGGTGCCGCGCGTCCCGCCGGTCTGGGCGCGATCCATCAGCAGGTGATCCAGCACCACGCAGGCGGCCATCGCCTCGGCCACCGGGACGGCGCGGATGCCCACGCAGGGATCGTGGCGGCCCTTGGTGATCAATTCGATCTCCCTGCCCTGCCGGTCGATGGTGCGGCGCGGCGTGGTGATCGAACTGGTCGGCTTGACCGCAAAGCGGACCAGGATGGGCTGGCCGGTGCTGATTCCGCCCAGGATGCCCCCCGCATGGTTGGACAGGAATCGCGGCCCGTCCGGACCCATGCGGATCTCGTCGGCGTTGTCGGTGCCGGTCAGCGCGGCGGCCCCCATCCCCTCGCCGATCTCGACCCCCTTCACGGCGTTGATCGACATCATCGCGGCGGCCAGATCGGTGTCCAGCTTGGCATAGACCGGCGCGCCAAGGCCGGGCGGACACCCCTCGATCAGCACCTCGATCGCGGCGCCGACGCTGTCCTGCGCCTTGCGGATGCCGTCCAGATAATCGGCCCATGCCCCGACCGCCGTCGCGTCGGGCAGAAAGAACGGATTGTCGGGAATCGCGGCCGCATCGAAGGCCGTCCGGTCCAGATGCATCCCGCCCATCTGCACCATATAGCCGGTGATGCGCAGACCCGGCACCAGATGCGCCAGCACCGCCTGCGCCACGCCGCCCGCCGCGACCCGCGCGGCGGTTTCGCGGGCCGAGGATCGCCCGCCGCCGCGCGGGTCGCGCAGCCCGTATTTCAGGTGATAGGTGATGTCGGCATGGCCGGGGCGGAACGCCTGCGCGATCTCTCCGTAATCCTTGCTGCGCTGGTCGGTGTTCTCGATCATCAGCTGGATCGGCGTGCCGGTCGTGCGCCCCTCGAACACGCCCGACAGGATGCGGACGCGGTCGGGTTCGCGGCGCTGCGTGGTGTGCTTGCTGGTGCCGGGGCGGCGCCGGTCCAGAAAGGTCTGGATGAACCCTTCCTCCAGTGCGACCCCCGGCGGCACGCCGTCGACGGTCGCGCCAAGCGCGGGGCCGTGGCTTTCGCCCCAGGTGGTGAAGCGGAATTCGCGACCGAATGTGTTGACGCTCATGGCTGTTCTCCGCTGAGGGCTTTCAGTTCATAGATCAGGTCCAGCGCCTGCCGCGGGGACAGCGTGTCGGGATGCACGTCCTTCATCCGCGCGTCCAGCCTGCCCGACGCTGCGGACCGGGCGGGCGCGGGCGGCGCGGCACGGAACAGCGGCAGATCGTCGATCAGCGCGGCGGGACGCGCCGCCCCCTCGCGTTCGCCCGATTCCAGCGCGTCCAGCACCTCGCGCGCGCGGTCCACGACCGATGCGGGCAAGCCTGCCAGCCGCGCCACCTGCACGCCATAGGACCGGTCGGCCGCGCCCTTGCGCACCTCGTGCAGGAAGATCACGTCGCCTTCCCATTCGCGCACCGCGACGGTGGCGTTTTCCACCCCGTCCAGCCGCGCGGTCAGCGCCGTCATCTCGTGGTAATGGGTCGCAAACAGCGCCCGGCAGCGGTTGACCGCGTGCAGATGTTCCATCACCGCCCAGGCGATGGACAGCCCGTCCCAGGTCGCCGTGCCGCGTCCGATCTCGTCCAGGATGACCAGCGCATGATCGTCGGCCTGATTGAGGATCGCGGCGGTCTCGACCATCTCGACCATGAAGGTCGACCGCCCCCGCGCCAGATCGTCGGCGGCACCCACCCGGCTGAACAACTGGCTGACCATGCCGATATGGGCGCGCCGCGCGGGCACGAAGGCGCCGGCCTGCGCCAGCACGGCGATCAGCGCGTTCTGGCGCAGAAAGGTCGATTTGCCGGCCATGTTCGGCCCGGTCAGCAACCAGATCGCCGGCGTGTCGCCCGCGGTCAGGTCGCAATCATTGGCGACGAAGCTTTCAGCCTTGCGCTTCAGCGCGCGTTCCACCGCCGGGTGCCGCCCGCCCTCGACCTGAAAGGCGCGGCTGTCATCGACGCGCGGCCGGGTCCAGCCCTCGCCCGTGGCGATGTCGGCAAAGGCCGCAGCCAGGTCGATCTCTGCCAGCGCGCGCGCCGCCTGCCCGATGGCGGCGGCCCGGTCCAGCACCGCGGCGCGCAGCCGGGCAAAGATGTCGCGCTCGATCTCCAGCGCGCGGTCGCGGGCGTTCAGGATGCGGGTTTCCAGTTCGGACAGTTCGACCGTGGTAAAGCGGATCTGATTGGCGGTGGTCTGGCGGTGGATGAAGATATCCGACATCGCCCGCATCCGGTCGGCATGAATCGCCGTCGTCTCGATGAAATAGCCCAGCACGTTGTTGTGCCGGATCTTCAGGCTTTGCACGCCCGCCTTGGCGGCATATTCGGCCTGCATCCCGGCGATCACGCCCCGCCCCTCGTCGCGCAGGCGGCGGGTGCGGTCCAGATCGTCGTCGTACTCGGGCGCGACGAAACCGCCGTCGCGGGCCAGCAGGGGCGGCTCGGCCACCAGCGCGTCGTCCAGCAGCCGGATCAAGCCGTCATGGCCGGTCAGATCGCGCGCCGCATCGGCCAGCACCTGCGCCGCATCTTCGGGCAGGCGGTCCGCGATGGCCGCCCCCTGCGTCAGCCCGGCCCGGATCGCGGCCAGATCGCGCGGCCCGCCCCGATCCAGCGCCAGCCGCGACAGCGCACGATCTATGTCGGGCACCCGGCCCAGGGCCTCGCGCTGATCGGCGGCAAGGCGCGGATCGTCCACCAGCATCGCGACCGCGTCCTGCCGCGCGCGGATCAGCGACAGATCGCGGCCCGGCGCGCTGATGCGGCGTTCCAGCAGCCGCGCGCCCGCCGCCGTCACCGTCCGGTCGATGGCCGACAGCAGCGACCCGTCGCGCCCGCCCGACAGCGATTGCGTCAGTTCCAGGTTGCGGCGCGTGGCGGCGTCGATCTGCATCGCCGCACCGCTGCGTTCGCGCACCGGCGGGCGCAGCAGCGGCAACCTGCCCTTCTGCGTCATGTCCAGATAATCGACGATGGCGCCCATCGCGGACAACTCGGCCCGGCTGAAACTGCCGAACCCGTCCAGCGTCTCGACCCCGTAAAGCGCGCAAAGCCGCCGCGCCCCGCCGGCGCTGTCGAACGCACCGGCCACCAGATCGGTCAGCGCGGCACCCGCGTCGGCGGCCAGATCGTCCAGCCCCGCGCCCTGGGCTGCCAGCAACTCGCGCGGGGCCAGCCGGGCCAGTTCCGGCGCCAGACGCGGCAGCGGGCAGTCCATCACCTGAAACGCGCCGGTCGAGATGTCGACCCAGGCCAGCGCCGATTCCTCGCGCACGGTCGCGAAAGCGGCCAAAAAATTGTGCCGCCGCGCCTCCAGCAGCGATTCCTCGGTCAGCGTGCCGGGCGTCACCAGCCGCACCACATCGCGCGCCACAACCGATTTGCTGCCACGTTTCTTCGCCTCGGCCGGGTCCTCCATCTGTTCGGCGATGGCCACGCGAAACCCCTTGCGGATCAGCGTCAGCAGATAGGATTCGGCGGCATGGACCGGCACCCCGCACATCGGGATCGGCTGCCCCTCATGCGTGCCGCGCCGGGTCAGCGCGATGTCCAGCGCGCTTGCCGCGGCCACGGCGTCGTCAAAGAACATCTCGTAGAAATCGCCCATGCGATAGAACAGCAGCGCGCCGGGATTGGCCTCCCGGATCGCCAGATACTGCGCCATCATCGGTGTGGGCTGATCGCTCATCCGCCTGCCTGCCTGTCTCTGCCAGCGGTTCTATCCGCTTGCGCCCGGCGGTGGAACCTCTACATTCGAACCCACCTCGGGGGGCCTTCATGGCTGAGACGCATCGTGCGGACCCGTTGAACCTGATCCGGTTGAACCCGGCGGAGGGAAGGTGACGCTGTCCTTTCTTTCGCAACCCTGGCAAAAGGAGGCACAGCGATGAGACTTGCCGTTCTGTCATTCGCCCTGCTGGCCGCGGCCCCCGCCGCCGCGCAGGACAGGCCCGTCCTGACCGTCTATGCCGGCGACTATATCGCCAGCGAATGGGGCCCCGGCCCCAGGATCGAAGAGGGGTTCGAGGCGTTCTGCGACTGCGACCTGCAATTCGTCACCGGCGACATCCTGCCCCGCATCCTGATGGAGGGCGAGCGGACCCGCGCCGACATCGTCTTCGGCCTGAACACCGACGTGACCGCGCGCGCCCGCGACTCGGGCCTGTTCGCCCCGCACGGCCAGGACACGTCCGATCTGTCGCTGCCGATCGACTGGACCGACGACATCTTCCTGCCCTATAACTGGGGCGAGACGGCGTTCGTCTATGACGAGACGCGGCTGGAAAACCCGCCCGCCAGCTTCGACGAGTTGCTGGATGCCCCCGACGATCTGAAGCTCGTGATCCAGGACCCGCGCGCCTCGATCTCGGGGCTGGCGCTGCTGCTGTGGGTCAAGGCGGTCTATGGCGATCAGGCCCCGCAGGCGTGGGAAAAGCTGGCGCCGAAGGTGCTGACCGTCACCAAGGGCTGGTCGGAATCCTATGGCATGTTCACCGATGGCGAGGCGGACATGGTGCTGTCCTACACCACCTCGCCCGCCTATCACATCGCCGCCGAAGACGACCTGACGAAGAAGGCCGCGATCTTTCCCGAAGGCCATTACTTCATGGCCGAACTGGCCGCGCAGGTGAAGGGCAGCGACCAGCCCGAACTGGCGCAGCAATTCATGGACTGGATCCTGACGCCCGATTTCCAGAAGACCATCCCTCTGGCCAACTGGTCGATGCCGGCCAAACTGCCGCGCGACGACTGGCCGCAGGTGATGCGCGATCTGCCGCGCCCCGACAAGACCCTGTTCTATGACGAGACCGAGGCCGAGGCGCTGCGTCAACCCGCGCTGGACGAATGGCTGCACGCCTTCACGCGCTGAGATCGGGGTTGGCCGGGCCGGCGGTCGCCGCCGGTCTGGCCGCGCTGATCCTTAGCACGCTGGCCGCCGTCGCATGGCAGGCGCAGGGCCTGTCGGGGCTGGGACCGTGGGACTGGCGCGCGGTGCGATTCACCATCTGGCAGGCGGCGCTGTCGGGGCTGCTGTCGGCGGTGCTGGCGATCCCGGTGGCGCGGGCGCTGGCGCGGCGGCGCTTTGTCGGGCGCGCGGCGCTGGTGACGCTGCTGGGCGCGCCCTTCATCCTGCCGGTGATCGTGGCGGTGATGGGGCTGATCGCGGTGTTCGGCCGCAACGGCGCCATCAACGATGCGCTGCGCGCCGCCGGCCTGCCGGAATTCATCATCTATGGCTGGCAGGGGGTGATCCTGGCGCATGTGTTCTTCAACCTGCCGCTGTCGGTCCGGCTGATCCTGCAAGGCTGGCAGGCGATCCCGGCGGAACGGTTCCGTCTGGCCGAAAGCCTGGGCTTTGGGCCGCGCGACGTGGCGCGGCATCTGGAACGCCCGATGCTGCGCGCGGTGCTGCCGGGCGTCTGGCTGGCGGTGTTTCTGGTCTGCCTGACCTCGTTCGCTGTGGCGCTGACGCTGGGCGGGGGGCCGTCGGCCACGACGGTGGAACTGGCGATCTATCAGGCGTTCCGGTTCGATTTCGACCTAGGCCGCGCCGCGACGCTGGGGCTGGTGCAGATCGGGCTGTGTGTGGCCGCAATGGTGCTGGCGCGCTGGATCAGCATTCCCGCCGCCTTCGGGGCCGGGCTTGATGCCGACCACCGCCCGCGCGCGCCGGGCGGCTGGCGCATCGGCACCGACATTCTGGCCATCGGGCTGGCGGCGCTGTTCCTGCTGTGGCCCATCCTCGCCGTGACCGCGCAGGGTCTGCCGCGCCTGCCGTCGCTGCCGCCCGATGTCTGGCGCGCGACGCTGCGGTCGGTGATCATGGCGCTGATCTCGGCGGGGCTGGCGCTGGCGATGTGCCTGACGCTGGCGCTGTCCATCGCGCGCGGGCGCGCGGGCTGGATCGAGGCGGCAGGGATGCTGCCCATCGTCGCCTCGCCGCTGGTTCTGGGAACGGGGCTGTTCATCCTGCTGCGCGGCTGGTTTTCGCCCGATGCGCTGGCGCTGCCGGTGACGGTGGCGATCAACGCCATCATGGCCCTGCCCTTCGGGCTGCGCGCGCTGATCCCGGCGGCGCAAAGCCTGGGCGACGATTACGGGCGGCTGGCCGATTCGCTGGATCTGCGCGGACTGGCGCGGCTGCGGCTGCTGATCCTGCCCCGGCTGGCGCGACCCCTGGGCTTTGCCGGCGGGCTGGCGGCGGCGCTGGCGATGGGCGATCTGGGCGTGATCACGCTGTTTGCCACCAACAGCCCGACCCTGCCGCTGAAACTGTATCAGCTGATGGAATCCTATCGCATGGCCGACGCCTCGGCCTGCGCGGTGCTGCTGATGGCGATCAGCTTCGCGCTGTTCTGGCTGTTCGACCGAGGAGGCCGCCTTGCTTGAGTTCCGCGACACCGCCGTCACCCGCGGCGATTTCACCCTGCGCGCCGATCTGCGGGTCGGGCGCGGCCGGCGCGTCGCCGTCATCGGCGCCTCGGGGTCGGGCAAATCGACGCTGCTGGCGCTGGTCGGCGGCTTTCTTCGGCCCGATACCGGCCGGGTGCTGTGGGACGGGCAGGACATCACCGACCTGCCGCCGGGCCGGCGGCCGGTCTCGGTGCTGTTTCAGGACCAGAACCTGTTTCCGCATCTGACGGTGGGCCAGAATGTCGGGCTGGGGCTGCGCCCCGATCTGCGGCTCAGCGATGCGCAGCGGTCCCGCGTCGCACAGGCGCTTGAGGATGTGGGCCTGACCGGCATGGACACGCGCCGCCCCGCCACCCTGTCGGGCGGTCAGCAAAGCCGGGTGGCGCTGGCGCGGGTGCTGCTGCGCGCGCGTCCGCTGCTGCTGCTGGACGAACCTTTCGCCGCACTTGGCCCGGCCCTGAAATCCGAGATGCTGGATCTGCTGGCGCGCATCGTCGCCGACACCGACGCGACCGTGCTGATGGTCACCCACGACCCCCACGACGCGCGCGCCTTCGCGCCCAAGACGATCCTGATCGAGGACGGGCGCGCCCATCCGCCGGTGCCCACCGGCCCGCTGCTGGACGATCCGCCGCCGGGGCTGCGCGCCTATCTGGGCTGATCGCGCCCCCGCCGGCAGGTCCCACGCGGCCAGCGCCCTGGCGGCATACATGAACAGCATTCCGCCGCATCTGCGGCAAGCCGCGCGTTATCTCGCACGGCGGCGCATGTTCTCAAGATGCTGTTCGATCGCATCCTCGATATCGTGGTAATAGCTTAGCCGGCCATCCTCCAGCACCGCGCCCGCCTGACATGTCTTGCGCAGCATTCCCATCGAATGCGACACGACGATGGCGCCCGATTTCGCCATCCGTTCGTTGAAGACCCGGTTCGACTTGGACTTGAACGCCGCATCGCCCACCGCCGACACCTCGTCCACCAGATAGGTGTCGAACGGCACCGCCATCGACACGCCAAACGCCAGCCGCGCCTTCATCCCCGACGAATAGGTGCGGATCGGCAGCTGGAAATGATCGCCCAGTTCGGCGAAATCCTTGACGAAGGCCACCATCTCGTCGGTGTCGATGCCATAGACCCGCGCCAGAAAGCGGCAATTCTGTTCGCCCGACAATTCGCGGTGGAACGACCCGGCGAATCCGACCGGCCAGCTGATCGTGCCGTCCGACAAAATCTCGCCCGAGGTCGGCAGCATCTCGCCCGAGATCATCTTCAGCAGCGACGATTTCCCCGCCCCGTTGCGCCCCAGCAACGCGACCGACACCCCGGTCGGAAAGACCGCCGTGATGTCGCGGGCAACGGTCTTGCGTCGCCCCTCCAGCACATAGGTCTTGGTCAGATTCTGCAGCCTGATCAACGCCGGTCCCTGAGGCTGTAGAAGATCAGAACGCCGATGATCCACAGAATCAGCAGGAAGCCCGACATGATCAGCAACAGCTTGCCGCGTTCGGGATATTTCGATTCCTGCGCCAGCGTCGGCTTGACATAGGCCGCAAGATAGCGCGACTGCCGCGACGCCTCGGCCCGCGCGGTGTCATAGGTCGCCAGCGCCGCGGTATAGCTGCGTTCGGCGAATTCACGATCGACCGTCAGCGATTCGAACTGCCCCACCACCTCTGACAGCGCCTCGCCGGTGGCGGTTTCCGACCCGAATTTCTGCCGCTCCTCGTCGATCTGGTCGCGGATGATGCCGATGCGCAGCTCGGCCTGCTCGATCCGCGGATCGCCGGGCTGGGCGTTGGCGCGCAGCAGCCCAAGCTGGACCAGCGCCTCGGCCAGCTGCTGTTGCAGCGACGTGACCACGCCCACCTGCCCCTGCACGTCGGCGGACGGATCGACCAGCTGATGCCGGTTGCGGAACGCCATCATGTCCTGCCGCGCCGCCTTCAGCCGGGCCAGCGCCTCGGCCAGATCGTCGCGCGCATATCGCAGCGCATCCTCGCGCGCGATATCGTTCAGCTCGTTGATCATCCGCGTGCTTTCGTCGAAGATCGCCTGGGTGATGGCGCGCGCGTCCTGCGGATCGAAGGCCAGAACGCGCAGATCGATCATGCCGTCGTCGTAATAGATGCGGACCTTGCGTTCCCACTCGCTCAGCAGGTCTTCCAGCGATTCGTTGCCGGTATAGCCGAAGATCGGATCGCCCGGCGCCTTCGACCAGATCCGGCGCAGGTCAAGCCGCTCGTCCACACGCTCGACCAGGTCGTGGCTCTGGATGAACTTGTAAAGAATGTCGGTATCGGTGCTGGAATTGCTGGTCATGCCCACCAGCGAGGTCAGGCCGCCCAGCAATTCGCTGGTGCCGGCCCCGGTCTCGCTGCGCACCGAGAATCCCAGATAGGATGCGTATTGATCGACGGCGCGCGCCCACAGATACCATCCCGACGCCGCGACCGGCGCCACGACGACCAGCAGAAAGCTGAGCATCAGGGCGACATGCCGGCGGCGCAGCCTGGCCTTGCCGGCGGTCGGGCGCACCGGCGGCTGGGGCGCGTTGCGGCGCGGCTTGGGCCGGCCGCCCTTGCCCTTGCCCGGACCTTTGCCCGGTCCCTTGGCCGCACCCTTGCCCGGCCCGGCACCGCCCGCAGGAAGGGCCGCGTCGCCTTCGGGCGTCGCCTCGGCCGGTTGCGCGCGCGCCGCCTGGCCGGCCTCGCCGGTCCCGGCGTCCTTGCGATCTGCGGACGCCGCCCGACCCTCGCCGCCCGCAGGCTGCGCCGCCGCCTCCGCCGCCTCCGGCTGGATCAGCGCCGGGCGGCGCGGTCCCTGCACGGCGGCCGGTTCGTCCTGATCCGGGGCCAGGGGTTTCGAGACGTTCTTCTGGGCGGTCATGCGCGCGGATACCCGAGGTGAGAGTTGATCTTCTGGCGCTTGTCATACATAAGCGCGGCGGATGGTGCCAGCACCGATCCCTGACAAGATCGTGGTTCCCCGCATCCACGCCGGACAGACGACATGACCGATTCTCCCCATCCCCCGATGAACCCCGCGCTGCGCCCGGTGCACAAGCAGCGCAGCTTTGCCAGCCTGCGCGCCATCTCGGCGCTGGTGCTGCGCGAGATGGCGACGACCAACGGCCGCTCGGCCAACGGATTTCTGTGGGCCATCGCCGAACCCGTGGGCGGCATCATCCTTCTGACCGCGATCTTCTCGCTGGGGTTCCGGTCGCCCTCGGTCGGCACCAATTTCGCGATCTTCTATGCCACCGGGCTGGTGCCGTTCCTGTTCTATCTCAGCATTTCGGGCAAGACGGCCGCCGCGATCCAGTATTCCAAGCCGCTTCTGGCCTATCCGGCCGTCACCTTCATGGATGCGTTCCTGGCGCGCGCGTTCTTCAATCTGGTGACGCAGGTGATGGTCGCCTATCTGATCTTCACCGTCATCTATTTCACGCAGGAAACGCGCACCGATCCGCAGATCCTGGGCATCGTGCTGTCGCTGGCGATGGCGTTGGTCTTTGCGCTGGGGGTGGGGGCGATGAACTGCTTTCTGTTCACCGCCTTCCCGTGGTGGCAATTCGCGTGGGCGATCCTGAACCGGCCGCTGTTTCTGGTCTCGTGCATCTTCTTCATCTATGACGACGTGCCGCAGCCGTTCCAGTATTATTTGTGGTTCAACCCGCTGGTCCATGTGATCGGGCAGATGCGCAAATCCTTCTATCCGTCCTATGCCGGCGATTATGTCAGCCCGGCCTATGTGTTCGGGGTGGGATTCGTGCTGCTGGGCATCGGTCTGGCGTTTCTGACGCGCTATCACCGCGATCTGCTGAACAGCTGACGCCCGCCCGGGCCGCGCGCGCCCTCAGAACAGCCGTTTCTTGACCCGGTCCCAGATCGAATAGCCGTAAAGGCTCAGCCGCGCGGCGCGGCGCGAGACGGGGCCGGTCCGCCGCTCGATCTCGAACGCCTGGATCCGGCGCCGGATCGCCAGCGTGTCGTCGGCGCGCACGCAATAGGATGTCAGATACCAATACAGGAATTTCCGCCGCCATGCCGGGTCGGGCGGGGCCGGTGCGGCGACGGCTGCGGCAAGATCGCGCGCGCTGCGCACCTGCTGCACCGCCAGCCCGAAATCCGAACCGGCAAAGGCGATGACCGGCCGGCCGAACAGCAGCGCCTCGAACATGGCGCCCGAATTTGCGCCCACGACCAGTTCCGCATCCCGGATCAGATCGTGGATTGACGCGGTCGAGACGATCACATCGGGATCGCCGCGCAGCCTTTCCACCAGTTCCGCGATCCGGGGGCTGTGGCAGCGCGGATGCCGCTTGATCACGGTTTTCAGCCCGCGCTGGCGCGCCCCCGCGATGATCGTCTCCAGCGCCTGCGGCACGTCCAGCCACTGGGCCTGCGCGACCGAATCGTTCTGCATCTGCAACGGCACGAAGACATGGCGTTCGCCCAGCCCGCAGGGCTGCGACGGCGGCTGCGGGTATTTCGACTGGTTCGTGCGGCGCAGATCGGCGGCCAGCGCGTCCAGGAATGCCTGCGCCGCCGCGTCGTCCTGCCGGGCGATCTCGTCGCGGAAGCGGTCGGGAAACCGGCCCAGTTCGGAAAAGCAGGCATAGCCCATCCGGTCCATCGTGTAATAGGGCGGGACATAGGCTTCCTTGCAGCGCAGGACATTGCCCGCCTCGCCATGCGAATGAAAGCTGATGACAAGACTGCCGCAGGGGGCGCGGCGCGGCGCCCGGTCGGCCCCGCGCGGCAGCCAGATCGGATCGACCAGAACCCGCATCTCGGCCAGCGCGGCCAGCAGGCTGGCATAGAACTGCCGGTGCCGCGGCCCGTCATCGGGGTTGCGGAACCAGGCTTCGGGCACCTCAAGCGCGACGATCCGGCGTTTATGTCCGCCGGACAACCCCGGCTGCGCCGGGTGCGAGTGCTTGCGCGTCAGCTTCGTTCTCCCATCGGAAACAGCAGCCGCCCCACCGCGCGCGCGACCGGGTTTCTCAGGCTGCGGACAAAGCCCACCGGCTCGGCGTTCAGCCTCTCGGCCGCCGGCGCGCCGCCCTTCAGCCGCACGACCGGCCGCAGCACCGGCACCCAAAGCCGCAGGACGCGCCCCGGCCCCAGCATGTCGCCGTCGGAATAGGCCAGCCAGCGCAGCCGGGGATGCCGCCCCAGCCAGTGCGCGCGGGCAAAGCCCATCGGATCGTCGGTCAGCTCCTGCGCCAGATCGGCCCGGCCCCGCCTGCGATAGGCCATCGCCAGCAGCGGGATCGACGACCACAGCCGCCAGCCGAACGGCCCGAAATTGACGATCCCGCCTCTGGTCCCGGCGCGTCCGGCCCGGCGGCGGTTGGCATAGGCGCTTTCGACGATCTCGAACTCGGCCAGATGGACCGGGCAGTCGGGCGGGGCGGGGGCGCGGTCGGGGAACAGGTCTTCCCCCGCCTGCGCGAAATAATCGCGCGCGATCCGGGCATTGCCGGTGGCCGCGTCCGCCATCAGCCGGTCGGCGCGCGCCTGGTCCAGAAACCACGGTCCCGGCATCGGCAGATCGCGTTCGCGCCGCCATTGCGCCAGCCGGCTGACGGCCTCGTCGATGAAGGACAGATAGGCCTGCTTGCCCGCAAATGGCCGCTTGTTGAACTGCCGGATCAACTCGACATGCGCCGCCGACAGCTGCGCGTCGTTGCCTTGCTGTTGCGAGGGCGCGGGCAGCGCCGCGATCTGCGGCAGCCCCACGGTCTGCGCGAAATCCTCGACGATGTTCCAGCCCTCGCCGCGCCGGCGCAGATAGCGGCGCACATGGATCGCGTCGCGCGGCAGCCGGCTTTCCCATGCGCGGATCAGACGGTCGTAATCCAGCCATTTCCGCGTCCCGCGCTCGGCCAGCCAGGCGTTGAAGCTGGAGGACGTGGCATTGATCGCCCCGCCCGCCACGAACTCGGCATATTGCGAGTTGGCCCATTCGTCCTGCCGGCGCAGATAGACCACCATCTCGGTCGGGAAATCGTGGAAATACTCCGGCAGCGCCAGCGCCTTGTCGTTCAGAAAGAACGCCTCGGACGACAGCACGATGGTGTGGATGCGCCCCGGCATCAGCGCCAGCCCGGTCAGGATATGCTGGCGCAGGCGATCCTCGCCCGACGCCGCCGCCTCCATGAAGCGGGCGTGCCCGGCCTGCTTGTGCGGCCGGGCCGCCTGCCAGAACAGCCCGGTCTCGGGATACCAGATCCCCTCGCGCAGCAGCTGCGGGCGGTTCTCCTCCAGCAGATGTTGCAGATAGGTGCTGCCGGTCTTGGTCGATCCCAGATGCAGGATCAGCCGCGGCCGCTGCGACGCGGGCGCGACCGCCACCTCCGGCGGCCCGACACGGTCGTTGCGCGCATACAGGTTCAGCGCGCGTTGCAGATCGCGCGCCTCGCCGGTCTGCGGCTCTTCCAGCAACTCGGCATACAGCCGGTCCGCCGGCACCGGGATCAGCCCCAGCGCGGTCTCGACCAGATCCGCGCGCCCCGCCCGCGTCGCCGCCAGCAGCAGCCCATAGGCGCTGGCATGCAGATGCTGCTGCGACAGTTGCGACGGATCGCGGATCACATCGCGCGACCCGACCCCGGCGCGGCGCAGCGTCGCGGCCAGCCGGTCCAGGAACTCATCCGCCGCACCCTCGGCCCGCGCCGTCTTCCAGGCAAAGCCGAAATACAGGTAATGCAGGAATTGCGACACCTGAAACCGCGCCAGCCACCAATGCGGCGAGGCGGGATCGAACGCCCCGGCCTCGGCCAGCCGCCCGACCACCAGATCGAAATTCTGCAGCTGGTCGCGCACATCGCTCATGGTCTGGGCGCGGCGCACCGCCGATTCGGGCCGGATGCGATACACCACCCCGTCGCTGTCGCAGATCGAGATCACCGGATCGGCCAGATAGGCCTGCACCAGGAACGCCCGCTCTTCGCGATAGGCGGTCAGAAACCGGATCTGCCGGCGGTTCAGGAAATCGCGGCGATACAGCCAGTTCCAGAAATGCCGCGAATGGGCGATGGCATGATGGCGTTCCAGCGAGGTGGCGCGGATCTCGGCCGGGAAATAGGCTTCGGTGGCGTCGCGGCGCATCTGCAACAC
Source organism: Paracoccus stylophorae (assembly GCF_028553765.1). Classification (NCBI taxonomy): domain Bacteria; kingdom Pseudomonadati; phylum Pseudomonadota; class Alphaproteobacteria; order Rhodobacterales; family Paracoccaceae; genus Paracoccus; species Paracoccus stylophorae. Next base: position 308,963 of record NZ_CP067134.1, on the reverse strand, counting down.
GCGGCCGTCCCGATCCTCGACCTGCTCGTGGCGCTTGCGAAAGCGGACCATGTCCGCGCCATCGGCATCGGCCATGCCGACCACCCGTTCCAGATGCGCCGGATCGGGCATGTAATCGTCGGGGTCGATGAACAGCACGTAACGCCCGCGCGCCATCTCGATCCCCTGGTTGCGCACGAAACCCGGACCCGCATTCTCGTCGCGCCGGATCAGGCGAAAGCGCGGATCGCGGTCGCAGAACCCCTGAACGATCCGGGCCGAACGGTCGGGGCTGACATCGTCGATGACAATGACCTCGAAATCGCTCAGCGTCTGCCGCTGGATCGACCCCAGACATTCCGAGACGAAGCGTTCCACCCCGTGCACCGGCACGATGATCGACACCTCGGGCACCGGCGCCGCCTCGGCCGGGATCGGCCGCACCGGGCGATGGGTTTCGATGAAATCCAGCACATCCTCGATCTGCGCGGGCACCTCGCCCTGCGGCAGATGATAGATCGTGTACCAGATATAGAAGGCGTGAAAGAACTCGGTCAGGTCGCGGCGGCGCCGGCGATGCGGCACATGCGCCCGGTCATCCGTCAGCCCCCACCCGGCATAGCAGGGCGCCCCGAAACACACGACCCGCTTGCCGGCCAGCAGCGCCTCCAGCCCCATGCCGCTGGTGCCGACATAGACCGTGTCCACCAGATCGAACATCTCGAACGGATTGACCGCATCGCGCACGATCCGCACCCGCCCCTGCGACGTCATGTGATCGAAATAGCCGCGCCGAGCCCCCCCCTTGACCCAGTTCAGGTCGGGATGCGTCTTGACCAGGATCTCGGCATCCGGATTTTCCGCGATGGCCGCGTCCAGCATGGCCTTGAAATCCGCCGCCCCCGCCCGGCCGTAAAAGTTCGAGGCGTCGGAAAAGTTCTGATCCACCACCAGAACCCGGCGCGCATGGTCGGGCGACACGTCAGGCCGGAAGAACGGCTGCGAATTGTATTTCGAGATTCGCGCCTCGACGATCCGCCGCATCGCCCGGTCGGCCCGCGCCCGCTCGGCCGGGCTCAGCACGGTCTCGCCGTTCAGCCGCTCATCCAGACGGGTTTCGTGATCGGACATGTAATACTGCGCCCGATCGTCAAAGACATAGCCCAGACAGGCCTGGTTCGGATCGCGCGACGCCTGCCCCTCGGACCAGCTCGTGGCCGAGGCCAGAAACCCCATCTCGAAAAACAGCACATCGTCATCGGGCCGCACATGCGGCAACAGCGCCCGGGTGCTGACATGCGATTTCGACAGATCGTCCATGACCGCGCCATACAGCAGCACCGGCGCATCGCCGTCGATCCCGTCCTCATCCACGGCGATCAGGTGGGGAAACAGGCGCGGCAGGTTGGCCGAAAACGAGGTCTGCAGATTGCGGCGCGCGAACCCGACCCGGTGCGGCAGCAGCCGCCGGGCCAGCAGATCCGCGCGAAAATCCTCGATATCGCGACGCGGGGAACGGCCCGGAAGATCAAGGAACTTCCGGTAAAGCCGCGATCCACCGAACTTCTGGTCGTGCTTCATCATCACCGCTCTGGCCGGGGACCGTCTGCCGCGCAAAGGGGCAGGACCCCCCGACCCGCCCGGATCGGGCCGCAATGCCGACGCTATAGGCGAAAAGTTAACGCGGCGATAGGCTGCTATGCCGACCCGCGATCCCCTGCCGCCCGCGACGGCGCGCCGACCGGCGGTTTCCCGCCGCCCCCATGGCCGCGCGTCGGACGAACCCCGCCGATCCGCCCGCCACAAAAACCTGCGCAAATCCCGCTTCTCGCGCCCGCCGATGGAACGCCAGCGCCCGCCGCAGGTTGACTCGCGAACCCCATGGAAAGGAGCGATCATGGCCAACGCAAGCAGCAAGAAATTCGGCCCCGGTCAGCAGGATCAGGGCAAGGGCGACGGCAGCGGAGGCATGGCCCCCACCACCGACCAGCTGCCCGACAACGAGATCCTGTCGAACCGCGACACCTCGCGCCATTCGCGCGAACGCGGGCTGGACAGCCGCCACGTTCAGAACGAACAGCGCCACGAACACGTCGCCAACCACGACCCCGGCGACGGCGAGGCAGGCGAAGCCTCGGCCCGCGAGAAACTGGCCGACGAGCGCCCCGACCCCGATCAGCGCGTCTCGAACATGGATGACGACGCGGAGGGCGACGGCACGGCTGGCGACGGCAACAAAGGCTAACACCGCTGCCGCCGCCCGACCGGGTCCGTGGACGATCCGTTGAACAACCGCGCGCCACCTGTGTACGCCCCGTGCACGGACGGTGCGGCATCTGGCACAAGACGGTGCAATCTGCAGGCTGATGACACGGCCGGAATTGTGAACCTCGTCGCGCTGACTTACAGGTCGGCGATTGATGATCCGGCCCGCTTCATCTCGTCAAAGAGTGTTGGCCCTTTGGTTGGTCTGCACTCGCGAAACGCCAGGCCACAGGCGGGTCATGGTCGCCTTGGCGCGCCGCATCGTCGCCATACTGCATCGCATGAGGTGGATGCCCACTTGAGCGTAAGACGACGCGCACGCTCATCGCCGGTCACGAAGACCGCGCGTCGTTGCTGCCCGCCTGAACCGCTGTCACGGCGGTGGCCGCGATGATGTCGTCGGGGGTGCAGCCGCGTGAGAGATCGTTGGCGGGTTTCGCCAGGCCTTGCAGGATCGGGCCGATGGCGGTGAGGCCGCCGAGGCGTTGCGCGATCTTGTAGCCAATATTGCCCGACGCGAGATCGGGAAAGACGAAGACGTTCGCGCGGCCCGAGAGGCGGCTGTCGGGGGCCTTCCTGGCGCGGATCGCCTCGTCCAGCGCCGCATCGAACTGCAACTCTCCGTCGACTTCCAGATCGGGATCGGCGGCGCGGATCAGGGCCAGCGCCTCGCGGATGCGCATGAGGCTGGGGTGCTCGGCCGAGCCCGCGGTCGAGAATGACAGCAGCGCGACCCGTGGCTTTTCGTTCAGCAATTGCTGGCAGGAGGCGGCGGCCGAGCGGGCGATGGCGGCCAGATCGATGGCGGCTGGTTCGATGACCAGACCGCAATCGGCGAAGATCATGCCGCCCTGGAACGGGGCCTCGGGGCCGCGGGACAGCATCAGGAAGAAGCTGGAGACGATGCCCGCATCGGGGGCCTTGCCGATGATCTGCAGGGCCGCGCGGACGGTGTCGGCGGTGGTCGCCACCGCGCCGCCCACGGTGCCGTCCGCCTGGTCCAGACGCACCCGCATCGCGGCCTGGCGGATCGGGTCGCGCATCTCGATCAGGGCGCGTTCGGCGGTCATGCCGCGGGCCGCCCGCATCTGGTGCCAATGGGTCGAAAGTTCAACCAGATCAGGCGCTTCGGCAGGATTCAGCGCAGTGACGCCGGGAATGTCGGGACCGTTCATCAGCACCACGCGCGCCAGATTTTCGTCGGTCAGCCGGGCGGCGGCTTCGGCGACGCGGAGATCGTCGCCCTCGGGCAGGATGATGCGGCGCGGATTGGCGCGGGCGGTGTCGAAGATGCGATCGAGCGGCTTCATGTGACGAACCTTTCGGGGTTGCGCAACGGCTGCGCGCGTTGCCTGTGCACGGCGTGGCGGGGCGGGTGGGCGAAACCCCTGCAAATGCCGGGTTTCGGGCTGCACGATGCGTCCACCGCACGGGCACCGCGCGTGCACAGCGCGTACACCGCTTGCGAACGTTGCGCGGCGGACCCCACCGCTCAGTCCAGAAAATGCAGCCCGGCGATGATGAAGACGCCGAGAAAGACGGTTTCCGCCACGATCAGCACGATGGCCCCGGCCCCGACTTCGAGCATGCGGCCCAGCGACGTCTTGATGCCCACCGCGGCGATGGCGATCAGCAGCGCCCAGCGCGACAGCGACCCGGCCCAATCAGACACGATGGCCGGGATCAGGCCGAACGAGTTTACCGCCGCGAGGATCAGGAAGCCGATGACGAAGCCCGGCATCAAGGGCGGGTTCTTGCCGCCCACACGCTCATCCGCCAAGCCCATCTGCCGGATCACCAGCGAGAAGCACAGCACGACCGGGGCCAGCATCGACACGCGGATCAGCTTGACCAGCGTGGCGGTTTCGCCGGTTTCGGGGCTGATGGAAAAGCCCGCGCCGACGACCTGGGCCACGTCGTGGATGGTGCCGCCCAGGAACACGCCCGAATCGCGGGCGTTGAAGTCGAAGACCTGCGCCAGCATCGGATAAAGGACCATCGCCACCGTGGACAGCACCGTGACGCACAGCACGGTAAAGACCAGATCGCGTTCGGATTTCTCGTGCCGGGGCAGGACGGCGGCGATGGCCATCGCGGCCGAGGCGCCGCAGATCGCAACCGACCCGCCGGTCAGCAGCGCGAAACGCCATTTGCGTCCGACGAAGCGGCTGGCCAGCAGCGAGAAGGCGATGGTCAGGATCACGCCGCCGATGACCAGTGCGATCGCCGGCCCGCCCAGCTGCGCCAGCATGTCCACGCTGATCCGCGCGCCCAGCAGCGCGACGCCCAGCCGCAGCACCGTGCGGGCGGTGAAGTCGATGCCCGGGGCGGTGCGGGTGCCCGCCTCGGACAGAAAGTTCAGCGCAAGCCCCAGCAGCAGGGCCAGCAGCATGGCGGGCGCGCCGTAATGTTCCGACAGGAACTGCGCGGTGGCGGCAACGAGAGCCGAGACGGCAAAGCCCGGAAACATCGGGCGCAGCCATTCGGCCCCGCCGAAGCGGGTGGCGATGCTGGACATGGAACTCTCCTGCGGGTGGTGTGGCCCGGCGGTCAGGCCGCCGGGCCGGGCCGGGTCAGGCCGCGCCCTGCTGCGGGCGCATGTCGCCCGCGTCGATACCGGCGACCGGCACCGGCTTCTTCATCGCGTCGCGGCGGAACGGCTCTCCCAGCTCCTGGTTCAGCAGCACCTCGATGAAGGTGGTCTCGCCATTCTTCATCTGCCGTTCGATGGCGTTGTGCAGCTCCTCGGTGAGTTCCTCGGTGCCGCGCACCTGCACGCCGTGGACGCCACACGCCTTGGCGATCTCGGCATAGTTGGTATCGCGATCCAGTTCGGTGCCGACGAAGTTGTTGTCATACCACAGCGTCGTGTTGCGCTTTTCCGCGCCCCACTGATAGTTGCGGAAGATCACCATGGTGATCGCCGGCCAGTCGTCGCGACCGCAGGCCGTCATCTCGTTCATCGAGATGCCGAAGGCGCCGTCGCCCGCAAAGCCCACCACCGGGGTGTCGGGGTTGGCGATCTTGGCGCCCAGGATGGCCGGGAAGCCGTAACCGCACGGACCGAACAGACCGGGGGCAAGATATTTCCGGCCCTGCTCGAACGTGGGATAGGCGTTGCCGATGGCGCAGTTGTTGCCGATGTCGGACGACACGATGGCGTCTTCCGGAACCGCCTGCATGATCGCGCGCCATGCCTGACGCGGCGACATCAGGTCGGAATCGCGCTCGCGCGCCTCGGCGTTCCATTCGGTGCCGGGATCGTCCTGTTCGTGATCGAGGCTGGACAGTTCCTGCGCCCAGCGCGACTTGGTCTGTGCGATCAGTTCCTTGCGGTCCTTGCGGCCGTCATCGCCCGCGCTGTCATCCAGCTTGGCCAGAATCCCGCGCGCGACCTTGCCCGCATCGCCCTGGATGCCCACCGTGACCTTCTTGGTCAGCCCGATCCGGTCCGCGTTGATATCGACCTGGATGATCTTGGCGTCCTTCGGCCAATAGTCGATGCCATATCCCGGCAGGGTCGAGAACGGGTTCAGGCGGGTGCCCAGCGCCAGCACGACATCGGCCTTTGCGATCAGTTCCATCGCCGCCTTGCTGCCGTTATAGCCCAGCGGGCCGACGGCCAGCGGGTGCGAGCCGGGGAAGCTGTCATTGTGCTGATAGTTCGAGGCGACGGGGGCGTCCAGACGCTCGGCCAGCTTGACCAGATCGGGGATCGCGTCGGCCAGGACCACACCGGCCCCCGACAGGATCACCGGGAACTTGGCCGTGGACAGCAGTTTCGCGGCCTCGGCCACCGCCTCTTCGCCGCCTGCCGGGCGTTCGAAGGCGACGATCTGCGGCAGATCGACGTCGATCACCTGGGTCCAGTAATCGCGCGGGATGTTCATCTGCGCCGGGGCGCTGTTGCGCCACGCCTGCATGATGACGCGGTTCAGCACCTCGGGGATGCGGGCCGGGTCGCGGACTTCCTCCTGATAGGCGACGGCGTCGGCGAACAGGCGCATCTGCTCCATCTCCTGGAAGCCGCCCTGACCGATGGTGCGGTTGGCGGCCTGCGGCGTCACCAGCAGCAGCGGCGTGTGGTTCCAGTAGGCGGTCTTGATCGGCGTGACGAAGCCGGTGACGCCGGGACCGTTCTGCGCGATCGCCATCGACATCTTGCCCGAGGAGCGGGTGAAGCCGTCGGCCATCAGACCGGCATTGGTTTCATGCGCGCAGTCCCAGAAGGTGATGCCCGCCTTGGGGAACAGGTCGGACACGGGCATCATGGCGGATCCGATGATACCGAATGCATGTTCGATGCCGTGCATCTGAAGCACTTTGACAAAGGCTTCTTCGGTCGTCATTTTCATTGCGTCGCTCCTTATTTGCGTTCGTCGCGAAAGTGGTAGAGGTGATAGAGGCCGCGTTGGCCCAGCCGCCGGAACGGCGTCTTCCAGCCTTCGTGGGGCAGTTCGCAGTTGAAGATCGGCAGGTCGGGCGCAGCCTCGCCCGCGATCATCTGCGCCATCCGGCGGCCGGCCATGGCGGAATACATGACGCCGTTGCCGCCATAGCCAAGCGCATAGAAGGCGCCGGGCAGGTCGGGCAGGCCGGTGATGCGGGGCATCATGTCGTGGCTGACATCGACCCAGCCCCACCAGCTGTAGTCCAGTTCGACATCGCGCAGCGCCGGGAATTTCCGGGTCAGGCCGTCGCGCAGCGCCTTGAGATGCGCGGGATTGGCCGCGTCGCGCCCGGTGATCGCCGCGCGCGAGCCGATCTGCATCCGGTTGTCGGGCAGCAGCCGGTAATAGTGGCGCAGCGTGCGGGTGTCGGTCAGCGGCGACAGCTTGCGGATGCCGATGGCGGCCAGTTCGTCGTCGGTCAGGACGCGGGTGACGAGGCTGTTGGACATGATCGGCATCAGCCGGTCCTTCAGCCGCGGATGCAGCGTGCGCGGCGCATAGGCCGCGGTCGCCACCGCGACGCGGCGGGCGCGCACGGTGCCCCCCGGCGTGCGCAGATGATGCACGCCGTCCTTCAGCGTCCATCCCCGCACCGGGCTGTCCACGTAAACGGTCGCGCCCAATTCGCGCGCCACCCGCAGATAGCCGAAGGCCAGCTTGGCCGCGTGGATGCCGACACCGTCGGGTTCCCACATGGCACCGTGCGCCTCCATGTCGCGGGCGACGGTCTCGTGCACCTCGTCGCGGCTGAGGATCTTCGAGCCATAGCCGAACGTGTCGTTCAGCAGCGCCGATTCCGATTCCAGCGTCGGCATCATCGACGCCTTGTGCGCGATATAGTAATGGCCGCCATCCTGCGGTTCGCAGGCGATGTCGTGATCGCGGATCAGGCCGCGGAACAGGTCGAAGCCCTCGACCACCTCGGCGTGCATCCGTTTGGCCACGTCAAGGCCCCAGCGCTTGATCCACTGGCTGCGCTTCAGCCGGCCGGAACTGATCTGCGCCTGTCCGCCGTTGCGGGTGGAGCAGCCATAGGCGACGCCGTTCGCCTCGAGCACGGTGGCCTTGATGCCGTGCATCTTGGCCAGGTGGATGGCGGTCGAAAGGCCGGTATAGCCGGACCCGATGACCACGACGTCGACATCCATGTCACCGGTGACGGGGCCGTCATCCTGGGGTGCGGGGCCGGCGGTGCCGATCCAGTAGGTCGGCGCATAGTCGCTTTTCGGTCCCAGGTCGCGGGCCGTCATCGGATCGTAATGCGGATCGAAGGGCACCGATCCGGGGCGCTTTTCAATGGTCTTCATGGCCCTGCCTTACTTTGCCGGAACCGGAGGCCGCTGCTTGCGGATCGCCTGTTTCTCGACCAGTTTTCCGTCCTTGATGCGGAACAGGTCGACGCCCTGAACCTCGGTCCGGGTGCCGTCGGGATTGGTCGCCCGGAAGGTCCATTGCGACACGCCCCGGCTGCCGTCTTCGGACAGGAAATGGCTGTGATCGGCCCACTGGACGTCGGGCATCGCCGTCCACACGCCTTCGAAAGCCTTGGCGATGGCGTCCTTGCCTTCGATCTTGTTGCCGTATTCGTTTTCGCCCGCGACGGTGTAGAACACGCAGTCATCGGCGAAATGGGTCATCACGCCGTCAATGTCGTGGCGGTTGAAGGCATCGAATGTCGACTTGAGATCGTCGGCGGTCAGCTTGCGGGACATGCGTATTCTCCTTGCTTAGTAGCCCATCATCCGGGGCAGCCACAGGGCGATTTCCGGGAATGAGGCGATGATGAAGATGGCGGTGACAGAGGCGATGGCGAACGGGATGGCCCGCAGGCTGATCCGTTCGATCGACACGCCCGAGATGCCCGAGGCGATGAACAGGTTCTCGCCCAGCGGCGGCGTCTGGAAGCCGACGGACAGGGTGCAGATCATCACGATCCCGAAATGGATCGGGTCGATGCCCATCATGTAGGCCACGGGCAGCATCACCGGGACCAGGATCATGATCGCCGCCAGCGTTTCCATGAACATGCCGACGATCAGCAACAGGCCGATCACCATGGCCCAGATGATGTAGAGGTTGTCGGTCAGCGACAGGATGCCGCCCGCGATGACGCCGGGGACGTTGTTCTCGACCAGGATGCGGCCGAAGATCGTCGCGGTGAACAGCACCAGCAGGACGCGGCCGGCCAGCCAGGTGGTCGTGTCCAGCGACTTGATCATCTCGCCCAGATCCAGTTCGCGATAGATCACCCCGCCGACGAACAGCGTGTAGAAGATCGCGACGATGGCGGCCTCGGTCGGCGTGAAAAAGCCGGAATAGATGCCGCCCAGGATCACCACCGGGGCCAGCAGCGCCCAGAAGCCCTGATAGCAGGCGCAGGCCACCTTGTGCAGCGACAGCGGCTCGGACGAGCCGTGAAAGCCGCGCATCCGGCAGCGGACATAGTTCATGACCAGCAGACCGCCCGCCATCACCACGCCGGGGAAGAAGCCGGCGATGAACAGCTTCGAGATCGAGACGGACTGGAACACGCCATGCGCCTCGACCGCCTCGGGCGGGGCTTGCAGGCCCATGGCCGAGATGCCGTAGATGACCATCGGGATCGAGGGCGGGATGATGATGCCCAGCCCGCCCGCGGCTGCGGTGACGGATGCCGCATAGCCCGGCCCGTATCCCTGCCGCACCATCGCCGGGATCATCAGCATGCCGACAGCGGCGGTCGTGGCGGGACCGGACCCGGAAATCGCGCCGAAGAACAGGCAAGCCATGACGGTGGCCGCCGACAGCCCGCCGGTGAACGGCCCGGCCAGGCTTTCGGCCACGTTGATCAGCCGGCGGGACAGGCCTGCGGCCTCCATCAGCGCGCCGGCCAGGATGAAGGCGGGCAGCGCCATCAGCGGGAACGAACCCACCGAGGACCACGCCATCTGCACCATCTTGATCGGGTTGTCGCCCAGATACAACATCGCGAACAGCGACGACACGCCCAGCGCCACCGTGATCGGCGCCCCCAGCAGCATCAGCGCAAAGAACGAGCCGAACAGGATTTCGATCAGAAGATCGTTCATTTCTTGTGCTCCTGTTGCTCGAAGGCGCGCTTTTCGTCTTCGGCAAGCTCCAGCATGTCCTCGACCTCGACCTTGTCGGGGTCGCGCGGGTCGATGCCCATGACCAGCTTCATGTAGTTGACCTGCAGGATGCGCAGGGTCATCAGGATGAAGGCGATGGGCAGCACCAGATAGACCCAGCGCATTTCCCAACCCAGGGTCTGGGCCTTCACGAAGGGCTTCAGGCGGCTGATGAATTCGATCGAATACCAGATGAAGACCAGGTTGAAGCCGATCCAGAACAGATCGCCGATCGCCTCGATGATGCGGGCGGTGCCGCGCGGCAGGGTGTTGAACTGGAACGTCACCCGGTTATGCGCGGCCATGCGCGCCGCATAGGACGCACCGAAATAGGCGAACCACACGAACAGGATGACCGAAAGCTCCTCGATCCAGGTGATCGAGAAACCGAAGATCTGGCGGGCCACGATCTGCACGAACAGCAGCGTCACGAAGACGGCCAGCAGGATGCGGCAGACATGGCTTTCGAACTTGTCCAGAAAGGACCAGAGCGCGGGCATCGACGGCCTCCGGTGAAACGTGGCGGGACGGACGGTCGGGGAAGACTGCGCGCGGCGCGGGGCCGCGCGCAGTCGCGATCACTCTGCCGCGGGTTCGCGGCCCAGCGAGGTCAGGACGTTGTCCAGCACCTCTTTCCCGCCGATCTGGTCGTAGAATTGCGGCCAGACGGCCGCGGTGGCCAGATCCATGAACTCTTGCTCGTCGCTCGCGGGCTCGGTGATTTCCATGCCGCGGCTGACCAGCTCATCGCGGATCTTGGCTTCTTCCGTGCGCAGGAATTCCGCCGATGCCTTGGTGGCGGCTTCGCCCGCGGCCAGCACCTGGGCCTGTTCCTCTTCGCTGAGGTCCTGGAAAAGCGCCTCGCTGATGATCAGCGGCTCGATCGAGAACAGATAGTGCAGATCGGTGATGTATTTCTGAACCTCGTCGAACTTCATCGCATAGACGGTCATGTAGGGGTTGTCCTGCCCGTCCACGACCTTCTGCTGAAGCGCGGCGAAGGTTTCGCCCCAGGCCATCGGCGTCGGGTTGATGCCCCAGCTTTTATAGGTTTCGATCATGATCTCGTTCTTCGGGACGCGGATGACCAGTCCCTGAAGATCCTCGACCGTCGAGACCGGCTTTTTCGAGTTGGTCAGCACGCGGAAACCCGAATAGCCCCAGCCGATGATGCGCACACCGGCATCCTCGATGGTCTGGTCGATCATCTGCTGGCCGACCTCGCCCTGCGTGATCTTTTCGGCGTCATCCTGGCTGAGGATGACATAGGGCAGCGTCAGCGTCCCCACCGACGGCGAGAAGGGCGTGATGTTGTTGATCGCCAGGATCGAGAAATCCAGCGTGCCGGTGGCGGCGGCGCTGACGGTGTCCTGTTCGTCGCCCAGCTGGCCGTTCACGAAAAGCTTGGCGGTCATTTCGCCGCCGGATTGTTCTTCCAGCGCGGCGACGAACGCCTTGCCAAGCGCCTCTTGCGTGCCGCCGGCGCCATCGCCCACGGCGATCTTGTACTCGACAGCGGCGGCCGGCAGCGCCAGCGCCAGCGTGACGGCGGTACCGGTCAGCAAACGGGTCGTGAAATTCATGTCTATCCTCCCTGATAGTCAGTCGGCGCCGCGATTCCCGGCGGTCGCCTCGCCGCGCACCATTGCCTGACGCGACGTCAAAGGATATGTCCAGTTAGAGGCAAAGTTAGGTCCAGATGCGGCGCCGGATCCCAGTCGAGACGATCTATCTGCGCGAGGACGACGCGCCGAGCCTGCAGGGGCGTCTGGCCGCAGCCATCGTGCGGGCGATTCTGGAAAGCCGGGCCGGACCGGGATCGCGCCTGCCCTCCAGCCGCAGGATGGCCGAGGCTTTGGGCATGTCCCGGATGACGGTCACGCTGGTCTATCAGGATCTGGTCAGCCAGGGATATCTTGAGACGATCCCGCGATCGGGCGTCGCCGTGGCCGCGACCGTGCCGCATCGCCGATTGCAGCCGATCCAGCCCTCCGGCGACGAAAAGCCGATGGATTGGGGCGACTGGCTGTCGGACCACGATCTTCCGAAACGGGTGATCCAGAAGCCTGCGAACTGGCGCGACTATCGCTATCCGTTCATTTTCGGACAGGCGGATGAGACGCTGTTCGATCACGGCGCCTGGCGCGATTGCGCGCGCCGCGCCCTGGGCAGCCGCGATTTTCCCGATCTGGCGGCCGACCGCTATCGCGCGGACGATCCGTTGCTGGTCGATTACATCTGTTCCAACACCTTGCAGCGGCGCGGGATCATGGCGCGGCCCGATGAGGTTCTGGTGACGATGGGGGCGCAGAACGGGCTGTATCTGACCGTCGAACTGCTGGCCCGCGCCGACCGTCTGGCGGTCATGGAAGAGCCGGGCTATCCCGATTTCGCCGAAACGCTGCGCCGCGCGCAAAGCCCGACGACGTTCCTGCCGGTCGACGAGATGGGGCTGAACCCCGCCGATCTGCCGCAAAACACGCGATTGGTGGCGATCACGCCCAGCCACCACATCCCCACCGGCACCACCATGCCGCTGTCGCGCCGGCGCGAATTGATCGCCATGGCCGGGACGCAGGATTTCCTGATCGTCGAGGATGATTACGATTTCGAGATGTCGTATCTGTCGCCGCCGGAACCGGCGCTGAAATCGCTGGATCGTTCGGGCCGCGTCATCTATCTGGGCAGCTTCTCCAAGTCGCTGTTTCCGGGACTGCGCATCGGTTACATGGTCGCGCCTGCGGCGCTGATCGAACGGGCGCGCGCGCTGCGGTCGATCATGCTGCGTCACCCGCCCAGCCATCTGCAGCGCATCACCGCGTATTTCTTGGCGCTTGGCCATTACGACGCCCATATCGTGCGGCTGCGCGAAACCCTGCAAGCCCGGCGGGAAATCCTGGAACAGGCGCTGAACCGGACGTCGCTGCGGATCGCGGGCGTTCCCACCTCGGGCGGCTCAAGCGTGTGGGTCTGCGGCCCCGAGGGCAGCGACAGCGAGGTGCTGGCGGCACGGCTTGAGCATGACAGTGTGCTGATCGAACCCGGCGCGGTCTTCTTCGAAAACCCGCCCGCACCCTGCCCGTTCTTCCGACTGGGCTATGGCTCGATCTGCAAAAGCCGGATCGCCACGGCGGTCGGGCTGATCGAAAGCCGCGCGCGCGGATTGTCGTGCGGGGAGTTGTGAGAACGGAAAAAACGCCGGCCGTGCGGCTTGTCGTGGTCGGTGAGGTTGGCTTCGGACACAGCTCGGCGATTTGGCTGACGGATAACTTCTGGTTGGCGTTGCAACAGCAGCGGCGGGCAAGTCGACCCCCGGAGGCCGCATCACGCCCGGCGAACGGGAACGTCGCACGGGTCGCCGGCTGCGGTTGGTCCATCGCCGCCGGGGCCTTAGCTTGCTGGTGGCGAGGGGGCGGGTAATCACCAGAGGGCCGGGCGGAACCGGTCGAACCGAAACGCGGACAGGTCGTAGCGCGGTGTTCGGCCCATCGCCAGATTGTCAAATGTGATCACGAAGAACACGAGGTTATGGTCCGCTGGTGGGTGGAACATTCGATCCCGAGGATGCACGGACCGACAGGATCGACGAGCGCCTTGACCAGCTTGCGGAAAATCGGCCCGGCGGCTCAGCCATCCCAAAGCCACGACCCAAGGGCCGCCAGCGTCCGCGGCCTCTGCCGAACGGTTATCGCGTCGCGCAGGCGCCCCGTGAACGAGGCGATGAAGGCAGCTTGCTGCGGCTTGCCGCGCGGTATCCCAAGTTATCGCGGAAGCGGACCAGATCGTCAGCGAGGGAACCCGGTTGTTTGACAGCCGCGTGGGTAACAGCCATACTCGATCACGCTTATCAGGGGATCACGACCATGCGGTGCTGCCAGGAGAGCAAGCTCGACCTTTATCTGGGCGGCCCCGATCCCGACGGGATCTCGCGCAGATCCTTGATCAAGGGAGCGGCCGGTGTGGCCGGCCTGTCTATGGCCGCCGGAGCGACAAGCAGCCGTGCGCAGGGAACCCCCATCAGGCTTGCCTTCTGCAGCCAGCTTCTCTGCGTCGTTCCTTACGAGGTCACCCGGGCCGAGGAGTTCTTCGCGCGCGAGGGTCTTGAGGTCGAACTGGTTTACACCCGGGGCGGAAATGCCGCCATGCAGGCCCTGGTCGGCGGCGCCGTCGATTACGCGGCCACCTCGTTCGACGTCGCCGTTCAGGCCTTTGCCAACGGGGCGGGTATACGCCGCTTTGCGACCACCGGCCGTCTGCCTCTTTTCGCCCTTGCGGTGGCGCCCGACCAGGTGGAAACCATCCTTTCGTTCAAGGATCTCGAGGGCGAGACGGTCGGGATCTCCGGCCTCGGCAACGCCGACCACACGCTGATGCTCTTCCTCCTGACGCAGGCCGGCGCCGATCCGTCGACCATCCAGTTCGCAGCCCTTGGGCCGAACATGTTCGAGGCGCTGCGCCGGGGGCAGGTTGCCGCCGGAATGGTTCAGGAGCCGGCCTTGACGCTGATCGCCGCCGCTGGCGGACGCATCCTCTTCAACGCGATGGAGATAGAAGATGCCGATCGGTATCTGGGCGGGCCCTACGAGTTCATGGGCGTCGCCTATCGTGCCGAAGAGCGCGATGAGCGCCTTGAGGAGATGCAGGCCGTTGCGCGAGCCCTCGAGACGGGTCTGCAATTTCAGCGTGAAGCGCCGGTGTCGCGGCTGCGGCAGGCGATTCCCCCGGAACTGCTCGTGGGAGGGGAAGGAGCGCAGTTCGAGAAGATCATTGCGCAGTATCGGGCATCGCTTTACCCCGAATCCGTGGCCATCGACGTCGAGGCGTGCCAGCGCGTCGTGGATGCGCTGCGCTCCAGCGGGTCACTGACTGCCAGCGTGGATCTCGGCGTCCTTCTGGACACCGAGGTCGTGCCTGCATGACTGAAATGCAGCGGGTTGAGGCGGCTCAGACCGATCCGGAAGACCCGCGCAAGGCCTTTCCGCGTTCCGACACGGCGGCTGCTCCGGTCGGGAGCCGGAGCGAGAGGGTCGTGATCCGGATCACCGACCTCGTCATGAGTTATGGCGGCGCCGAGCCGGTGCTGGCGGGCGCATCCCTGAAGGTGAGGGAAGGCGAATTCGTCAGCCTCGTCGGCCCATCCGGTTCGGGCAAGAGCACGGTGCTTCGGGCAATTGCCGGGCTGCACGCGCCAGCCGGCGGAACGGTCGAGCGGTTCGTATCGCTCGAAGACATGGGCTTCCTGTTCCAGGACGACGCCCTGCTGCCGTGGCGAACGGCGCAAGACAACGTGGCGCTGGGTCTCAGGCTGCGGGGGAAGAGCCGGGCAGAGGCCCGCGCGGAAGCTGACCAGTGGCTCTCGCAACTCGGGCTGGCGCATTTTGGCTTGCGCTACCCGCGCCAGCTTTCCGGCGGCCAAAGGAAGCGCGTCGCTTTAGCGCAGGTCCTTGCGCTCCGGCCCAAGCTGCTCCTGATGGACGAACCCTTCGCTTCGCTCGACGCGATCGTGCGGCACAGGGTGACACAGGAACTTCTGGAATGGGTGGAGCGGGAAAAGATCACCGTGCTTTTGGTCACTCACGATCTCGAAGAGGCGCAAGCGCTTTCGGACACGATCTACCTCCTGTCTCGGGGGCCGCGCGCTCTGATCCGCAGCCGATACGAGGTAAGGATCGCGCGGCCTCGTGATCTGATACACGTCCGGGGCCACCCCTCCTTCGCTCCGCTCCTTCAGCGCATCTGGGACGATCTGTGGGACGAAGTCGACGTTGATGGGGGCGGCGCTTGAACCTCTGGAAATCGCAAAAATGGCTGCGGCAGGGGACGTCACTCGTGGTCATGCTTCTTCTCTGGGAACTGCTCAGCCGGCAGGGATACATCGACCCGTTCTATCTGCCGCCGCCAAGCCAGATCGGAGCGGCACTCTTTCAGCTCTTTGCGGAAGGCTCGATCTGGAACCATCTTGCCGCCACGGCAACCGCAGCACTTGCCGGCCTGGTTCTCGGCCTCATCCTGGGGGCCCTGCTTGGTTTCGGGGGTGCGTTGATTCGCCCGGTGGCGGACATCCTCGAGCCGATCATGATCCTCTTGAACGCCATTCCCCGGGTGATCCTCGCGCCGCTCTTCATCATCTGGTTCGGCATCGGTCTCGGCTCGAAGATCGCCATCAGCATTGTTCTTGTCGCCGTGCTGATCTTTTTCGCCGTCTACAGCGGGGTTCGTGAGGTGGATGTGCGACTCGTCGAAAGAGTTCGCACGCTTGGCGGGGGACGCGGGACCCTCTTGCGTGAGGTCTATATCCCGTCGGTCATTGCCTGGATCATGGGAAACCTGAAAGTCGCGGTGGGCTTTGCCTTCACCGGTGCGGTCGTCGGTGAATTCGTGGCATCCAGCAGGGGTCTGGGCTATCTGCTTTCCTTTGCTCAAAGCAGTTATAATGCGGCGCTGACCATGGCGCTGATCTTCCTGATCATGGTCTTCGTTCTCGTTCTCTTCGTCATGGCGGACCGGCTGGAGCACTGGCTGCTGCGGTGGCGCCACGTCTGATCGTCAATCCAGGAGCTTACATGACGTCCCTGCAAGCCCTTGCCGCGGAACTGTCCGATCTGTTGCGCCTCGCATCTCCGCCGCTGGGCATATCGTTCAGGGCCGAAATCGGAGTTCCCGGCTATCAGGCTGTCTACCCTCCTCCCGCCGCGGATGGAAGAACCGGAGCGGTATCGGCCGGATGCGTCTTCTGGAACAAGGCCGCGACCCGCGTCTTTTCGACCGTCGCAGCCGACCATGCCAATTGCAGCGTCGGAAGCTACACGCACGGCTTCAAGCGTCTCGATGAGGTGGCGGGCAATGATGACGTCGCCGCGCTCTTCTCCTCCGGTTGGGTGAGCGAGGCCGATGTTCCAGGAATCGCCACCGTCAAGGAGCGCCCTCAGTCTGTCACTTACGGCCCGGTCGCCGATTTCGCGGGCGACCCCGAAATCATCTTCCTGCGCCTGAACGCCAAACAGGCCATGATTATCGACGACGCCATCGACGGTGTGCGCTTTGAAGGAAAGCCGCAGTGCCACATCGTGGCGATCGCCAAGGAAGCGAACGACGTCGCGGTGAGCGTGGGCTGCATGTTGAGCCGGGTGCGAACCGGGATGAACAACAACGAGATGACGGCCGCCATTCCCGCAAACCGACTTCCCGAGATTGTGGAAAAACTGCGTGAGAATGCGGTGACGGAAAGAGCGGTTGCGATGTATGCCGCCCAGGATGCAGAGCGCTTCGATTAGAGCGTCAGGCCCGCAGACCTGCCTCGCGCGTCTCGCGCGGGCACACGCGATAGAGTGGACCCAGAAGGCCCTGTTGTAACCGGCCGATTGGTACCGCGGTGATCCTGCCGTGAAGCCGGCGATAATCTTTGCGTCATCGAGGACGGCATTGGCGATTTTGTGCCAGCTTTCGGTATTCTGACGGCAGGACAAGCCTGTGTCTTGGGTGATAGCGGTGCCGACTCGTTCCTCATGTCGATAGGGTCAAGCCGCTTGCTGGACACCAGGAAATGCCATGTGCATGGTTTCAGCCATGTGGCGCATGTGCTCGCCCGGCAAGCAGTTCCTGAGCGCGGACCGCGAACCGTTCGGCCAAGGGCGCATACCGGGCCGCCTCGGGGTCGGCAGCATTGCCCGCCGCGGCTCGGTCAGCGATGCCCACGAAGACCACGGCGAAGCGAAACAGGGCAAAGGCGATGTGGAAGACGGACGGCGGCGGCACCGCCGGCAGGACGGTCCGGTAGGCCGCGAAAAACTCGGCCTCGGTCGGAATGCCTTCGCTGACATGCCCAAGGAGGCCGCCGAATTCGTCGGGCTGCGAATGCCATGGTATCGCCGCAAAGCCCAGGTCGGCCAAGGGATGACCGATGGTGGAAAGCTCCCAGTCGAGGACCGCGACGACCCTGGGCTCGTCCGGGTGGTAAAGCAGGTTACCAAGGCGAAAGTCGCCATGCGCAATCGAGATCAGGCCGTCATCCTCGGGCAGCAACTCGGCGACCTGGCGGGCAAGGTCGTTCAGCACTGCATTGCCGGCGAAGCTGGATGCGGCGAGTTGGCTGGTCCAGCGGTGAAGCTGACGCGCGAAATAATCACCGGGGCGGCCGAAACCGGCCAGACCGATCTCGTCGGGACTTTTACCATGCAGGCGTGCCAGCGTTTCCGCCATCGACAGATAGATCGCGCGCCGTTCCGCCGGTGCCATGCCGGGGAGGCGTGCGTCCGAAAAGACACGGCCCTCGACCCGCTCCATCAGGTAGAACGGCGTTCCCAGCAACTCCGCATCCTGGTGATACAGGATCGTCTGGGGCACCGGCACATCGGTCGCGCCAAATGCCCGCATCACGCGGAACTCGCGGTCGATCGCATGCGCGCCGCGCAGGATCTCGCCCGCGGGCTGCTTGCGCAGCACCATCCGGCGTCCGGCGAAGGTCACGAAATAGGTGGGATTGGACTGCCCGCCACTGATGCGCTGCAACTCCAGCGATCCCGAGCCGAAGCGTTCTCGCAGGCATGCTTCCAATCGTTCGGGCGCGAAATCTGCGGACGGTTCTGCGGCCGACGTCACGACGCACGCTCCGGCGCGACATCCCAACGCCAGAAGTCGCGGCCCTCGGCGGCGAGGCTGCGGCTGAGGATCATCTTGTGCACCTCATCGGCGCCATCGACCAGGCGGGCCTGACGGGCATAGCGATAGATCCATTCGGCCACCGTATCCTTGGAATAGCCCCTCGCGCCGTTGATCTGGATGGCTGCGTCCGCCGCCCGGTGCAGCAGATTGGCCACATGGATCTTGGCCATGGACACCTCTTTTTGGGCAAATGATCCCTGATCCAGTTCCCACGCCGCTTTCATGACCAGAAGGCGGCCGATCTCGATGTCGGCGGCAAGCCCTCCCATCACGATCTGCACGCTTTCACGGTCGGCAAGACGGATGCCAAAGCCTTCACGGCGCGCAGCATATTCGGCCGCGATCTCCATGCAGCGCTTTGCCAGACCGAGCCAGCGCATGCAGTGCGTCAGCCGCGCCGTGCCCAGGCGGGTCTGGACGACCTTCATGCCACGTCCTTCGGCCAGCACCACGTTTCTGGCGGAAATGCGCAGCCCGTCGAACGCCAGTTCGCAGTGGCCGCCGTGTTCTTCCGGACCCATGATCGGGATGCGGCGCAGGATCGACCATCCGGGCTGATCGCGGTGAAACAGAAAGCAGGTCAGGCCGCGCCCGGGGTCGTCGGACGTTCGCGCAAGCAGGATGAAATGCGCCGCGCCCTCGGCCCCGGTGATGAACCACTTGCGGCCGTGGATCACGTAATCGCCCCCCTCCCGCGTGGCGGTGGTCTGCGTCATGCCGGGGTCCGACCCCGCGCCCGGGTCCGGTTCGGTCATGACGAACGCCGATCTCACCCGCCCCTCGGCCACGGGGCGCAGGAACCAGTCTTTCTGCTCGTCCGTGCCAAGGGCTTCGATGACCATCATGTTGCCATCGTCTGGCGCCGCCGCGTTGAACACCGCGGGGCCGAAAACGGATCTGTTCATCTCTTCGTAGCAGACGGCCATTCCCACCCGGCCAAGACCCTGCCCGCCATATTCGGGCGACAGCTGAAGGCACCACAATCCCTGTGCCCTGGCCTGATCCCGCAGGACCGTCAGGTGCGCAAGGTCGATGTTCTCGTGCGCGTCATAAGCTTGCGGATCGGATTCGAGCGGCAGGATGCGGTCGTCCACGAAATCGGCGATGCGGCGCCGGAAATCCTCGATGCGGGGGGAGATGGTGAAATCCATGGTCATCCTTACAGGCTGGAACAAAGATGACCGCCGTCAACCGCAAGGATCGCGCCGGTCATGTAGGCCGCATCATCGGAGCACAGCAGCCGCAATGGCGCGTCCAGATCCGACATCTGCCCCAGGCGCCGCTGCGGGATGCGGCGGATCAGGTTCTGTCCCGCTTCGGTCGCAAAGAAGTCGCGGTTGAGCGGGGTCTCGATATAGCCGGGACACAGCGCATTCACCCGGATGTCGTAGCGCGCCCATTCCAGCGCCAGCGCCCTGGTCAGCTGCACCACGCCCGCTTTCGATGCGGCGTATGCCGCGACGCCCCCCCGCCACGCGCAGACCCAGGATCGACGCGACGTTGACGATCGCCCCGCCCCGCCCCTGCATGTGGCGGGCAGCCGCCTGCGCCACGTGAAAGACGCCCTTGAGGTTGACGTCGATCACCTGCCCGAACTCTTCCGCGTCGATGCTCAGCGCGGCCTTGCCCGACGTGATGCCGGCATTGTTCACGACCACGTCTATCGGTCGTGCGGCGCCGTCGAACACCGCCGCGACCGACGCCGCATCGGCCACGTCCATTGTATAACGTTCCGCCCGCCCCCCCGCGGCGCGTATTTCGTCCACAGCCCGGGCAAGGGCCGCGTCGCTGCGGGCCGCCAACAGCACCTCTGCGCCGCATTCCGCCAGCATCTTCGCGAAGTGCCGGCCCAAGCCGCTGGAGGCGCCGGTGACGAGGATCGTCTTTCCGTTCATGCCGTCTTTTTCTCTTCGACGCCGTGGGTCTGGCGCTGCCGGATGGCGTCGATCAGCCGCGCCGTCCTTGCAGGCCCCAGTTCGCGCGCCAAGGCGCCCGGCGGCTTTGCAGGGCGCAGACCGCGTTCGGCGCCACCGTCAAGATCATCAGCGGCGACGACGCCCTCGGCGACCACATCGTTTCCGGCCAGCAGAACAGCGCCTTCGAGACGGTCGGCCACCGTCTTGGCGAGATCGACCGCAAGCGGGGCCGGGTCCTCTTCGACCGGCCACAAGGCAAAGCTCGTGCTCATCGCCGAAAGCCGTGGCGAGGATGTGTAGCAGGACCCGAAGGCGGCCAGGCTTTCATCGGCCTTGAGCATGATCCGGGGGTGGGTGATCTTCATGACGGCGAAAGCCCCAACGCAAGGTCAAAGACCTCGCGTGCGACGATATCGATCTGCCCGGTGGTCGCAAGCCCCTCGGACAAGACACCGAACCGCTCCGTTGCAGTAGAGACAGAAAAAGCGGTGCAGTGCGAAGTCGTGGCTGTCGCGGCACGCCAACGGTTCTTTGGCCGTCTTCTCGATCCGGCTGATCGCCTGCGGCGAGGGCAGCATGGGCTTCAGCTCTTGGGCTCACAGACGCTTACAGTCTTCATCGCGCTCTGTACGGTGAACACCTTGAACATGGCGCCGACCGCGCGGCATCTCGATCTCCTCCTGTTCGCAGTCGAGACGTGACTCGAAGTTACGAATGGCGACCGTGTAATGTGGAATGAGCTCGAAATTGGTCGAAAGATCACTGAATGGTTCGAAGCGGCGGCGGCCAAGGATCCTTCACTGTATCGTCAGGTTCACCCTTCGCGCAGTCGGATTGAAACGATCCTTGGCCGCCTCGTCAGCCTCGGCGTGTCAGAAGCCCACGAGTTGGAGTTGCAGATCCAGGCAGAAACTCGCTGACGGTCAGAAAGCACCGACGCCGCGGCGCGTCTAGAACTGTGACGAGGCCGGCCGGTGAAGGGCAGTTCGATTTTTCGAAGCAACATGAATGACTTCGGCCCCTCTTGCTTCCACAGTGCTTCCACGGGCGGTGGAAACGCAAACGCCGCCCCGGAGGGCGGCGACTAAGCGATTGATAACTCGTGTAAATCTGGTTGCGAGCGAAGGATTTGGACACTGTTCCGCACGGTAATCCAGTGCAAACGCTCTGCACCAGTCAGTGAACGGTTCCGGCGCTGTGAGCTACCAAGGCATGCCAATTTCCTCTCTCAAGGGTCACCCATCTTACGCAACGGCCGTATACTCGGGACCGTTCGATGAACCTGCCGATCATCCTCTCAGGACCGGATCGTTCCCGATCTCAGCGCAGAGAGTTGAGATACTCTCCTCTGGGGCCTCGAAGAGAGATCTGCAGCCATGACGCGCGAGACCGACCGTCATGGCTGGACCTTGAAACGGTAACACGGCGCTTCGCGGCATCAGAGCGCTGCGCTTTACGCGCCGCTGACCTCCGGCACTCCGCGTCAGCCGGCAGCGCCTGTTCAGGCATCGTTCAACCTCAACGGCAGCTTGCCGTTCCGCCGGTCTACTCGGTCTCGACGACTTCTGTCGAGACCGCGTTCTCCTCGACCTCTGCGGCGGTGAACCAGACGCGCTTGTGGTCGAGATCCTCGTAGAGCGCCGCCTGATCGTCATAGGTTTCGCCCACGCTGCCGTCTGGTGCGATGAAGCCGCTCTGTCCCGGCGGCACCACCTCGAAGCTCATGACACCGTCCTCGCTGAACACGACCATGTTGTTCTCGGTGCCGCGGTTCATGGCGATGGCGGTATCGCTTTCGCGTTCGGACAATGTCTGCGGGATGCCGCGGAAATTCTCGTGCGAATAGCGGATCACGCCCACCGGGCTGAGCCAGCCCTCGGGGTCGTCGCCATATTTCCCGGTCAGCGTCTCGGCTGTCTGGTCCAGCGCCGCGAGGATGGACTCGTGCGGGTTGCCGCCAAGGAAATCGTACCCCTGTCCGAGAAGATTATAGTGCAGCACCTTGGCGCCCACCCCGATATTCTGGCCCGACCCGCCCGGAGCGTCGGGATCGGGATAGCCCGCAGAGGAAAACCAGTCGCCATACGGCTCGGGCAGTTCGCGCGAATAGATCTGCGTCAGCAGCGTTTCCAGCCAGGTTTCCATGATGGCGACCTCGGGCGCGTCATAGCGACCATCGCCGTCATCGTCGCGCCGCATCCGGTCCCATTCGGCAAGCCGGTCGGCAAGCTGACGGCGCCGATCGCCGGACGGCAGATCGGCCGCTGCCTCGGTGATGAAGGGGATGAACGGCCCCGCGTTCACATCCTCGAATGCGACCTCGCCCACCATCGTGTCCCAGACCTCTTGGGCAGTGAAGGACTGCTTCTTATCGAAAGCGTCGAACATCACGGTGACGCGGTCGGCAGGCATCCAGCCGTACCAGTGCTCGTCCGGGCTTGGAAAGCCCTCGGCAGGGCGGTTGTTCCAGTTCAGCACCATGTGGTTGGACGGGTTCTTCACATGCGGGTTCGTCTCGAACGGCATGATGCCCTGCCAGTCCATCCCGCCTTCGCCCGAGACCGGCAGGCGTGTGTCGTGGCCCTCGGCCCGCTTCGGATAATACCCGCCGAACAGATAGCCGATATTGCCGTCGGCATCGGCAAAGTAGCTGTTGACGTTGACCGCCGAACGTTCCAGCGCGGCAAGAAAACCATCATAGTCTTGCGCCTTCATCAGCTCGACCCAGGAAAATAGCGTGCCAAGTTCGGCCCCGCTCCAGGCTCGTTTCTTGGCGAAGGCCGTATGCTGGTCCTGGTCGCGGGCGATCACCGGCCCATGCACGGTGCGGTAGGCGGTAAAGGTGACCGGCTCACCGCCCGCGACCTCGATCGTCTCCTCGCGGCTTTCCATGTCGACCCATTCGCCGTCTCGACGGTATTGCTCAGGGTTTTCAGGGTTTACCGTCTCGCGGAAGATGTCGACCTGATCGCCCGCCGCCCATGTGCTGCCCCAGGCGATTTTCCCGTTATGGGCAAACATGATGCCAGGATAGCCCAGTGCCGTATTGCCCGCCACGTCGAACCCCGCGCCATGAAGCGCGATGGAGTAGGTATAGGCCGGGCGGAACCAGTTGAACTGCGGCCCGTTCAGCAGGACCGCCCGCGCGCCGTCCAGCTTTTCGGGACCGAGGATCGCAAGGTTCGACGCCGCCTCAAGGCGCAGGCCGGCCGGTCCGTGAGCGGCCATGAGCCGCAGGGATTCGTCCCGCCACCTGGCCCGCGGGATTGTCGTGCCGTCTGCCGCGACCAGCGTCGGCGGCACCGGCGCGATCTGGCGAAGCACCTCGTCTGAAATCGAGGCCCCCTTGATCGGGCGCAGGTCCAGATTGGTGCGGTCGCGCTGCGACGGATCCCAGTCGCCCGCCGGGATCGTCGTCGGCGCGCCTTCGGCGTCGACGCTGAGAAGCGTGTCGAACATCGCCTGCGCCGTCTCTTCGCCATGCGCGTCGATCAGCGCGTCAAGCAGCGCGGCATTCTCGATCTCGGTATTGTAGTCACCAAAGCGGTTGAGCATCGAGCCGATGAACACCATCGCGACATCGAACTCGGTCCACTCTTCCGGCTCGAAGCCGTTCACCGTGTATTCCTGTGGCATCAGCCGGTCAGGCTCGGCCTGGACCTTGTCGATCCAGGCATTCATGCCGGCGGCATAGCCTGAAAGGATTTCCCTTTCCTGCGGAGCAGCGGCGTCGATCTGCTGCTGGATCGAGGCCGGCCAGTATTCCGAGCGGATCTTTCTGTCGTAATCGACAAACTCGGACCCCAATGCTGCCGCCACATGCCCGGTCGCGCTGCGCCGCGCCATGTCCATGGAGTAGAGCCGATCCTGCGCCACCGCATAGCCGTAACCGAAGAACAAATCATGGACCGTGTAGCCATATACATGGGGCATGCCCCACTGGTCGCGTTTGATCGTGACCTCGCCGGCCACAGCCGGCATCGGCGACAGGGCTGCGCCCAGAAGAAGGGCGGCCAGAACGTTTCCCGTCTGCATCACAGATCCTCCTGATTTCATCCGGTCCGGGCCGGGAACTTCCAGCGCCTGCCCCGTTCGCCCAGTGTCGATCATCAGCTTTCAGTCCGCGACCAAATTAGTCAATAGACTGTGCCGCGGACCGGCCCAGAACGATGAGAAGGCACAACGAACGCCCAGCATATAAGCATCTGCGGGCTTACCCACGCCACGAAGCTGACAATGGCCGGCTAAGTTCTACGTCAGTATCCCGCTAAAACGCGAAGCATCAACGAGGCGCGCGGCCGGTCGAGGCGCGGATGATCAGGTCCGGTTGCAGAACGTCTTCGGCGGGAAGCTGGACCCCGGCGATGCGCCGGATGATGAACTCGGCCGCGCGGCGGCCAAGTTCGCGCTTGGGCTGATGGACCGTCGTCAGCGGCACCGGCAGATGCGCCACCCAATCGATGCCGTCGAAGCCGACGACCGAGACATCAGCGGGGATGGACACGCCCGCACGCGATACCTCACCGACAAAACCGGCGGCCATTTCGTCGCTGAAGGACAGGATCGCGGTGGCGCGGGTGTCGACGGGTTCGCCCAGCCAGATGCGTGCGGCCCGGGCGCCGGAGGCGACCGAGAAGTCGCCGGGATATCCCGACGGCAGATGCCCCAGCACCCGCTCAAGGCCCCGGCAGCGCGCGAGATGCAGCACATTCGCGGGCGGTCCGCCGATCCAGCCGATGCGGCGGTGCCCGAGATCGACCAGATGACGGGCCGCCAGTTCGGTTCCCAGCGCATTGTCCAGAACCACCCGCGGCAGTCCTGCATCGTCGATCCACTCACAGGCCATGATGACCGGGGGCGCGTCGGGCAGTGCGGCCAGATCATCGGCGGTGACCTGCCCATCCAGCAGGATGATCCCGTCCGCGCGCGACGGGTCGAGAAAGCGGGCAAGCGCCCGGTGCCGCCCACCCTCTTCCATGGTGTCGCCGACCAGAAGATCGTAACCGGCGCGGGCAAGTTCTGCGCCCATCCCGGCGAGGATCCTGGCAAAGAACGGATTGCCGAGGTTCGGCACCAGGGCGACCACCGCGCCCGTGCGCTGCTTGCGCAGGTTCCGGGCCGCCTGATTGACGCGATAGCCGGTGGCGCGAACGGCGGATTGCACCAGATCGCGTGTGGCTGCGGTGACCATCTCGGGTCGCGACAGCGCACGGCTGACCGTGGCGACCGAAACGCCGGCGTGACGCGCCACGTCAGTCAGACGCGCCGGCCCGGCACCCGAGGCGACGTGATCGGCATCGCCGGAGGTATCAGCGGGCGCATCGTCCATCATGGCACGATCTAAGGCCGTCGACCCGGCCTGCGCAAGCAGTTGCGCTGCTTGCAAATCAATTCTTGTAATCGATTGCAGGATCGGTTGTGGTGGAGGCGAGGAGGATCGGGGATGAGGACGATCAAGGGGCCCGCGCTGTTTCTGGCGCAGTTCGTATCGGATGCTGCGCCCTTCAACGACTGGGACACAATCACGGCATGGGCGGCCTCGCTGGGCTACGAAGGCGTGCAGGTCCCGTCAGCAGAGACGCGGCTGTTCGATCTGGACCGGGCCGTGGACTCGCAGACCTACCGCGACGAGTTCCTCGGCATCGCGGCGCAGAATGGCGTTGTGGTCACCGAGTTGTCGTCGCATCTGCAGGGACAGTTGGTCGCTGTTCACCCGGCCTATGACACCGCTTTCGATGCCTTTGCTCCGCCTGCCCTGCGCGGCCGTCCAGCCAAGCGTCAGGCCTGGGCGGTGGAACAGGTGGCGCAAACCGTTCGCGCAAGCCGCCTTCTGGGGCTGAGCGCGATGGGAACATTCTCGGGCGCGTTGGCCTGGCCATACCTTTACCCTTGGCCGCAGCGGGCACCGGGCCTGGTCGAAACCGCCTTCGACACGCTGGCGACGCGCTGGCGACCGCTGTTGGATCTGGCCGAGGAGAACGGCGTCGACATCTGCTACGAGATCCACCCGGGCGAGGATCTGCATGACGGGATCACCTTCGAGATGTTTCTTGATCGGGTGGACAAACACCCGCGCGCGAACATGCTGTATGATCCCTCGCATTATCTGCTGCAGCAACTGGACTACCTCGCAAATATCGACATCTATCACGACCGGATCCGCATGTTTCACGTCAAGGATGCCGAGTTCCGGCCCACCGGGCGGCAGGGGGTCTATGGCGGATACCAGCCATGGGTCGAAAGGGCCGGTCGCTTTCGCAGTCCGGGCGACGGTCAGGTTGATTTCGCGCAGGTCTTCGCCAAGCTCGCGCAGCATGATTTTCCCGGCTGGGCTGTCGTCGAATGGGAATGTGCCCTGAAACATCCACAGCAGGGTGCACGCGAAGGCGCAGCCTTTGTGCGGCGGCATATCATTCCCGTGACGCCGATGGCCTTTGACGATTTCGCGGCGCAGCAGGCGGACGCCGACGCCATAGACCGCGCCCTGGGGCTGGCATGAACGCGCCGCTGCCCCTGGGGATGGTCGGTGGTGGCGAAGGTGCCTTCATCGGCGCGGTTCATCGCATCGCTGCCCGCATGGATGGCCAGTTTCAGCTTGTTGCGGGCGCGCTGTCGTCAGACCCGGCACGGGCTGCGGCGTCGGCGCGCGCGTTGGGGCTGGATCGGTCTTATGATGATTTCAGACAGATGGCCGAGGCCGAGGCGGCCCGCGCCGACGGCATCCGCGCCGTGGCCATCGTCACCCCGAACCACATGCATGCGCCGGTCGCCGTGGCGTTTCTGGATGCCGGCATCCACGTCATCTGCGACAAGCCGCTGGCGGCGACGCAGGAACAGGGCCGCGAGATTGCCGAGGCCGCAAGACGCAGCCGCGCCCGCTTTTTCCTGACCCATAATTACAGCGCCATGCCGATGGTGCGCGAGGCGCGCGCGATTGTCGCCGAAGGCGGTATTGGCAATCTGCGACTGGTGCAGGCAGAGTATCTGCAGGGCTGGCTTGCCGACAATGTCGAGACCAAGCAGGCGCAGTGGCGCACCGATCCGGCGCGGGCCGGTGCGGGCGCGATCGGCGATATTGGCACCCATGCGTGGCAGCTTGCTGCCTTTGTCACCGGCCGCACACCCATTGCCCTGTCGGCCGAACTGTCCAGCATGGTGCCGGGCCGGGCCGTCGATGACGACGCGCGGATCGCGCTGCGCTACGGCTCGGGGGCGCGCGGCGGGTTGTGGGCCAGCCAGGTCGCCATCGGATGCGAAAACGACCTGTCGCTGCGCGTCGTCGGCAGCAAAGCAGCGCTCTACTGGCGCCTGCAGGACGCAGAGCGGCTGATCCTTGCGCCCCGGGACGGTCCGTCGCGCATCCTGACCCGCGCGCAGGACCGCTCGGCGTCGTTTCGCACGCCGCCCGGACACCCCGAGGGCTATCTGGAGGGGTTCGCCAATCTTTACGCCGATATTGCCGCAATCATCCGGGGCGACGGGACGCGGCTGGAACGGGTGCCCGGGCTGGCGGACGGGCTGTCGGGACTGGCCTTCATCGCGGCCGCGCAGGCGTCTGCCGCGCGCGACGGGGCCTGGGTCGAGGTGCGACTGTGACACCCGTCATCGCCCTTAAGTCGGTCACCCGCAGCTTTGGCGCGGTCGAGGTCCTGCACGGCGTCGATCTGGCGCTGAACGCGGGCGAGGTCCATGCCCTGATCGGCGAGAACGGGGCCGGCAAATCCACCATCATGAAGATCCTTGGCGGCTATCTGGCGCCGACGACAGGACAGGTCCTGCTGGACGGACGCCCGGTCCGGTTCCGCAACGGCCCCGAGGCCGAGGCAGCCGGGGTGGTTGTCATCCATCAGGAATTCAACCTGGTCCCCGACCTGACCGTGACCGGCAACATTTTCCTGGGCCGCGAGCGGACCCGGCATCTGCGGCTTGACCATCAGGCGATGCGTGACGCGGCGGCAGAGCTGCTGGCGCGTCTGGATTCGCCCATTCCCGTCGATGCCCGCATACGCGACCTGTCGGTGCCCGACCGGCAGATGGTCGAGATTGCCAAGGCATTGTCGCGCGATGCGCGCGTGCTGATCATGGACGAGCCTTCGGCGGCGCTGACCCATCGCGAGGTCGAGGCGCTTTACGCGCAGGTCGATCGTCTGCGCGCCGACGGTGTCGCGCTGATGTTCTGTTCGCACCGGCTGGACGAGGTGGTGCGGCTTGCCGACCGGATCACGGTGCTGCGCGACGGCGCGGTGGTTCGTCGCGCGGACCGGGGAGAGCTGACCGAGGACAGCATGGCGACCGCCATGGTCGGTCGTGAGCTGACCGATATCTTTCCCCCCAAGGATACCGTCACCAGCGATGAACTGCTTTCCGTGCAGGGACTGACGGTGCCGGGTGCCGTCCATGACGCCAGCCTTCGCCTTGCCGGGGGCGAGGTGCTGGGCATCGCCGGGCTGGTGGGTTCGGGGCGGACCGAGTTGGCCGAGGCGATTGCGGGGCTGCGCCCGGCGAGGGGCCGGATCGCGGTCAGCGGGCAGCAGATCCGGATCGGCAGCACCCGGGCTGCGGCGGCCGCGGGGATTGCCTATCTGACCGAGGATCGCAAGGAAGCCGGGCTGCTGCTGACCAAGCCGCTGACCCAGAACCTGACGCTGTCCGCGCTTGACCGCTTCGGCTTTCGCATCGACCGGGCGCGCGAGGCGCAGGCGATGAAGGACGCGACGCGCGAGTTTGACATTCGCGCGGCCTCGCCCGACATGCCTGCCGGCGCACTGTCGGGCGGCAATCAGCAAAAACTGCTTCTGGCCAAGACCATGCTGACCGAGCCTCGGATCGTGCTGATCGACGAGCCGACCCGTGGCATCGATGTCGGCACCAAGCAGCAGATCTATCAATTCGTCCGCCAGCTTGCGCGTCAGGGGCGCGGGGTCATCGTGATTTCGTCCGAACTTCCCGAGGTGATGGGTCTGGCCGACCGCATGCTGGTCATGCGTCAGGGCCGCATCGCGGGCGAGGTTTCGGGCGCGGACATCACCGAAGAGGCCATTGTCCGCCTCGCCATGGGCCTGGACGCCCGGATGGAGCCTGCATGAAACGCATCGACCTGCACCTGCTGGGACCGCTGATCGCACTGATCGGTCTGTTCATCCTGGGGGCGCTGCTGAACCCCGCCTTTCTTGCGCCGGCGAACCTGTCGAATGTTCTGGCCCGCTCGGCCTTCATCGGGTTGATCGCGGTCGGCATGACATTCGTGATCACGCAGGGCGGGATCGACCTGTCGGTGGGGTCGATGGCCGCCTTCATTGCGGGCATCACCATCATGGCGATGAACGCGCTGGCGCCGATCACCGGGGCGAACTGGGGGACGATCCTGCTGGGCATGGGGGTGGCGCTGGCGGGGGGTGCGCTTGCGGGCTACGTGAACGGTGCACTGGTCACCAAGGCGCGGATCGAGGCGTTCATCGTGACGCTCGGCACGATGGGGATCTTTCGCAGCCTGGTCACATGGCTTGCCGACGGCGGGACACTCAGCCTCGATTCCGGGCTGCGGACCCTGTATCGCCCGGTCTATTTCGGAGGGATCGGCTGGATCACCTGGCCGATCATCGTCTTTGCCATCGTCGCCGTTCTGGGCGAATGGACGATGCGCCACACCCGCTTTGGCCGCCATGTCGAAGCGACGGGATCAAACGACCGTGTGGCGCGCTATTCGGCCGTCGACGTGGCGCGGGTCCGGCTGCAAACCTATGTGCTTCTGGGCGCGCTGGTCGGGCTGGCGACCATCCTCTACGTGCCGCGTCTGGGATCGGCCTCGGGCTCGACCGGCGTGCTGTGGGAGCTTGAGGCCATCGCCGCCGTCATCATCGGCGGAACCGCCCTGAAGGGCGGTACCGGCCGCGTCTGGGGCACGGTCGTCGGCGTGCTGATCCTGTCGCTGATCGACAACATCCTGAATCTGGCGGATCTGGTCAGCCCCTATCTGAACGGGGCGATCCAGGGCGTCATCATCGTGCTCGCCGTCGTTCTGCAGCGAGAGAAACGCACCGCCGATGAGCGGTGACAAGGGAGGAACAGGAATGAAACGTCGAAACCTGATGAAACTGCCGCTGGCCGCAGTGGCGCTGTCGCTGGCCGCAAGCGTGGCGACGGCTCAGGACGCCGAAAGGAAGATCATCGGCGTCGCCATCCCCACCGCGACGCATGGCTTCATGGGCGGGCTGAACTGGCACGCGCGCGACACCATCGATCGGCTGGGCAAGGTCTATCCGAACCTCGAATTCGTGCTGTCGACCTCGGGCGAGGCCGCAAAGCAGGTGTCCGATATCGAGGACATGCTGGCGACGCGCAACATCGACGCCCTCGTGGTCCTGCCCTTCGAATCCGAGCCGCTGACCGATCCGGTCAAGCAGGTGAAGGCCGCCGGGAAATTCGTGACGGTCGTCGACCGTGGCCTGTCGGAAGAGGGGATCGAGGATCTTTACGTCGCCGGCGACAATACCGCCTTCGGCCGTGTGGCGGGCGAGTATTTCCGCGACAACCTGGAACCCGGCGCCAAGATCGTGGTGCTGCGCGGCATCCCGACGACGCTCGACAATGAGCGGGTCGAGGCGTTCCAGGCGGCGATGGAGGGGTCCGACAAGGAAATCCTCGACATGCAGCACGGCAACTGGAATCGCGACGACGCCTTCAAGGTGATGCAGGATTATCTGGCCAAATATCCGCAGATCGACGCCGTATGGGCGGCCGATGACGATATGGCGGTGGGCGTTCTGGAAGCGATCGCGCAGGCCGGCCGCGAGGGCGAGATGGTCGTGGTCGGCGGTGCCGGCATGAAGGACATCGTCAAGCGGATCATGGAGAACGACCCGCAATTGCCCGTCAACGTCACCTACCCGCCGGCCCTGATCTCATCCGCGATCGAGATGACGGCGCTGCACTTCGTCTCGAACGCGCCGATGGCAGGTCGCTATATCATCGGCAGCCAGTTGATCACGCCCGAGAACGCCGAGCAGTTCTATTACCCCGACAGCCCTTTCTGATCGGAGAGAAACGCAGGGCGCGCATGGGAGGAGGCGCGCCCTTGCTGCCGGCACGAAGCAGCCGCGGCGACAGAGGCGGATGCGGCCGCGCCTCTTTTGTCCGGAACGGGTGAACGTGACGGGACGCGCGAACCGGTAGTCGTTGTTCTGTCCTTCGGGATCCGCCACCCTGACAGGATGAACATTCAGGATCTGGACAAGCTTTCCGGCGAAGCTTTCGAAATTCCCCACTTCATTGCCGCCGAAGACCTGCCAGAGCGCAATGAAGCCGTCCCGCTCAGTCACGCCACTACATTTCGGCAAGAGCCCTCCGGGACGTCGGTCAAGCGCCCGCGCAACTTCAAGCGCAAGTTTTCACGGAAGGCCCGCTCGCAGACTCGGGGGGGTTGATCTGAGGACTAGAGAGGAAGAGCCTCGACCCTACACCGGCAGAAAGTCGAGGCGACTTTCACCCTCGATCCTGCAACCGTAGCACCAACCGGATCGCGATAGGCAGGCCGAGAAGCAGGACGAGCAGACGGAAGATGTGGTGCGATGCGACATAGATTGGATCGTATCCGAAAGAGAGTGCCATCGAGGCCATCGCCTCGACTCCGCCAGGCGCGAAGGCGACCCAGACCTGTCCGAAGGGCATGCCAAGAGTTGTCGCCACCCCCCAGGATATCACAGCGCTAAATCCAATCCCGATGGCCGAGACGGTGGCGGCCGCAGCGCCGGAACGCCTGAATTCGGCCAATGTGATACTACGGAAACGTGTCCCGATCACCGCACCCGCCACGGCGAAGCCGACCAGATTCATGGCAGTAGGCAGCCGGCCTTCAACCCACCCAGCATAATGCGCCGCTCCGCTGAGGATCATGCCTGCGATCAAGAAGGCCGCGGGCATGCGAAGCTGCGTCAAAGCCAGGCCCAGCACGGCGGCCCCCAGCATCAGCGCAAAGCCCGCACCATATCCCACGGCTGTGGTCGTTGCTGCCATGCGACCGACCATGTCCGGCTCGATCAGACCGATGACAGGGGGCAGCATCAGCGTGACGGCCAGCAGGCGGACGCTCTGAAGGGTGATGACGGCGCGCACGTCATCATCGGTATCGGCGGCAAGGTTGACAGCAACGGTCAGCGCACCCGGCGAGGTAGACATGAGAGCGGTTGACCAGCGCTGGCGAAACGCCCGCACGAGAATGAGGCTCGACGCCCCCATGGTCAGGATCACCGTCAGAAACAGTGCGGCAAGACTCCCGGTCCATTGCACCATCTCCTGAACTATCGTGGGCGTCACACCGCTTCCGAGTGTCACACCGATGGCTGTAAAGGCCAGGTGGCGCAGCGGCCCAGGCACCGATCCAGGCATGCGCAAGATCGCCGCAATCGACACGCTGAGCGTACTACCTAACAGCGCCGCCGCCGGCAGGCCGAGCCAAGTCGCGCCAACCGCACCGAAAACTGCGATCACCAGAGGATAAAGAAAAGTCATGACATAAGGACGGTCTATGGGACTAGGCCGGCGATCAACCATTTGGCTGGCAATGATACGTATTCCAGACGAATGACGGCAAGAAAAGCGGTGCCTAACAGCCCACGCGTTCGCGCCGAGTCAGTTGCATCATCCGATTTACCGAACCCTCAAGGTCGGCTTGCAGAGTGGTCGCTGGCGTCGCATCAACAGCTAGACATCCCCCTCGGCCATACCGCGCGCCCGGCGTGCGGCCCAGATTGGCAGCACCACGATTAGAACCGCGAGCAAGTAGAGCATCACGCTCTTCCAGTTTTCTACGAGAATCAGCCAGTCGCCGTCCGAGATTGAGAGTGCCCGCCGCAGATTGTTCTCGAACAGTCCGCCCAGCACAAAGCCCAGGATAACCGGCGCGAGCGAGAAGTCCATCTTGCGCAGGAACCAGCCAAAAATTCCCAGCCAAGTGATCATGAACAGGTCGAATGGATTGCCGACAATCGAATAAATCCCCACAAAGGCCAAAACCGCGATTAACGGTGTCAGATAATGCTGCGGGATCGTAAGCATCCGGGCGAACAAGCCGACAAGCGGTAGATTGATGATCAAGAGTGCGACGTTACCGATATACATCGAGGCAATAAGACCCCAGGCAATCTCGGGGCGTTGCGTGAACATAAGGGGCCCTGGCTGGATGTTGAACATGAGAAGTGCGCCCAGCAGAATGGCGGTCGTCCCGGACCCGGGAATGCCCAGTGTCAGCATTGGCACCATTGCACCACCAGCGGCGGCGTTGTTGGCGGCCTCAGGTGCAGCAAGGCCGCGTACGTCGCCAGTGCCAAATGTCTTGCCGCTTTCTCCGGCGATCCGCTTTTCGGTGCCGTAGGCGACAGCCGACGCTACAGAGGCCCCGGTTCCCGGCAACACGCCGATGAAAAATCCGATCAGTGAACAGCGAAGGACGGTCCATTTCGTGGCTGCAAGGTCGGCTAGACGGACGAAGCTGTTATCCACCGGCAGCGTTTTGATCTTGCCCGCGACCTGCTGTTCCACGAGGTGCAGCAGTTCAGCCATCCCAAACAGTCCGACAACCACGATCAGAAAATCGATCCCGGCAAGAATATCCGGCACCCCGAAGGTAAAACGTGGAACGCCGGTATTGGCATCGATCCCGATGGTGGCGAGCATCAACCCGATGAGCGACCCGAGCAGCGTCTTTACCGCGCTCTTGCCCACCAATGAAGCAAGCGATGCAAAGGCGAATACCATGAGCGCCACATAGTTTGCAGGCGAGAACGTAACAGCGAAGGCTGCCAGCAGCGGGCCAAACAGCGACATGAGGACCACCGCGATGGTGCCCCCGACGAAGCTCGCTACAGCCGACAGCGACAAAGCCCGCCCGGCTTCGCCGTTCCGCGCCATAGGATGGCCATCAAGGGTGGTCATCACCGCGCCCGCGTCGCCTGGCACGTTAAGCAGGATCGAAGAAATCCGCCCGCCGTATTCCGCGCCATAGTAGATGCCCGCCAGCAGGATAAGCGCGCTTTCGGGGGGAAACCCAAGCCCGTAGGCAATGGGCAGCAAGATTGCTACACCATTGATAGGGCCAAGGCCGGGCAACGCACCGATCAGCGTGCCTGCAAAACAACCCATCAGCACCAGCATCAGGTTAAAGGGTACCAATGCGACCGAAAAACCCGTCGCCAAACCAGAGAGAACGTCGCCCATCAATTTGTTCCTTCGGTCTGTACAAGGATGTTCTCAAATATCTCGCCCGAGGGCAGATTGAGGTCCAGCAAAGTCACGCAAAGAAGATAACCGAAAACACCCGTGGAAACCCCGAACGCAACGGCCCGCCAAGTCTGGGCGCCCAGCATCAGCGCCACTGCCGTGCTGAACACCATGGTCATGACGATGAAGCCCAGAAATTCGTAAAGTTCCGCATAGATCATCAGCAGGATGACCATCCCGACCAGACGGAACCACGTGCTCCGCGCCACACCCATCCCTCTGGTGTCCGGCTTCCAGAGGATTTTCAGGATGCATAGCGTCGCTATGACCGAAAGGAGTTGCGGCCAGCTTTCCGGCCCAAGCGGATCATACTGAAACGGCGCACTGATGGCGGTAAAGGCGATGAAGCCATAGGCCAGCGTCACGACCAGCAGGATTCCGGCGAAAATACGGTCAGCCATAGGATTGGCTCCCACCTGGGGTAAGAGAAGCAGAGCGGGCGACATTCCGTGCCGCCCTCCCCGAATTCCAGATCAAACCCTAATTGATCAGGCCGGCTTCCGTCGCGATCTCACGCAGACTGTCCATGCGTGCCTTGATCGATTGTTGTAGCTCGTCACCGGCCAGGTTCAGCGGCAACAGACCCTTTTCATGCTGGACGGTGGCCCATTCCTCGGTCTCGTACGCTGCCTGGAAGGCCTCGACCCACGTGTTGTAATCGGCATCTGACACTTCACCTCCCATGTAGAATCCACGCAGGATCGTCCATTCAACGTCAAAGCCCTGCTCGATCGCAGTTGGAATGTCTGCGAACGGCTCATCTAGCCGCTCCGGCGACATCACCGCCAAAATGCGCATGGTACCTGCCTCGAGATGAGGGACCATCTCGCCAACATCGCCGGTATAGACCGCGATCGAGCCCCCCAGCAGCGCCGCGATAGCATCGCCGCCGCCATCGAAGGCGACATAGCGCATGTCGCGAGGCGAAGCGCCGGTCTCGCGGATCAAAAGCACTCCCTTCATCCAGTCCTGTGACCCCACCGAACCACCTGCGCCAACAACGACGCTGCCCGGATCGGAGCCCAGATCCTCCATCAACTGTCCGAGCGTCTCATATTCGCTGTCGGCCCGTACCACCACGGCACCGAAATCGGCTCCGGCAGTAGCGACAAAACGGATGTCGTCTTCTGTGGACGAGCCGTATTTACCGGTGACGATGTTCAGGAGTGACCCGGTTGAGAAGGCGACGATGGCGTTGCCGTCATCGGTGCGGGTGGTGTTGAACAGGTTGAAGGCCACCGCACCGATTCCGCCGGGCATGAACGTCACCTGAACGGGCTTGTCGAACTGCGATGCAAGGCCGGACTGCGCAACGCGACAGGTCAAATCGAAGCCGCCGCCCGGCTGTGCAGGCGCGACACATTCTGGACGGTCAACCGCGGCAAAGGCCGGGACAGCAAGACACGCAGCCACGATAAACGCGCCGCAGAAACGAACATGGGTCATTCGAGTTTCCTCCCTTGAAAGTCGATTACTGAGTGCCTGTGCGGGCAGATATATCCGTAACTGTCATGCGATCAGATGGCTATGACAACCCCCTGCGTTTGCCTGCTTGCTGCAAGCGTCGCCCGTCCACGAACCTCTGGTGATTCCTCTCACATGTCCAGTATCTTGCGCGATACCCCGAAAAGATAGGATGTTGTTCTGGTGGTCGGGTCAGCAACGGTCACTTGGGACCATGCGCCTCCGCTCAGGGACGCGGGCAACTCGGCTAAAGACGCAGCTTCGGCAGTCTTTGCTGGTGCTTCATGAGGTGTTTGCCAAGGCGCGCCGATCCAATGGGCGGCTTTGGCATGCGGCGCAAGACGCTGAGGCGGGTAACGAGAGCAGGTGCAGGAAGTCAGGATATTTGGTTCGGAATCAAATCTGTCGAGCAGACCGCAGCGGTCTGCGGCGACATGTCAGCCAAGCTGATCGCCGAGGCATAGCACGTGTCGACAGCGCCTCTGATTCTCCCGCGTGTAGGCAAATCGTCCACCATAGTCCCGGTCTCCGATCGCGCCAAGGGCGCATGAACGCCTGCCGAGACCGCGCGCAGAGAGCCCGTCGGCGTGCCATCGTCGATTACTAGCCGCCCCGATCCGTCGCCCAGCCTGCCGCCCGCCAAAGATATGCTGGCGTATTAGCTGGAATACCGTTTTTCCAGCTCGTCAAACATTGCCTTGCCAACAATGCGCTGGCGTTCGACAAAACTGGCCACCGGCCCAGTCTCATCCATTCTTGTCGATTCTTTCAGATGACCAAGCGCAGCCTGCATACCATGTAATGCACCCTGCAAGGCAACGTTGGCATAAAGCACCAGCGAAAAGCCCATTTCATCCAGGCTCGCCAGGTCCAGGATCGGGGTCTTCCCGCCAACCACCAGATTAACAAGCTGTGGCGTTCCCCTGAGCGCAGAAGGGATACCACGCACTTCGTCGACGGAACTCGGCGCCTCGACGAAGGTGATGTCGGCGCCTTCCTCGATAAACGCCGCTGCACGGTCCAGCGCTGCTTGATACCCTTCTGTGGCGCGAGCGTCGGTGCGGGCGACGATAAGTGTGTTTTCGTCCTGCCGGGCATCCACCGCGGCGCGAATACGGGCGCGCGCCTCGGACAGGCTCACCACATCCTTTCCGTCGAAATGCCCACATCGCTTGGGAGTCACCTGATCTTCCAGCTGGATGGCGCTTGCTCCTGCACGTTCGAGGGTTCGGACGGTGTGGCGCACATTCAGGGCATTGCCAAAGCCGTTGTCGGCATCAACAACGATCGGCAGATTGGTCGTGTCGCGGATCGTCGCGGTGTGCTGGGCAATCTCGGTCAGGCTGATGAACCCCATATCGGGCATGCCGAGGTATGTGTTCGTAAGGCCTGCACCCGACAGATAGACTGCCTCGAAGCCCAGATCGGCGATCACTCGGGCAGCCAGAGCATTAGCAGCCCCCGGCATCAGAAGGGCGCCGCCTTCGGTCAGACGATTCTTGAACGAACGGTTGATTTCATGGTTCAGCATCGAGCTTTCCTTGAGGTTCCAAGAGAGATGAGCGGTCAGAGAGGTGGCGCTGGAGCATAGACGTGGCCGTCCATCAACCGTCTCTGTGTGCGGACGATATGGGCGCTTGCGATCTTTCCGGTGCCTGGATCGGGGGTCGCGCCAACAACGACGACACCGCTCGGCGTACCGATGCGTATCTGGCTGGCATCCGATTCTAGCATCTCCGCCACTATCGACCCCTCAACAGCGGCGGCACAGGCCAGAGCCAGCGCACCTGTGACCGGAACCGCCCGATGAGCCTGACCGACCGATATCATCCGGATCGCAATGTCATGGGCGGCGGTGGAGACCATGCTGCCGGACAGGTCGCGAAAAGGGGCAGGCGGCGCGATCATCGCTACTTTGGGTATGGCAATACGCGCAGCAGCAGACTTGGCATCCGAGGTGATGCCCATCGCCTGCGATGCCCAGACGCGCACTTCTTCCAAGCGTGCCATCAGGGCAGCATTCCTGTCGATGGCATCGGGATGGGCGGCCGCGTTGCCGCCGATGTCGGATGCCGCGACGAAGACGGATGGCATCGCAGCATCAATCATCGTCGCGCGCAGAGTGGTGCCGTCGAGAAGTGTCAGCGTTTCCACAGCAGCCCCCGCGGGTAGGGTGCCGCGTCCCAATGTATCGCCAGGATCGAGGAAGGCCAGTTCGACAGGCGCACCGCTGCCTGCGACACCCGGGATTGCGGTATCTCCTGTGACGACTGCACGGCCAGCTTTCACAACGAAACGTGCCACGATGATCTTGCCTGAATTGGTGTTGTGGATGCGCACGGTCGCCATTCCGTCCGGAGCGGTGACCATGCCTTCGTCGTATGCAAAAGGACCGATTGCGGAACTCATGTTACCGCAGTTGCCCGATAAGTCGATTGTGGCCTGCGTGATCGAGACCTGCGCAAAGGTATAATCGACATCGGCGTCGGACCGCGTCGGTGGTCCGACGACACAGACCTTGCTGAGCGACGAATTGCCGCCGCCCATGCCGTTCAACTGCCGCATGGCAGGATCAGGGCTGCCCATGACTGCCGCAAACAGTGCTGGCCAAGCCGCGCGGTCCTGCGGCAGGTCAGTGGCGCGAAAAACGACCGCATTCGAAGTGCCGCCCCGGATGAAGGCGGCGGGATAGCTGACTTGTGTCATGACGTTACCTCGTCTCGCAACTGTGCCTCAAGCGCCGCCCAACTGTCGGCGATGTGGCGTCGCATCAGCAGTGTCGCGACATCTGCGTCGCCTGCGACGATGGCTCCTGCAATACGATAATGCCAAGGACAGGTGAACACGAATCGCCGATGCGCTCGAGCCGGGTGCACGGTGAATGCGGTTGCGGGTGGATGTGATTTGCAACCGATGCAGATGTCCCCGTGGCCACGGTTGGTGAAGCAAGGCAAGTAGGTGCTGCGATCCGCACCGACCGACGAGCCTGTCTTTTGCCCGCTGGTAGTTCGAGACCCGGCGCCCGTTCCCCCCCTTCTGCCATGGGCGCCATCTGAAGGGCAGGTCCGGATGCTGATTGACGAAGTGAGGCTCGAGCTGGCCGCGGACACGCGCGCCGTCCGGCTGGCCGAGTTCGTCCGGACCCTCGGAGCAGCGCCGTGCTGATGCCGTCGCAGGGAATGCGGATCCTGATGGCGACGAAGCCGGTGGACTTCAGTAAGGGGTACGATTAATTGGCAGCGCTTGCGCAGTCGATGCTGGCAGAGGGCCCTTTTACCGGCACGGTCTTTCTTGTTCCGCTCGAGGCGGGTGCTTGGCGGCATGCTTCGGCGGGGTCGCCTGCGCCGGGGCCTCCGGCACCAGGTAGCGGATCGTGTTGCGCTCGCCGTAGCCGTCCTTCGGGGGCTTCACGCCGACCTGGATCGTCATCGGGATCAGGTGCAGCTCCTCGCTGTCGTTCACCTGCAGCTTGCCCGTGGCGTGGCAGATCGCCGACAGCGTGCGCTGTGCGATCTCGACCGTGGTCGGGTTGGCGTTCACCAGGTTCAGCTGGTCGAAAACCTTGCGCCCCTGCTGCGGCCCCTCGAGGATGTCGAGCATCAGCCAGAGATACTTCCCCATCCCGTTCTTCGTGACGCGCATCTCGCTCTCGACGATCTGGGCGCGATACTTGCCCGCGGGCAGGATCTCGTAGGCGGTGGTGGGCTCGATGCCTGCGGCGTCAAAGGCGGTGTCGAAACGTGCCATCGTTCTCTCCTTTCAGTCGCAATCAGGCGGATTGGGGCATGGCGGCCAGGAACTCCGACCACTCGAGCGGGAGGGTTTCCGGCAGGCCGTAGCGGTTCTTGGCGAGGAAGGCGGGGCGCTCCTCGGTGTGCATGACGCGCGCACCGGACCCGAGCGCCCGGGTCACCTTCTTGTTTAAGCCGACGTCGGACTTGCTCACCGAGATCCGGTAGTTGGCGAAGAGCACCACGTCCGAGTGCTCCTGCAGCAGCGCCGAGGCGCGGGCCTGCAGCTTGATGACGTAACGGTCATAGGGTTCGTGCTTGGGGCTGTCGAAACGCTTGATGTCGGTATGGGCGATCTGGATGACCGCCATGCCCTTCCGGTCGCGGAGCGCGTTCAGCCTGTCGAGATATTCGCGCCAGATGGTCAGCGCCTCGGCGTAGCCCTTGCCGAAGCCGCAGCCCGCGTCGGTCATGTAGCCCGCCCACATCCGGCCGCGCCTGCGGTCCTCGGTGAAGTGAACTTCCTCGGCATGGCGGAACCGGTCCTGCGCATTCAGGAACATCCAGAGCGAGCGCGCATGCGGGTTCGCGAGCCCGTCGAGGAAGGCGGGGTCCTCCGCGACGCTGTAGATCGCGGCCTGGCCCGGCTCGTCGGACAGGGCATGGACACGCTCGGCGTCGTTCGAGATGCGGTCACGCTGAACGCGGGACATCTTCTCGATGGCGCCGAGAAGCGGCCTCGACAGCTCGGCCTCCGGCACGCTCCAGTCGAACTCGGTGGGCAAGCCGATTTCCGGCCGGTCGAAGTATTCGCGCAGCGCCTCGCCGGGCGTCTTGCGAAGGAAGGCGGACAGTGCAGTCACCGTGATCTCCTTTCTGGTGATTCCATGTATCGGCTGATCTGCTAATCAGCGTATATCGCGCCAGAGCGGAGTCAATCGAAAAAATACGCACTTCCGCGGATTCGCGATCAGCGGCCGAAGAGCGAGGGCTGTCCGTGTGTCGAAGTAATCAGGTTCAGCTTCAGCAGCCTGATGCGGGCGGCCTCTTCGGAGACCGCGAACCGCTCCATGACCATCTCGATCAGCCGCGCGGCATGCTCCGTCGAAACGTGGACATCGCCATGCAGCTCGCGTGGGCCGCAGTAGTCGGAAACGAGGCGACGGACCGGCGTGGCCGGCATCAGCAGCGCGCCGCTGATATAGCCGGCCTGCCATTCCATCCAGTCGGACTGCGGGGCGTCCAGGATGTTGTCGCGCTTGGAGATCACCTTGTTCGCATTCATCCCGCGCTCGAGCAGGTCGCCGTTGGCGAACTTCTGCGCCCAGAGCGGCCCGTGGAACTTCACGTGCCCGAACTCATGGGTGAGCGTGGTGCGGAAGCGATTCTCGCGCCGCTCGTCGGCCGCGATGCGTTCCGAAATGGACACCTTGGGCCCCCGGTGGGGGAAGAACTCGGTGACCCCTTCCACATCGGGCCCTTATGCGGACAGGTCGGCGTAAGGGTCGAGGTCCGCATCGTGCATCTCGATCAGCACGGTCAGGTCGTCGGTCGCCACGGGGTAGTCGACCGTCCCGCGGCGCTTCAGCAGAAGGTCCCCGATCAGTCTCTCGCATTCATTGTCGAGATCCCGCGCCTCGTAGAAGGGTCGCTCGGCAAAGCGGCCCGTGTTGTCACGGATCATCTTCACCATGCCAACCTCCTTACTCCTTCAACGTCTTCCTGAAATTGGCAAAGGCCTCGACGACCTTGTCCGGGGTGGACGCGTCCGGCCGCAGATCATCCGGTAGCCGGCCAGCGAGCGCGTATAGGTAGTCCTCCGGGATGTTCAGGATTCCGGAGAACTGGCGGATCAGGTGCCCCGAGCTGGGGCTGCGTCGATCGTGCTCGATGTCGTTGAGATACTGCGGGGATATCGACCCGCCGCCCTCTTCCTTCATCACGCGCGCTGCGAGCTCCTTCTGGCTGAGACCGAGGTCCTTGCGGGCTTTCGAAATCGCCTGGCCGAAGGTCACACCGTCGGCGGACATGGCCGGTTCATCGCTTGCTCTCCCTGTCAATCCGCTTGTTCGCGGATTGGCGAGTTGTTACTCCTTATCCCGAAGAGTATCAACAGCGAAGCGGACTCGCGGCCAGCGGGCACTGTAGACGAAAGGGTGTGCTTTGGGTTGCAGGACCGCAGACTTCTTGATCAACAGACGCCGCCAAGAAGCAGGGGCGCCGCCCTTCATTGGCCTTATCCCCCTGGACGAAGCCGCGCGAGTGCGAGCCATTGAGCGCACGCGACAGTTTCTGGACGGCCGGCCGGACAGGCTGAAAGTGTTGTTCCGCCAGTTTCCAAGCCTCGCAGCATGGCTCGTCACTCACTCTCTTAGCGAAGGATATGGAGACACCGGCCATGCGGTGTACCCGCATATTGCCGATACTCTTCGCGTTCCGCTTGATAACCAGCAGCATCGCAAGGTGCTGTTCAGCTCATTCTGTGGCGTCTGCGACCGGTTCGGCTTACCTACTCGAGGGTTTGATCGCGATGTCGACGTCTACCTTCTTCACGCCGGAGTAAGCCAGGCGCAGCTTCCCCATTTGATCGACGCGTTTCTGAGACAGGAAGCAGCATTTGGTCCGCCGCCTGTCGAAACGACCGTTCTGCTCAACCGCTGGGAAGACGATGCACTGTATTTTCTCCCTCCTGCGGTCAACGTGCTTCGCCGTGCGATCCTCTGGGACGAGACTGCTTGGCATGCCGCCCTGTTTGCGCGGATACGCCAAGACCCGGAGGCCTTCGTCCCTGCAATCGAGTTCGAGAGATCTTTCAAGGACGTCTTTGATCAGAGACTGAAAGAAACGCGGCCCATATCGAGCCGAGGAGGAAGCAAGGCGCCGGCACCGAGACCGCGGCTTCACTGGCAATCTGGTGGGCTTGTATTGAGATTGCCTCGAAGCGAGGGGCGAATTCGCCTCTGGCTCGATGGCGCGCAAAGACCGCTCCGTTTGCGCGGAGGTGAGGACTGGACACTACCTCAGCCCTGGCCCCGCGAGATATGTTGGGAAATTTCTGGCCAGACCGGGCAACTCGAGCTCCTCACTCAAGGGGGATGTGCCGCGTTCGACAGGATCACCAGTCACTATCTGCGCGAGATCCCACGGGGTTCGGTCGATATCGAACTAGACTCAACGGACATCGCTCTCCTGGCGCGGACGCCATTCTCAATAGCAGTCGAACCCGCTCTTGAACCGGAAGCCGATAGTTTTGTCGGTTTCGCAGTACTCGGGCCGCGCCCCTTAGTGCTCGACCTTGACGGCTTGCAAACGGGCCTCAAGGCCCGTCCGAGAAGA
Source organism: Paracoccus stylophorae (assembly GCF_028553765.1). Classification (NCBI taxonomy): domain Bacteria; kingdom Pseudomonadati; phylum Pseudomonadota; class Alphaproteobacteria; order Rhodobacterales; family Paracoccaceae; genus Paracoccus; species Paracoccus stylophorae. The sequence continues at coordinate 265,758 of NZ_CP067134.1, read as the reverse complement.
CGCCTTTCCTTGGCAGGAGACGAAATCGCAAGCGGACCAAGGGGCGCACTTCATAGGCGTTCTGCACGCCTTCGGATCGAAACTGGCTTGGGACGCTCTGAGACACGCGCGGTACGGGTCACACTCGGTGTGCAGTCGCGCCTCATCGAGGTATCGATTTCAGATGACGGTTTTGGTGATGTCGGGATGGACGAGGTGCTCGCCGGCTTCGCAGAGGCTGAGGCAGCAGACCCGGTGCGCCTCCGAATGGAACTTATGGCGCCAAGCGCCGATGGTGCCGCCGCTCATGGGTCCGGGATCGCGCTTGCCGCATGGGTGTGGCCTGGCTTCTGCGGCTCAGATGGCATCGTGTTCCACAGCGAACGCCAAGTCCGCAACCTCGTCCAGGATGAATGCCTCCACGTCGGTCGTGACGACCAAGGGCGTCTATGCCTTGAGCCCGGCGGCGGATACAGCGTCGCACGGGTCGTATTCGAGATCGAAGGCGTACATGTTCCTTTCGATCTGCCTTGGCCCGATGTCACCGTATCAAGGCGCCGTGCTGAGGGAAGTGTGGCCCCGCTTCTGCTTGGCACGCGCCTCTCGGTTGGTGAAGACGACCGCTTCGATACGATCAGCATCCGATGCCCTGACCAGAAGGCACAGCTGATCATTCGTGGAAGACGCGAAGAACGGCCATTCTATGGGGGGCTGACACGCAGCCTTGCTGTTCGGGACCTTCTGGCTCCCGCCTCCGATGAACGGGTGCTTCTTCAGCGCGGAAACGGTTCGGAAGTCCTGCTATTCGAACTGGTCGCAGCACTGGCGCCGCAGGCAATCAACCTCCTTCCCGCTCGCAACGCGATCCGACTGCAGCTGAAATTCGGAGAGCCGGTCGATGCAGTGGCTGTTGAGGTCGAGGACGAAACGGGCGCAGTCGTTTTCGCCGAAGCCGCCCTTCGGCATCGGCCGGTGGCAACGCGTCGGCCAGACTGGTTCCATGCCGAGGTGAGCGACAACGACGCACACGGCCTCGAACTGACCCTCGATACCGATTGGCTTGATGACGGTCCCTGTCTGGCACGGCTCCTGATCCGGCCCGAAGGACGCGATGGATGGCGACCGCTGCGCAATTCGCGAGGCGACAGTTTCGCCGTCGCCATTGCCAACTCGGCGGCAGACGGATTCGTGCTGGACGGAGAGCTTCAGCGTCGGTTCGAGGCTCTCAGCCGCTGGCTGTCGGATTGCTACGCAGCAGAATGCTGGCCAACGCTGGAGCGCACGTTGGTGCCACGCTGGCAGGAACTCGGCTGTCGGCTGCGAGAACTTCGTGGTGGCGATGGAGCCGTTATGCGAGCGGCCTGCTTGCCGCCTCCCGACCATGCGGCACCCGGCTGGGTGCCGATCCTCCACCCTCTGCAATTCGCTCCGGATCTATACGCTGCAGCGCCGCAGGCATTCGTCGCTCTGGCGGCGTCCGTTGATCCGGGTGTCGCCGAGATGGCCGCACTTGCCACACTCAATACAGCGCGCCTACGCGAGCTGTCTCACCTCCATGCGGCTGTCTTCCCTGGCTTCGAAAATTGGAAGCAGGCTAGCAAAACGGGTGCTCGTTTGGAAAGGTTCAGTCCAAGTCGCTATTTCCAGTTTCTTAGGAACTTCGATAGGGACCCATCGGCGGGATGGTTCTGGCGTGGTACGCCTTTGCTAGGGCCCGACCATTGGCGCGCTGCACATCTCCGGCTGGTCGAGCGGCTCGACGCAGCCGGCCTCTTCCTCGATGACACGGCCGAAGAGGGACCGAACAGCCGCCGCCAAGGATCCCTGCAACGGTTGATGCACGCCGCCTGGAGCCTGGCACCCGAAAAGCTTCGTCCACCTGCGCCGCGCCGCAGTCAGGAGTCTGAGGAACCGGCTCAGGTCGATCTATGGGGCTCGGCGCTGCTTTCTAGCTTTGCACGGGCAAGCCGCCTGAATGAGGTGGCTCAGTATGTTGATACCGTCTCCACTCGGGCTGGCATGCCGCAAGCACAAGCTCTCACCAGCATCGCCTTCATGTTGCGCCTCACCCCTGAGCTTTTCGCCTTCCACTTATTGCTCTGGCAAATTGCCAAGGAACGTCCATGACCGAACTCGACCCAATCCGTTTCAAGGACAACCTCGGTGCGACGCTGGCGCGGTACATCACAACTGCCGCTGCAGTGTCATCAGCGCGGGCGCCCCGTCTGTCACGAGCCGTGGCAGACGCATGCGCACGCGCGGCATTGGTGCGCGGCCCATTCGTCGAGAGCCTGCCAGACTTCGAGAAGGGCGGCAGCATTGAAGAACTGGTGAGCAATGGGGCACTGCACGGTGCTTGGTCGGCACTCTCCGAAAGCGAAGAGGGGCAATCCCTCTGGCGTCGGCGGCTTCACCTACACCAGTCCGCAGCAATAGGTCGCGACGAGAATTACCTGGTCGCAACGGGCACCGGCTCGGGCAAGACAGAGTCTTTTCTCTTCCCATTGATCGACGATCTCCTGCGTCAGGGAGATCTGGAGCGGCCCGGTGTCCGCGCAATTCTGGTCTATCCTCTCAACGCCCTCGCAAACGACCAGATGCATCGTATCGCCCGACTACTGTTTCGGGATCTTGGAGACCCCGGAATCACGCTCGGGCGCTTTACCGGACAGGTGCGCTCTGATGCCACAAGATCAGACGAAGAAGGACGGCTGACCAGCACGCCCACCTTTCAGGCCGATTTCCCCGATGCGCGCCACGCTCCACGCAACTGGCTTCTCGCCAGGGGTGAGATGCTACAGACCCCGCCGCACATCCTCGTCACCAATTACGCCATGCTCGAGCACATCCTGCTCTTGCCGCGAAACCGAGCATTGCTTGCCGGGGCGGACGTCCGTTGGCTCGTCCTCGACGAGGTCCATACCTATACGGGGGCTCAAGCCATTGAAGTCGCCTTCCTCCTGCGAAAGCTGAAGGCGCGGCTCGGCATACCCCAAGGGCAGATCCGTTGTGTCGGGACATCCGCAAGCCTCGATCCAGCGAAGCGCGAAGAACTCGCACGCTTCGCAGAAGGCCTTTTCGGGGAACCGTTCCCAAGCGGAGACGGCGCGGTCATCACCGCCGAACGACGACTGCATCCAGCCCTCACCGACGGCGTGGAACCACAAGAACTCTCCGCGGCCGATTGGGTTAGGGCGGGGCAAATACTCTCGGAGCTACGAGAGCAAGGGTGCCTCGCAGCTGAAAATGTCGACTATTTGACCGAGGACTGGAACGAGGCGATGCAGGAAGCTGGCCTCGATGCGCTACTCCTCGACCCTGCGCAACCGTTCGGAGAAGCGCTTATTGCGCGGCTAGCCGAAATCAAACAAGTTCGCGACGTAGCCAGTGCGCTCAAGGAGCGAGCTTTGCCATTCGCCGATCTCGCGGCGCGGGTTTTTGCGTCAGAGTCTGGAGAGACGGCGCGGACAGCTCTTACGGCTCTGATCTCACTGGGCGTTCTGGCTCGACCTTCCGTCCCAGGCGCGTTTCCACTTCTCCCGGCACGCTTTCATCTCGCCGCCTCAGGCGTGGAGGGTGTCGCGCTGAAGCTTTCCGCAAGCGACGCCGAGAATTGGTCGGACTTTCGGCTTTCGCGCAATGGAATGCATATCACTAGTGCCCCGGCCTATCCCCTTCTCGTCTGCCGCAACTGCGGCGAGCCCTACGTCGAGGGCTGGGACGATGGAACAATACTTCACCCGCGTCCCGAGATCAGTCCCGGAGCGAGGCGCCGGGTCTTGAGGTTGATCAGGGCGGGAGAAGCCGCGACTGAGATAGACCCTGACGAACTGGACGAGGAACCCGAGGAGGAGCCTCCTTTCGAATTCTTCGCCGACACTGGCGAGTTGGCCGACGGCCCTGAGGAGGGCGTCCTTTCCCTTGCCGAAGCACCGATGCGCGACGATGCCGAGGAACGGCGCAGCTACGTCCGGAAATGCCTCTCTTGCGGAGCGACCGGCGGACGCTTCGCTGAGCCTGTTACTCCGATCCATCCAGGTGACGATGCGCTCGCGTCGGTAACGGCGCAGTCGCTGCTTGAGGCCTTGCCTCCGCTGCAGGGGCGGTCATCGGAAGCACCGATGCAAGGGCGGAACCTTCTCGTCTTTGCGGACAACCGGCAGGACGCGGCGTTTTTCGCCCCTTTCTTCGAGCGTACGGCTCGCGATCAAGCACTTCGTGCAGCCATGGTCCAGGCGTTGCGCCGAGAGACCAACGAAGCTTTGGATCTTATGGGGCTGCGCGATGGTGTCTGGACGCAGCTCAGGCGATCCGGCTTCAAGCTATATGATCGCCGCAATCCAGAACCTCTGAGCAGCAGCGCCGCGAAAGACCGCCTGATGGCCCTGATCACAGCTGAACTCTGTGGCGGGCCTTTGCGGCTATCACTCGAATCCCTCGGCCTAATTACCGTGCAATATGAGGGAGATGCGAGGATTGCTCAGCGACTCACCGAAAGGGTTCCGCCTGAGTATCGGGGCATGGTGCCGGCCCTGGTTCGCTTTCTGCTCGACCTCATTCGGCAATCGCGAGCGATCAACACGCTTGAGAACATTGACCTAACAGATGAGTCCATTTGGGGAGAGGGGTTGGCGAGCGCGGACATTTCGTGGTCGTTGTCGCGGACGCACCAGAGCCGCCGACTGCGAACGTTGCTCTCAGAACCGGGACGGCCCAATCGGCCACTGTGGGTGCTGATCGACAGGCTTGGAATCCCAGACGGCCAAGCGAGAGACATTCTCTCGGCTTTCTGGGAGGAGGCGACGCGGCCCCGCCACCGTCTCCTGCTGCCCGGCGGACACGGTCATGTGCTAAACTTGGCGGCCATGCGTTTCGCTGCGACTCCGGAAGGAGAACTGCGCCGCTGTGAAAGTTGCGGTGCGTCCAGCCAGATCGATCTCGGGGGTGTGTGTACCGCCTGGCGCTGTACTGGACGCACAGTTCCTGTTTCAGCCGAAGAACGTGACGAGATGCGCAGGCGCAACCATTACCTCGTTCGTTATGAAGGGCAGCCGCTGAGCGGAATTGCTCGGGAGCACACCGCCGCCATATCGACGACGGAACGATCCGAGATCGAGGAGCGGTTCCGGCAGGGTGAGATCAACTTGCTCAGCTGCACCACGACAATGGAAATGGGTGTCGATCTGGGCGAGCTGGAAGCAGTTTTCTGCCGGAACGTCCCGCCAGGCATTGCGAACTATCAGCAGCGCGCCGGTCGCGCTGGCCGCCGCGCGCAGGCTGCGCCCGTTGCATTGATGATGGCGAGGTCCGGCCGATACGACCAAGCACAATTCAACGATCTGCGTGGCTATCTCGAGGCGCTCCCCCCCGCGCCATATCTGACATTGGACAATCCAAGCTTCTTCCGACGGCACCAGGTCTCATGCCTGTTGGCAGGTTGGCTAAATCATCGCTTGGCAGGCCACGAGCGCACCGGAGCTCCGCGTCTGCGTGATGTGCTGGGCGAGCGCTTGGACGAGGCTACTGAGACAACTCTTTTGGCAGACCTTTCAGCATGGCTCGCTTCGGAGGCTGGTGTTGCCGCACGCGCGGTTGCTGAGCGCATGGCGTCTTCTCTCCCGGCAAGACTTGATCATGTAGGCCTTGTCGCGGGCGAACTGACTGAGCACGCGCGCGCAGAGATAACGCGCTGGATCCGGGCTACTTGCGCTCGCTGGCGCGAGCTCAATGACGCCTACGAAACGGCACGTGCCGCGCTCGATGATCCGGAAGCGAACGAGCAAGCCCGCTCCCGCGCTGCCGGTCGCATGAATGGCCGTTTGGGCGACATGCGTCGGTATCTTGATCGATTCCTGGTTGAGGCTCTGTCGCGTGCTGCCGTCATACCGACTTACAGCTTCCCGGTTCACTCGATTCACCTAGAGATTGTCACGGAACGAGGCGCTCGCACCGCCTCGGATGATCGAGCGTTGCAGCTCTATCGGGACGCAGCAATGGCTATCGCTGAGTATGCGCCGGGGGCCGAAGTCGTGGCCGGTGGCCGAATTTGGACGTCCGCGGGCATCGCACGGAGAGCCACGGTAGGCACCGGCGATGCTTGGATGGAACGTGGTTTCCATCGCGTTTGTCCGACGTGCCAGCATGCAGAAACACATCACAAGCGGGATGATTTTGGGGAGAACTGCCCTCAGTGCGGCGCACGGGCCAGTGGCCCTCGCCGCGCCTTCGTTGAACCGGTCGGGTTCCTGACATCATATGCCGACCGGCAGGGTAGAGACCCCGGCGCGACACGCTTGAGAGTTCGACCCGTCGACGAAGCGCGCCTCCTAACGCGAGCCCGCCCTGAAGACTTCCAGGTTTCAGACCTAGCACGCGTCACGCATTTCTTTGCGCCGGCTATCGCACCAGAAGAGTGTCAGCCTGGTCGGATGCTCGTCTTGAACCGCGGGCCGCTGGGGGCGGGCTATCTTTGGTGCCCGTCCTGCGAGTACGCGAGACCAGCGCCCCAAGAGGCGCCTGGCGGAGCCGAGATCCGGGCAGTGCATGAGAACCCGCGGACCGGAGATCGGTGCCGGGTTGAAACCCTCCGCTGGCCTGTGGACCTCGCACATGTTTTCGAGACGGATCTTCGGGGGATCCGCATCGATCAGCCGGTCCCAGACTTTTCTGATCGCCCCACGGAAACTGAACGGCGGGCGGCCCGGGATGGCTTCCTTAGAACGCTGGCAGAGGCACTGAGACTTGCGGCAGCGGACATTCTTGAAACCGACCCAAGAGACCTTCGCGCGACCGTTGAGCTTCTCGGTGCGGCCCCACTGGTCATCCTATCGGACTCAGTCCCAGGCGGTGCCGGCTACTGCCGTCGATTGCTCGACGATTCTCGCTTTTCGGCCCGCGTGCTGCTGGGTCGAGCGATCGCGGTCCTGGATTGCCCTCGTGGCGCAGCGTGCGAGACGAGCTGCTCGCGGTGCCTGAATGACTACTCCAACCAGGTCTATTGGGATCAGTTTGATCGTCATCCTGCGTTTGGCTGGTTGCGCAGCCTACTTGCGGAGTCGACACCGCGGCCCGCTCATGCCCCCGACGCTGCGGTCCCGGTAGCGCAGACTTCGGCGGCGACGCTGCGGGTGCGTCTTGAGGGAGCGGGGCTGGTGGCCTTTTCTTCGCCAGATCTCTGGGGAGCCGAAGATCGGTCCGAGGCCCTCACAAGTGCGCGGGCATTGCGAAACTGGCTCGATGAAGCCTCGAACAGGCGTGCCCTGTATCTACTTCCACCGGGTGCGGTTGATGCGGGTACACCGACCGGCCTCGATCGTGAGATCGCCTATGCGTTGGCGCCATACGAGCGATCCGGTCAACTTCGCTTTGGCACGCTTGACGGTTCGGCCGTGGCGAATGCGCCTCGCCTGTCTGTTTTGAAGGGTTTCGGGGCAGAGGCCTCTGTGGATGCGTTCTACGCATCGCAGGACGCGGCGGCGGCTCTTGCCGGGCCACTAGAGGGGGTCAGTCACCTTTTTTCATGCTCAGCAGGCGACAGCTGGCTTGCGTCGGTGCAGGAAAGCGTCCGAACGCTGCCGGGTCCGTTGGCCGGGCTCACAGAACGCTTGCGCGTCTTCCGCTTCCGACCGGGCACCGCCCGAGCGCTCAAACCGCTCTTTCAAGGCGTAGCAGGGCGCCGTGTCGCGATCGAAATCGAGGACCCCTGGTGCGGCGTTCGGCCACATAACCGTCGCCGCCTAGCGAGCTTTGTCGCTGCCGCTAGGTCAGCGGGCGTCGACATCGAGCGCCTCGCAGTCGTGTGGAATCCCGATCATGGCGAGCCGGATACGCCGCAATCGCAATCGAGCGCGTTGCGCGCCGACCTGCGTTCTGCCGGCGTAACGGTTACACCCGAACTTCATCACCGTTCTGCACGCAGTCGCCATTTCCACGACCGCGTTGTGACGATTCAGACCGTAGATGACGGGCCGAGGGTAAACCTGAGATGGGACGTGACCGCGGGAATCGACAATCTGATGTCACACTCGAAGGAGTGCAGTGTCTTCATCGAGGAGCGCTGAGCTCAACTGCTCATGCGGAAGCACGAAGGACATCGGCCCCTCTTGCTTCCACAGTGCTTCCACGGTGGTCACAAACGCAAACGCCACCCCGGCGGGCGGCGCGTAGGCTTTTGTAAACGCGGAAGATTTTTGTTGCGGGGGTAGGATTTGGACAATGTTTCGGCCTCTGAGCATCCTCATTCGTCAGGTTGTTTGTGTGCTTCTCTCAGTCAGGTCTAAGAGTTGCTTAGATGGGGCAAGTTCAGTGCAACAGGCCGCGCGCGAAGTCGCCGGCGCAGCGCAGCGCGCGGCCAAGGCTGCCGGTCAGTCTGGCCGACACGCAAATCCGAACCGTCTCGACGAGATCATCGCCATGGCGCGTTGGGATCGGCTGCTCGAAAATCCAACCCGGCAGGTCGAGGTTCTGGTCGTTTCCGACTTGCCTGGCCGCCTTCGCGCGCCCCGCGGCGATGTGGATAGCCATCATAGCCTTCCTTTTGGACACTATCATACCCTGATGGCAGGAACGCAGACCTGTTCAGCTACAGCGGATGTGGGTGCCTGGCGTAAGATGTATGCCCGATACAAGGGCGGCGGAGAGTATGTCTGCAACCACTTGCGCACCCATTCAGGTTTGCCCACTTGCCAGCACATCCGGGCAACGGCGGTGGATGCCGCGCCGACGCCTTTCTGACCGCGCTGGCTCCTGCGGAGCTTACTGCTTTGTCGCGGTCGCGCCGGGCCCAGGGTCAGGTCGATGCGGCTAGCTGTCGTTTGAGCCGTGTTGCAGGTTGATAAGGTCGCTCAGGGCGCCGAAGACCGCGTCGCGGCGTTCCGGCTCGATGACCGCATCCAGATGCTTCGTGTGTTCCAGCGCTTTGACCTCCATCCGCTCGTTGGTTTCAAGCCCCTTGTCCGTCAGGAAGCTGGTGTAGTTCCGCCGGTCGTTCTCGTCCCGCTCGCGGTAGATCAGGCCGCGGTCCTCCAGGTTGCGCAGCGCCTTGGCAACGCTGGACTTGTCCCTGCCGATGCTCTCGCCCAATTCGCATTGCGTGATGCCGCGATTGTTGCGGATGATGACGAGCATGCTGAAGTAGCCGGGTTTCAGCTGATCCTCGCCCAATCGCTTTGCGAAATCGTCATAGGACGCCTCGTAGGCCAGCCGCAGGTAATGACCGACAAAATTCTGGAGAAAGCCATAATTCAACGTGCGGTCGCCCTCCCGGGTTTTCCGCGGCGCCGAATCGGTCTGCTCTGATACTACCATGGTCGAAAATTCCGAATTCGCAAAGGTCATGTCCAGTCCTAGCCTGCGCCATCCTTTAGGTCGAGATCGCTCCACCCGATTTGGGCCATTGGGTTCTCCAGCTCATAGGCGAATTGCGTGATCAGCCGCGACGCGCCACTCGGGCCAAGCGCGGCTATGGCATAAAGGAACGGACGCCCGGCAAAGACGAAATCCGCCCCGGCGGCCAGGGCCTTGATCATGTCCTCGCCGCTGCGAATGCCCCCGTCCAGCGCCAGCGGGAAGCTCGGGGGCAGGGCGCGTCTGATCTCGGGGATCGCGTCCAGCGGGGCGGGTGCCGAGGAGAGCTGCCTCCCGCCATGGTTGGACACCCAGACGGCGTCGATACCGGTCTCGGCGGCCTTCACCGCATCCTGTGAAGCGCTGACACCCTTGAGTATGATCTGACCGGGCCAGCAATCGCGGATCTCGCGCAGAAGCGCCCAATCCAGACGGCCCGAGCTTTGCCCGGCCATGAGCTGCGCCAGCGACTGGGTGCTGCTGCCCCGTTCCGCATAGGGTTCGAAGTTAGCGAATCGGGGGGCTCCGTGGCGGGCGGTCCGCAGGGCCCAGCCGGGATGGCGCAGCAGGTCGAAGGCAAGGCGGGGTCCAAGCTTCAGGGGCAGCGCAAAGCCGTTCCTGAGATCGCGCAGCGTGCGGCCGGGGCGCGGCCAGCCCCGGACCCCTGCTGTTCTCGCAGAATGCCTTTATCGCCTATACGGTGATCGGTGGCACCCTTGTGGCCAACTTGGTGATGCTGGTGGTCATGCGGGTCGCGACGCCCATGCTGGCCAAGCTCATGTATGTGAACAAGGCTTGGCTTCTGCCGCCGATCGTGGTGTTCTGCGTTATCGGAGCCTTCTCGGTCTCCAGCCGCTACTTCGATGTCGGGGTGATGCTGGTCTTTGCCCTTATCGGCTTTCTCATGAACCGGGCACGGATCCCGACGGGGCCCTTCATCATCGCCTATATCCTGACGCCGATGGCAGAAGAAAACCTGCGGTCTGGCCTTGTGATCTACGACGGCAGCTTCCTACCCCTGCTCACCCGGCCGGTTCCGGCGGTCTTCCTTGCCATCGCGGCGGTCTCGATCGTCTGGGCGCTGACAAGCGAGGCAAAGGCCCGCACGGCCCCGGCGCCATGAGCCATCTTGGACTCGTCGTTCCTCCGGCGGACGGGGCGGTGCCGCCGGAGGCCGCGCAGATGTACCCGGATTGCCGGTTCACCGCCGCCGGTCTGGGGCTGCGCGAGATGTCGGATGCGGGCTATTCCGGCGTCATTGACGCGGTCGCGGAGCGCGCGGCGACGCTTGCCGCAGCCGGGGCCCGGGCGGTTTCGCTCATGGGAACGTCGCTCAGCTTCTTTCGCGGCCCGGAGTTCAACGCCCGGCTGATCGAGACGATTGCCGCGTGCAGCGGGGTGCCGGTCGCGACCATGACCCAATCCGTGATCGACGCGCTGCAGGCCCTTGGCATGGCGCGCGTTGCGGTGCTCACCGCCTATCGCGACGACGTCAACCAGATGCTCGAGGACTACCTGAGCAGCGCGGGTGTCGCGATTGTCGGCCTGCGCTCTTTGGGCATCCGCCAGATCGCCGAGGTCAAGGACCTTGGCCCCAAGCGCTTGCTGAGCGAGGCTAGGACGCTGTGGGAGGACGCGGAGGATGCGGATGGCATCCTGATTTCCTGCGGCGGCCTGCGGATGGCGGGCGTCGGCGATCCGCTGCGCCGCCACACGGGTGTGCCGGTGGTCAGCAGCGCCGAGGCGGGCATCTGGGGCGCGGTGCGCCTGCTGGACCCGGATCTGGCCGGACCCGCGGAAACAGTTTTCAAGGCCCCTAAGGGGCAGGATCTTCACATATGACAGGAGGCAAAATCATGTCTGAACCCTACGGTATCTTCATCAATGGCGAGCGGCGCGCAGCCGTTGACGGCGCGTCCTTCGAGCGCTGCGACCCCTTCACCGGCGCAGTTGCCACCGTTGCGGCAGCCGGTCGGAAAGCCGATGTCGATCTGGCCGTCGAAGCCGCCGCCGCCGCCTTTCCCGGCTGGTCGGCAACCGGCCCCTCGGCCCGGCGCGCCATTCTGTGGAAAGCGGCGGAACTGCTTGAGGCGCGGTCCGAAGAGCTGGTTGCCATCGGCATCGCGGAAACCGGCGCGACCGGGGGCTGGCTTGGCTTCAACGTTATGTTCGCTGCCAAGGTCCTGCGCGAGGCCGCTTCGTCTACCACCTTCCTGACCGGCGAGGTCATTCCCTCGGACAAGCCGGGAAACCTTGCCATGAGCATGCGCGAGCCGATCGGCGTGGTGGTGGGCATGGCGCCTTGGAACGCCCCGATGATCCTCGGCGTGCGTGCGGTTGCGATGCCGATTGCCTGCGGCAACACGGTGGTCCTGAAGGCCTCGGAAATGTGCCCGCATCTTCATGCCGCCATCGGCGAGGTGCTGAGCGAGGCCGGGCTGCCAGCGGGCGTCCTGAATATCGTCTCTCATGCCAAGGAAGACGCCCCCGAAGTCGTCACAGCGCTGGTCGAGCATCCCAGCGTCCGGCACATCAACTTTACCGGGTCCACCCGGGTTGGCCGGATCATTGCCGAGACCGCTGCGCGCCATCTCAAACCGGTGCTGCTGGAACTAGGCGGCAAGGCTCCCTTTGTCGTGCTGGATGACGCGGACATTGAAGGCGCGGTCAATGCCGCCATCTTCGGCGCCTTCATGAACCAGGGCCAGATCTGCATGTCGACCGAACGCGTCATCGTCGATGAGAAGATTGCCGAGGCCTTTGCCGCGCGGTTCGCCGAACGGGCCGCCGCTCTGTCCCATGGCGACCCGCGCGGACAGGTGGTGCTTGGGTCGGTGATCGGCCGTTCGACCGTCGACCGTGTCTCCGCGCTGATCGACGACGCCGTCGCCAAGGGCGCGACGGTGCGCGCGGGCGGCGCCCCGGCAGAGGGCACCGTCATGCCCGCAACGGTCGTGGATGGCGTCACCCCGCAGATGGACCTGTTCCGCGAAGAGAGCTTCGGCCCTGTGGTCTGCGTCGTCCGGGCGCGCGACACCGACCATGCGGTCGAACTGGCGAACGATACGGCTTATGGCCTGTCTTCTTCGGTCTTCGGCACCGAGATGATCCGCGCAATGTCGGTTGCCCGGCGCATCCGGGCCGGGATCTGCCATATCAACGGCGCAACCGTTCAGGATGAGGCCCAGATGCCCTTTGGCGGTGTCGGAGACTCCGGCTATGGCCGGTTCGGTGGCAAGGCGGGGATCGCCTCCTTTACCGAACTGCGCTGGGTCACGATGGAAGATCCGCAGCAGGGATATCCGTTCTGATGTCTGAAAACGAGACCGGGATCGGGCATCCCGACACCGACCGGCGCGACAAGGTGCCGGTCATCAATGCGGGCGGGGCGATCTTTCCCCGGCTGAAGGCGCTTGGCATCGACTATGTCTTTGCCAATTCCGGCACCGACTTTCCGCCGATCATCGAGGGGCTGGCAGAGGCCGAGGCCAGCGGGGTCGACCTGCCGAAAGCGCTGGTTATTCCCCACGAACATGCCGCTGTCAGCATGGCGCATGGTTATTGGCTGGTGTCGGGCAAAGCGCAATCCGTGATGCTGCACACCAATGTGGGCCTGTCGAACGGCGCCACAGGCGCGATCAACGCGGCCTGCGAACATGTGCCGATGATCCTGATGTCGGGCCGCACCCCGGTGACAGAGGGAGAGCGGTTCGGGGCGCGGACGGTCCCGATCGGGTGGGGGCAGGAAATGCGGGACCAGACCGCGCTGGTGCGCGAGTCCTGCAAATGGGACTACGAGCTGAAATACCCCGAGCAGATCTGCGGCCTGCTCGACCGTGCTTATGCCATCTCGAACTCGACCCCCCGGGGGCCGGTCTACCTGTCGATCCCGCGCGAGGTGCTGTGCGAAACGACCAAAGCCGAGGGTCTCGAGGCTCCCAGTTCGATGGCCCCGGCCATTGCGGCCCCTGATGCCGCGGCGCTGTCGGAAGCGGCGCGGCTGCTGGCCGACGCCAAGGCGCCGCTTGTCATCGCGCAGCGCGGTGCCGGCGACGAGGCAAGCTTTGCCGCCTTTTCCCGCTGGGCCGAAGACTGGGGCATTGCCGTCAGTTCCTGGTGGGCGACCCACTTGGCCATCCCGACCGATCACCCCTGTCATGTCGGTGCGCACCCCGGTCCGTGGCTTGCAAAGGCGGATGGTGGACATCCTCTGGGAGCTTGAAGTCGCAAGTCGCACAAAGCTGGCAGAGCACGGTGAACGGCCAGAAGGGCTGTGGGTTGAACACGTGCTTCCGCAGTCATGGGGTGAGGAATGGCCTTTAGCTGACGGCGACACGGCTGATCCGGCCTCCTTGGAACAAGAGACAATCGCGCGAAACGCCAAGCTTCATACCTTGGGCAACCTGACGCTTCTCTCGGGAGGGTTGAATATTTCGTCAGGGAACAAGAGCTTCAAAAAGAAGAAGAAAAAATTCGAGGAACACACAGGACTGCTTTTGAACAAATGGTTCGAGAAGCGCGATCAGTGGACAGAAGCTGAGATTGAAGAGCGAGGCACTGCGCTTGCCGAGTTGGCGATTGAAATTTGGCCAGGGCTAGAGTGACTTAAACGGTTGTTTTTGCCGGTGACAGAAACGTACGAGTTATGGCCAAATCGGATACATAGCCGCGCGCTGCGACTCGCGCCGAAATGATCTCGTCAGTAGCGGCGGTCGAACTCGGAAGTGTCCATCCTGAAATCTTCGACAAGTGCCATGACTTCGGCTGCGTCGAGTATGCCGGGATGCTTTTTGTAAGCGACGTAGACGCCTTCCAGTGCCAAATCCCATTCACCTACGTAGAAGAATTTGCGATCCCCAGACATATCAATCCCTGCCTTTTCCAGGGTCACGATCTGCTTCTCGAGAAGATCAATAGCCTCTTTGTCGTCCATTCTCGCTCCTAATTTCTTCGTACGCCTTCGCCGCTCAACGGATACCCGGTTCGCACTTCGCCGTTGGGCGTTACGACGACCTCAATGGTAACTCCATTTACCTCGCCAACGATGACCAAGTCACCTTCACGGTGAGCGGGGCGGTCTACAAGTCCAGTCCCGGCAACCTGTTTGATGGCATCCAATATATCATCATCCGACCAGCTTTCCGGAAACTCTGTCTTTCCTGGGGTACCTGTGCCGAAGCGATGGCCGCCGCTCCTACCTTCACCGTCCAAAATATGCCGCGCCCTGTCTTCGGGGATAGATACGCTGTCGATGGAATGCGGGTTCTCCACCGCGACTATGTTCGGCCCAGCCTCTTCCGGGATTGGGGTCGAAATGAACCGCTCCGGGTTTGCCGGAGGCTGATTGATCTTAGTTAGGCGGCCATGGGTTCAGTTTCCAGAGCCGCGTAGAAGTTGGCTTCGGCTTCTGCGGGTGGGACGTTCCCGATGGGCTCGAGGAGGCGTCGGTTGTTGAACCAGTCGACCCATTCGAGGGTTGCATATTCGACGGCCTCGAAGCTGCGCCATGGGCCGCGACGATGGATGACCTCGGCCTTGAAGAGCCCGTTGATCGTCTCAGCCAAGGCGTTGTCATAACTGTCGCCAACGCTGCCGACCGAGGGTTCGATGCCTGCTTCGGCCAGCCGTTCGGTGTATTTGATGGACAGGTATTGCGATCCACGGTCCGAATGGTGGACCAGACCCATGCCCTTGGTGGGCCGGCGTTCGTGGACGGCCTGTTCGAGGGCATCCAGAACGAACCCGGCATGAGGAGAGGTGCTGACGCGCCAGCCGACAATCCTGCGGGCGTAGGCGTCGATAACGAAAGCCACATAGGCGAACCCTTTCCAGGTTGCGACATAGGTGAAATCCGACACCCACAGCATGTTCGGTGCGGGCACGCGGAACTGGCGGTTCACGCGGTCCAGTGGGCAAGGCAGCTTCTTGTCAGGGATCGTCGTCCGGTGTGGCTTGCCCCGGATAACACCTTGAATACCCATGACCCTCATCAGCCTGGCCACCGTGCAACGGGCCACGTCGAAGTCTTCCCGGCGCAATTGCCGCCAGATCTTGCGAGCGCCGTAGACCTGCCAGTTCTCTTCGAAGACCCGACGGATCTCAGGACGCAGAACCTCGTCCCGGCGCGCCCGATCCGACAACCGCGCCGGGTCGGTCCGCCTGGCCAGATGATCGTAATAGGTGGACGGGGCGATCGGCAGCACTGAGCAGATCGGCTCGACCCCGTGCGCATTCCGATGCGCATCGATGAAATCCACCATCACTTCGACCGGCGGTCGAGCTCCGCCATCGCAAAATACGCGCTGGCCTTGCGAAGGATCTCGTTCGCCTGGCGCAGTTCGCGGTTCTCGCGTTCCAAAGCCTTCATCCGTTCGGCCATCTCGCTGGAAACGCCCGCTCGCTTGCCGCTGTCGACCTCGGCCTTCTTGACCCACTCGTTCAGGGTGTGCCCAGAACAGCCGATCTTCGCTGAAATCGACATGATCGCCTGCCAACGCGAGCCATGCTGACCCTCGTTATCGAGGACCAGCCGGACCGCCCGCTCGCGCACTTCAGGGGAAAACTTGTTCGTCGTCTTGCTCATGATGCTCCATCCTACTCAGGAGTTGGAGCCTCCGGCAAACCCGGAGCGGTTCAAAATGATGTTGTCGGTCGGGTCGCCGGGAATGGGGGACCCGGTGTTGTTTGGCAGGCCCAGTTCTTCGATAGGATAGGCCTCTAGCCACTGCTCGATCCGTGCCGGGGTGAAGCCGGGCAACTCTCCCAAGCGGCGCTGATCCTCCGTCAGTTCTGGGAAGACCTCGACCCAGCCTCGCGCCAGTTCACCTTCCTGAAGCTGCAAATCCCCGCGTGCGAACGCTTCTCCGGCGGCTTCGATGAAATCCTGCAAGGCGCGCTGTTTGACAGGATCGCCGCCTGCGTCTGTTTCCAGAATGGTGCCGGGGTTCAACAACTCGTAAAGCGCAGCGGCTTCAGCGCCGATGCGCGCAAATTCAGAGTTCTTGGGCAGAACGGGGTATCCGCCGCTACTGATCCCTTCCTGCACGAAGGCATAGGCTGTTGCGGCCAAGCGACCTTCGACAGTTGTGACATCCACTCCTAGTTTTGCGCCTGCCTCATCCACGCGTCGATACCGCATGGCGTCCGTCCAGTCTTGCAGCGCATCAGACGCGAGAAGAGCCGCGCCAACGCCAGTCAGAGCGCGCAAGCCACGTATTGCATCAGCTGGGTCAAGAGCAGGGGAACCACCTGCAGTGGGTGCAAAATCAGCAAGTACCACATTGCTCTGGACGCCGGGCCGAATGGGTTCGGCATGGCAGCGGCAATTGTGTTCTTCGCCTGGATGACCACCTTCCGGCGGATTATCCCAACGGAAAACGCGATCATCATAAGCGGATGTGGTGGTCGTGCTGGATTGCCTTGCACCGTGGTGGCCGGACAATCATCCGCCCAACCCCGATGCCCGGATCATCCACATCGGCCGCGATCCGCTATTCTCGCGCTATCCAGTGCGCAATTTCCGCTCGGACCTATCCATTGTCGGTGAAAGCGCGACGACCGTCCCGGCGCTGATCGCCGCCATGGAGGCGCTTCCGCGTGATCACGAGATGCTGGAGCGGCGCCGTGCCACGCTGGCCGAGGCCTCTGCGGCGATGCGGCGCGGGATCGATGCGCTGTCGACACACGCGATGCACGAGGGGCTGACCAAGGCGCGTGTGGGCCGCGCCCTCAGCAATGCGCTCAAAGGTCTGAAAAGCAGCGTGTTTTCAGAGCTTGGATGCCCGCTGGGCCCGCTGGAGCGGCAGGACCGCAATTCTTGGTTTCAGGAGCCGCATTCGGGTGGGCTTGGATGGGGCTTCCCGGCCGCGCTTGGCGCCCAACTGGCGGATCCCGACCGGGTGGTCGTGGCGACCATGGGGGACGGGTCCTACATGTTCTCCAATCCGACGGCCTGCCATCAGATCGCAGAGGCGCTGGAGTTGCCGGTTCTGGTGCTGGTCCTGAACAACGAGGAATGGGGCGCCGTCCGGGCATCGGTGACCGGGCTCTATCCAAAGGGCGAGGCGTCGCGGGCCAATCGGATGCCGTTGACGGCCTTGCATCCCAGCCCGGACTTCAGCCTGACGGCCCAGGCCAGCCGTGCCTTTTCCCGTCGGGTGGAACTGGCGGCGGACCTGGAAGAGGCGATTGCCGAAGCCCTGAAGGTCGTGCGGACCGAGCGGCGATGCGCCCTTCTGGACATCCGCATCCTGCCCGATTGAGGGCTGCGTCCGGCGATCCGCAATGGCATGCTGGCCGTGTCGCCCGAAAGCGGCATGGCGGCTCCGGCGTACAACGGTGGGGCGGGAGCGGGGTTCTGGTGAACCGCTCCCGCCCCTTCGCTTTGCGAGCTTGGTGTCACGCGGCACTTATTAGCAGGCGCGCGGTGGCTTTGGCTGAATTGGCGGTTGGCTCGTAAGCGATGGGGTGGACGCCCCGGCGGCATCGAATGTGCCAAGGTAGCGGGTGTTGAAGCACCGCTACGAGGAGCGTCCATGAACGAGGTTAGCATCATTGGCCTGGATCTGGCCAAGAACGTGTTCCAGGCACATGCTGCCGCAGCCGACGGGGCGGTCTTGTTCCGGCGCAAGTTATCACGAGCGCAGTTGCTGAAGTTTCTCGGTGAGCACCCGCCTTGCGTGGTGGCAACGGAAGCCTGCGCGAGCGCCCACCACTGGGGTCGGGCGATTGGTGAACTCGGTCATGATGTCCGGCTGATCCCGCCGGCCTACGTGAAGCCGTTCGTGAAACGCCAGAAGAACGACATGGCCGATGCGGAGGCGATCGCTGAGGCCGCGTCCCGCCCGACAATGCGGTTCATGGCCGTGAAGAGCTAAGAGCAGCAATCGGCGGCGATGGTCTACCGCACCCGCGATCTCCTGGTCCGGCAGCGCACGCAGAAGATCAACGCCCTTCGGGCCCATTTGGCCGAAAGGCATCCTCGCCCCCGTTGGTCCTGCCCATGTCGGCCGCCTCGCCGCGGTCGTTGACGGCGACGTAGGCGCTTTGCCTGTGGGGGTCCGAGACCTGTCGCGGTTACTGCTCGGCCAGATCGCGGATTTGAGCGGGAAGATTGCGAGCCTGGATATCGAGCTGCGCCGATGCGCAGGCACCAACGAAACCGCGCGCCGGCTTACGACGATTCCCGGCGTGGGGCCGATCACCGCCGCGGCAATCACCACCTTCGCGCTACCCATGGAGACCTTTTCGAAAGGGCGCGACTTCGCGGCCTGGGTCGGCCTCACGCCGAGACAATATTCGAGCGGCGGCAAGGAGCGGCTCGGGCGGACGTCGAAGATGGGCCAGCGCGATATGATCTTGCCCCCGTTTCACCGGACACTCAGGCGGTTGCGGTTTGAGCTGCGATGAACTCGCGTGGTGAGCGCATCTTCGGCCCTGAGTGCGGGTGATTGTCGTTATAGTCCTCGAGCCAACCGGCGATCAATTCAAGGACGGTGGCGGCGTCTGGCAGCGGCGTGACGTTCACGTAATCCCGCTTCAACGTGTTGACGAAAGCCTTTGAGAGACCATTGCTCTGCGGGCTCTTTACCGGCGTGTAGCAGGGCTTCAAGCCGAGCTGCCGGGCGAAGATGCGGGTGCCCTTGGCGATGTAGGGCGAGCCGTCGTCGGTGAGCATCTCGACCTGGTGCGGCGCGCGATAGCCGCCGAACCGCGCCTCGACCGCCGCCAGCGTCATGTCGCGCACGTCCGAGTCCAGCAAGTGACCTCGAAGCCATCACTGCACCAGCGCTGGTTCGAGCGTAGCGTCACGACCTTGCCGTTGTGGGCGCGGTCGGTTCGCTCGGTGTATGGCCGCGCCAAGAGCAAATTCTGGGCCTGCATGATCCGGTAGACGCGTTTGTGGTTAACAGGCGCTGCGTCTTACGCCCGTAATTGCCGGTTCAGGATGGCCGTTATGCGGCGATAGCCATAGGTCGGTCGCGCTGCCACGAGCTTGGTGATCAGCGGCACCACCGCCGCATCTTGCGCTTTATAGTAGCGCCGACGCGGCTTCGCGCTTCCCGTCACTCGGGCGTGCAGGTTCAATCTGGAGACGCCCAGGGTCTCGGCCACGACGCTCATTGGGAACCGTCCTTCGGCTGCGACTGCACATGCCACGTCAGTTTTTTTGAGCGTGACTTGTCGAGGGCTTCCTTCAGGATCTCGACTTCCAGCGTCTTGCGCCCAAGCTGGCGCTCCAGCTCGCGGATGCGGTCCTCCATCTGTCGCACGGCCCGATTGCTTGTGACGTCATCGTCCCCAGATACGGCCACGGCCCCTCCCTCCAGCATCAGACGACGCCAACGATACAGCAGGTTTGGTGCTACGCCATTGCGGCGCGCAACGACCGAGATGCTGGCGGTCTCGTCCAGCGTCTCCTCGACAATCCGTAGCTTATCGGATGACGACCAGCGGCGCCTGCGGCCCCCATCGGTGATGATCTCATAGTCAGACACAAGCACGTGCTTAGGGATATTCCCTAAGCCTCGATGGTTATGCCCGAGTGTCCGGTCGAAAGGGGGGCCAGTTCATCCCCATTCGCGGGGTGCAAGCAACTATGTCCCATGCGTCTTATCAATTAATTGCTCTACGCTGGCTCGGCGGCGCGTCCAGTCCTTGCGCGTCAGACCGGAGAGCTACCCAGCCAGCGCCTCGCGCGTGGCGACGGGAACGACCGGCTCATCCCGTCGGCCGCGATCTTGTGCTCTGGCTGAGTATCGGCCAGCCCGACCGAGGCGCAGCCGCACCAGCTGGCCTGATGGATGCGGGTTGGCGGCAGCGCGGCGGCGCAGGACGTGACGCTTTGCGCGGTTCATGATCCGGCCCTTGCGGCCGCGGCCGGTCATCAGATCGTGAATGCCGCGCATTCATCGACAAGGGGCGCCGGGGGCGACCGCCCGCAGCCCCGCCAGCCGCGGCGCGGCCCGTTCCGAAGCCGAATGCCGCTCTTCCCCGCGCTGCCTGACCTTCATCGCCCACCCCCCGTATCCGCGAACGGCGCGCCATGCTGCTGCCATTCTCCGTCGGGCACGAGGACGATCTTGCCGATGAAATCGCTGTCGCGATCCATGAAACAGCGCTCGGCCGCGTGGATGTCGGACAGTCTGAATGTCCGGTGCAGGACCGGCTGCAAAGCCCCCGCGCGGATCCAGCCGACAAGCCGGTCGGCCTCGGCGCGTGTGCCATGCGAGACGCCGAAGATCTGCACCTGGTTCAGGTAGATCTTCGTCCACAGGATCTCGGTCACATTGCCCGCGCTTGCGCCGGCGATCGACAGCCGTGGATAGCTGGTCCTTGCACTCATGCGCCGGGTCATCACGTCGACAAGCGGGTTGGTCAACGCTCCGCCCACCAGGTCCATCACCGCGTCGATCACGACCCCTCCGGTGGCCTTGTCGACAGCTTTCGGCCAGTCGGTGACGCGACTTCTGTCGATCACGGTCTCGGCGCCGAGCGCGACGAGCGCCTCATCCTTGCCCGGACTCGACACCGCATGCGGCACGGCGCCAAGCAGGCGGCACAGCTGGATCAGCGCCGTTCCGACACCGCCGCTTGCGCCGGTCACCAAGACATGCTCTCCCGCCGCAATACGGGCCGCGTTCAGCATCCGGAACGCCGTCTGGTAAGAGCACATGCCGAGGGTCGCCAGCTCCGCATCGGCCAGGTCGGGGCGCGCGATGGTGTGGAACTGCGCCGATGGCACGACGACATAGTCGGCGAAGCCGCCATCCCGCCCGTGTCCGACATAATCGGGCACGAGGTTCAGATGCTCGCGCGCATCGGCGTAGATGTTGAAGTCCAGAAGCCCACGATCACCCATGCGCGCGGAATCGACGCCGGCGCCCGTCGCCGCAACGCGGCCCACCACGTCGGCTCCCTGAATGCGGGGGAAACGCAGTGTCGGCTCTTCGCCCAACTGAAAGGAGGTGACATGGTCGTCGCGTTCGGTCGAATAGAGCCCCTCGCGCACCTTGCGGTCGGTGTTGTTCTTGGCGGTGGCCGTCACACGCACCAGAACCTCGCCCTCTCCGGGCATCGGCACGGGAATATCGGTCCTGTATTCCAGCCGATCGAGGCCGCCATGGCCCTTCAACAGGACGCCCGCCATCCGTTCGGGAATTCCGGTCATGCGCTTCTCCTGATCGAATCAAAGACGATCTTAGCCCTGGGTGAACCATGTTGTTGATACGATCGGCAGGACGGCGAGATAAGCGCGGGGACGTTGGTGACGCCCGATCAGGCGGTGGTTCGAAGCTGGCGGAGGCCATCGCGGAACTCAACACCTGCGATGACGTCGAGAACGCGGATCTGGCCGTCGAGGTTGCGCCATTTCGTCTGCGCCGCCATCATCAGCGTAGAGGGCTTGGCCAGTTCAGTCTTGCTTGGCCGAGCATGCACGGATCGAGAGAACTGCACGGCGGCTGGGCCATGGATCGGCCGCGGCGTTCCTGCGCCAGACGGGGATGGATGAGGATACGATCCCGCCCAACCGGGCGCGGTCGGTGGGGTTTCTGGGGATGGTGGGCGGCTGGCTCGCCGAGGCGGAACAGGCGCTTTCGGCGGCAGGTCGCGGCGCGGATGCCGCGCGGGCGCGGGATCGGGCGCGCGCGGTCGCGGCGTTCCTGCGCCAGATGATGGAGGATGCCGATGCTGGCGAAGGTGATCCGCACGCGTCGTGACGGGCTGACCGGCGCGGCGATGTTCAGGACGAGGATCGATTACTGCTGTCGCAAGGCATCCGCGATCGCTCTGCGCAATCTGGCCGGCGACTGGCGCGATGCGGCCTTCCAGATGGACGCCAGCGCCGGCCTGAACCGGGGACTGTATCCGGTGCACGCTGCAATTGAGCAGGACCGTCTTCCGGTCAGTTCCGGCTATCTGGCACGCGCGCCGCTCTGACGGCCCGGAAAGGGCCTTCAGCCGTTTGGCCTCCGACACCGCCATTCCAGAAAACTTGGCCTTTCCGGCTTCCGTCGCCACCACGCAAGCGGGTTGCTCCGCCAGGAGCGCCGCAAGACGGATTCGGGACATCACCCATCTGTATAGGACCGTCCCATCCGCAGCGATCGCGCAGACTTTAAGTCTGCCTTTTTTGCCAAGTCGATCGCCAACATGCTGGTCGTAGCGGTAGGGCATCCATCGCCTCCGTTCGCAAGGCATCGTCACGCTCGGCTTCTCATGGCCGGGCAACCCGACCGACAATGCCTTCGTGGAGTCGGACCACGGTGCCGCGGGCGGGTTTGACAAGAATGCAGTCGAGTGTGATACCCTTTTGTGCGCGGCGTCATTTGGAGCGTGGTGAAGCACCCGGAACGCCGCAGGCGTAACGTGAACGGAGGCGGGCAATGATCGCCATCGCGGTGCCGCTGATCCTTGTCCTGCTTGCCGTCTCTTTTGCAGTCGCGATGCAGCGTATCGGCGTGCAGAGCGAAGCGTCCTGGCCACAGCGTGCGCCCTTCCTTGGGGGCGGTCTGCCCGAGACCCATGCCTGGCAGCGGTTTCATGTCCGCTATTACCCCATGACGCTGCTCTTCATCGCGTTCGAGATGGAGATGATGTTCATGTATCCGTGGGCGGTGGTCTACGTCGAGACCGGGCTGACGGCATTGGTCGAGATGGTCATGTTTCTGGGGATTCTGTCCGTGGGCATCCTCTATGGTTGGCGCGAGGGGGTGTTCAGGTGGCAATGAACTGGCTTTCCGCCCTGGCCCGCGGCGCCGAGATACCGGTATTTGCTGCGGTTGGCGCGCATGGTCTGGCGCCAGTGGAAGGGCTGCGGGGCCGGCCCGGCCTGCGGCTGGTGGACAGCCCCCGCCACGCCCGCGTCCTGCTGGTCGCCGGCGCGGTCGATGCGGCCCACAAGACGGCGCTGGAGCGGTTGCACGCGCAGCTTCCGCGCCCGCGCGGCACCGTCTGGTGGCAGGCCGCGCCGCTGTTTGCGCGCGGCGAGGCCGTGGCGGGCGACGATCCCCTGCCCGCAATCCGGGCTGCGGCAGAGGCAAGCGATCCCGACCAGCGCCCCAACGTGCCGCCGCATCCGTGGCAGGGGCTGGGGCCGCACGGCCAAGGCGGGCGCGGCATGGTGGGGGGCGATCCCTATGGCCGCCCGATGGCGATGACGGCCGACGACATCCGCGACGGATTGGCGCTGGATGCCTATACCGCGCGGTTCGGCCCGTTCCTGCCGATGCTGCCGCCCGGGCTTGTGCTGGATCTTGCCTTGCAGGGCGACGTGATCGTTTCGGCCTCTGTGGTCTCGCCGCCTTTCGAGCAGGGGGTGCAGGGCGATGCGCCCGGTCTTTGCGCCGCGCGGATGCTGCGGCTGTTGGGGATCGGGCCGCGCGCGGCGCGGGCACGCGGCGCGCTGCTGGCCCTGCCCAAGGGTTCGGGGATGCGGCGGCGGCTTGCGGCATGGCTGCGCGGCGAGGCGGTTGCCGAAACGCCCGGGACGTTGTCCGAGGCGCTGCCCGGTCTGGAATGGGCCGAGGCCGTGCTGTGGCTGGCCAGTTTCCCGCCTTCGCGCCTGCGCGCCGCCTGCGTGGAAAGGCATGCCGCATGATTGTCGCCACGCTTGCCTTGCTGCTGGCGCTGCCGCCGCTGGTCTGGATGGCCGCGATGTTCGACCGGATCGGCACCGGTCGCGGCGCAATCCTGATCGGCCCGCTGCGAAACGGCGCGGCGCTGCTGCTGCGTCCGAACACGCCCACCGAGGCACCCGATCGGCTGAACCGTCTGCTGGCGCCGGGCTGGTATCTGGCGCTGGCGCTGGTTGGCCTGTCGGTGGTGCCGCTGGCGCCGGGCGTGGTGGGCAGCAATCTGTCGACCGGCCTCGTCCTGTGGGGGGCCTGCGAGGCGCTGACGGTGGTGGTCGTCTTCCTGCACGGCTGGTCGCCGAACGCGCCGCTGCCGCTGATCGGCGCCTATCGCTATGTCGCCATCGCCCTGCCGGCGATGCTGCTGTCAATGTTCGTGCTGATCGGCGCGGCGCTGCCGGCACGATCGCTGTCGGTGGTCGAGGTGGTCGAGGCGCAGCGCGAGATCTGGAACGTCATCCGCCAGCCGCTGGGCCTGCCGCTGTTCATGGCGCTGGGGCTGGCGATCACCCTGCGCGGGCCGTTCGATTACGCGGACGGCGCGGAACTGGCCGGCGGCACCTCGGCCGAGGAAAGCGGACCGGCGCTGGCGCTGTGGCACTTCGCGCGCGCCGCGATGCTGGTGGCGTTCTCGGCCATGGCGGCCACGGCCTTCCTCGGCGGCCATCTGGGTCCGGTGCTGCCGGGGCCGCTCTGGTTGCTTCTGAAGACGCTGGCGGTGATGGCCGCAACGGTGGCCGCCGGCCGCTTCTTCGCGCGGATGCCCCCCGCGCGGATGCTGACCTTCCTCTGGGTCGTGCTGCTGCCCCTGTCCTTCGCCAATCTGGCGCTGGTGGGGGTGGAGGTGCTGCCATGACAGACGCGCTCTTCCTCGCGCTGTCGGCACTGGCGATCTGGTCGGGCTGGCGGGTGTTCCGCGTCGATTCAATGGTGCGCGCTTCGTTCCAGCTGATGGTATCCTTCATCGCCGTCGGCCTGATCGCGGTGCTGCTGGCCGCGCCTTATATCGGCATCGCCACGATCTTCATGATGGCGGTCGAGATGATGGTCATGGCGCTGTTCATGGTCATGTTCATGATGAACCCCGCCGGGCTGAACCCGATGGTGATGGTGCATCAGCACCGATTTTCCATCGCCGCCGGGATCGTCGCCTTTGCCGGGCTGTCGGCGGCGGTGCTGCTGTCGGACCTGCCGTCGCACCGGGTGCCCGAAGGTGTCGATGTCGTGCGCAATCTGGGCCACGAATTGCTGGGCCCGTCGATGCTGATCTTCGAGACGGCGGGCGTGACGCTGCTGGCCACCATGATCGGTGCGGTGGTGCTGTCGGCGCATTCGGGACGCTATGGCGCATCCGATACCGGATCGGTGCCGCCCGGCCTGACCCCGGGCGGCGAACCGGCAGGGCGCAAGCCCGATGACGGCGGCGGCCATCATCACCACGGAGGGCATTGAGATGACGCTGGTGTCGGTCCTGATCGTCGCCGCCGCGCTGATCGGTATCGGGCTTTACGGCGCGCTGTCGCAGCAAAGCTTTGTCATGCTGATGATGGGGCTGGAGCTGATGCTGAACGGCGCGATCCTGGCGGTGATCGGGTTCTGGTCGTTCTCGCTTGGCGGCGCGCCCGAGGGGCAGTTGCTGGCGATCATCGTCATGGCGGTGATGGCGGTCGAGATGGCGGTGGGCTTTGCGCTGGTCGTTGCCGTCTATCGCAAGCGGCAGGCGGACATGACCGAAAGCCTGAGGACCATGAGGCATTGATGCTGTGGGCGCTCCCCCTCTTTCCGGCGCTGGCCGGGCTGGCGCTCTGGTCCTTGGGCGATGGCAGCCGCCTGCGCCTCGGCCTGGTGGCCGGTGGGGCGGCGGCGGCGACGCTGTTGCTGGCGGTGCTGGCCGCCGCGCAGGGCTGGCAGGGCGGTTTCGCCTGGGGCGCGGGGCTGGAGTTGCACCTTGCGCTGACGCCGCTTTCGGGGGCGGTCGCGATCACCGTCCCGGCGGTGGCGCTGGCGGTGCTGGTTTTCGCCGCCGCGCATGAGGAGGCGCGCGGGCTGGCGCGGCTGCTGGGCCTGATGTTGATATTCATCGGCGCGATGGAACTGGCGGTCGTCGCCGCCGACCTGCTGACCCTGCTGATCGGATGGGAGGTCATGGGTTTCTGTTCCTGGGCGCTGATCGGGCACCAGTGGCGCGATGGCGCGAACATGGCCTCGGGACGCTATGCGTTTGTGACGACGCGGCTGGGCGATCTGGGCCTGTTCCTGGCGCTGATGGCGACATGGAGCGGGGCCGGCGCGCTGGACTATGCCGCGCTCGGCCGGCTGGATGGTGTCCCGCTGGCACTGGCCGCGTTCGGAATTCTGATCGCCGCCGGGGCGAAGGCGGGGCAAGGGCCGTTCGCGCCGTGGCTGTTCCGCGCGATGGACGGCCCGTCTTCGGTCTCGGCGCTGCTGCATGCGGCGACGATGGTTGCGGCAGGGGCCTACCTGCTGGCGCGGCTGCATCCGTGGCTGGCCCCGGCACCGGGTTGGAGCGGCGCGGTGATCGCGCTTGGCCTGCTCACCGCGCTGACGGGTGGTGCTGTGGCGGTGATGCAGGGGCACGCGAAAAAGCTGCTGGCGGGGTCGACTTCGGCGCAGCTGGGGCTGATATTCGTGGCGGTCGGCGCGGGTTATCCGGGCGTTGCGGTGGCGCATCTGGTGACCCATGCCGCGTTCAAGGCGCCGCTGTTCCTGTCGGCTGGCATCGCCGGAGAGGCGGCCGGAACCTATCGGCTGCACGAGATGGGATATATGCGCGCCCTGCCCTGGACAGCCGGGCTGACTGCGCTGGCCGCTTTGGCGCTGGCTGCCGTGCCGCCCTTGGGTGCGGCGTGGAGCAAGGAGCAGATCACCGCCGCCGCCAGCCATCACAGCCTCTGGCTGGGGCTTGCGGTGATGGTCGCGGGCGCGCTGTCGGCCGCCTATGCCGTGCGGTTCTGGTTTCTGGCCTATGGACCGGGAGACGCGGAGCCCAAGGCACGACCGCACTGGCCCGAGATTGCCGCGCTGGGTGCGCTGGCGCTGACCTGCGCCGCGCTGGGCCTGCTGTGGCTTGATCCGGTG
This sequence comes from Paracoccus stylophorae, assembly GCF_028553765.1. Lineage (NCBI taxonomy): Bacteria > Pseudomonadati > Pseudomonadota > Alphaproteobacteria > Rhodobacterales > Paracoccaceae > Paracoccus > Paracoccus stylophorae. The sequence continues at coordinate 238,702 of NZ_CP067134.1, read as the reverse complement.
CAGGCCTCTTTGCCGATGCGCCTGCCCGAGGGGGGAGCGCTGGAGATTGCCGCCTCGCTGGCGCTGCTTGCCGTGGGCCTGCTGGCGGGGCTGACGCTGGCGCGGCGCGAGACTGCGCCAGAACCGCAAGCCGCCGATTGGCTGGGCCTGCCTGCGCTGATCGGACACCGCATCGTGCAGCCATTCGAGCGTCTCGCGGCCCTTTCCGCATATCTGGACGACACTGTGCTGGACGCGATCCCGCGCGGCGCGGCCTGGGGCGCGCGAAGTGTCGCGCGCGGCGGACAGCGGGCCTGGGGCGCGATGCAGGCCGATCAAAGACTGATCAATGCGGCCGTATGGCAAATTACCGCCATGACGCGCGCGCTTGCACGGTTGAGCGGGGGCCCCGGCGAGAGGCTGAGCGACGGTCTGCCAGAAGGCGCCGCGCGCCTCGCCGCGCGCAGCGGCGCGGATGCGCGGCGGCTGCAAAACGGACTGTCGCATCATTATTACGCGATATTCGGGATCGGTGCGCTGCTGGCCATTCTGATGCTGATTCTGGGAAAGCTCTGACATGCTGACTTTCGCCATCGTGTTGCCTTTCGCCGCCGCCACTCTGCTGGCGTTTGCGCCCCTTTCGGCGCGTGTGTCACGCGCCATCGCCATCGCCACGGCGGCGCTGGCGCTGCTGGCGCTGGTCGTGGTCTGGGCAGGCTTCACTCAGGGCGGCGGGTTTCAGGCGGTGCAGGAAGCGCCGTGGATTCCGGCTCTCGGCGTCGCCTGGCGCGTCGGCGTCGATGGCATCTCGCTGCCGCTGGCGCTGATGAGCGGGCTTTTGTTCGTCGCCGCCATCGCCTGGCCGATGGAGCGCGAGGTGAACGCACGGCAATATTACGCGTGGTTCCTGTTTCTGGAAGGCGCCTCGCTGGGACTGTTCCTGACGCTCGATCTGCTGCTTTTTTACGTGTTCTTCGATCTCAGCCTGGTGGGGATGTATTTCCTGATCGGCCGCTGGGGGCATGGCGATGCGCAGCGCGCGGCGCTGAAATTCTTTCTCTACACGCTGGCCGGATCGCTGCTGATCCTGCTGGCGATCATCGCGCTGGTGCTGATGACCGATCCGCTGACCTTCGACATGCGCGATCTGATCGCGTTGCAGCCGGTGGCGGGGATGGATCTGCGCGCGGGCCTGATCCTTCTGGGCTTCGTCATCGGCTTCGCCATCAAGACGCCACTCTTTCCGGTGCACACCTGGCTGCCGCCGGCGCATGTGGACGCGCCGGGACCGGCCTCGGCGATCCTTGCGGGGGTGCTGCTGAAGATGGGCACCTATGGCCTTGTGCGCATCGCCATGCAGATGATGCGCGAGACCTTTGCGACGTATGCGCTGGCCATCGGCATCGTCGCGCTCATCTCGATCCTGTGGGGCAGCATCGTCGCCTTCGCGCAGGAGAACCTGAAGCGGCGCATCGCCTATACCTCCGTGAACCACATGGGCTATGCGGTGCTGGGCATCGCCGTCGCAGGCTCGGCCGTCACCGGGCACGAGGCCGCGCGCGATCTGGCGCTGACCGGCGCCATGGTCGAGATGGTGGCACACGGCCTGATCACCGGTGCGCTGTTCCTGATCGCGGGGGCGTTCTGGGCGCGCACGCAAGAGTATGACCTCGGCCATTACGGCGGGCTGGCGGGCAATGCACCGCGCATGATGGCGGCGATGGGGCTGGCGAGCTTCGCCTCGCTCGGCCTGCCGGGGCTGGCCGGTTTCGTGGCCGAGGTGCAGATCTTCATCGGCGCCTTTGCCGTCTGGCCGTGGCTGGCGGCGCTGGCGCTGCTGGGCCTGATTGTCACGGCGGCCTTGTTCCTTGGCATGCTGCAACGGATCTTCTTCGGCGACAGGCCGCCTTTGCTCGACGGCTTTACCGACCTGACGCGCGCGGAAATCTGCATTCTCGCAGCCCTTCTGGCACTTGTCGTGCTGATCGGGGTCTGGCCGGCCTGGCTGCTGGACATGATCGGGGCGGACGCGGCGCTGACCTTCGGGGGCGGCTGAGATGCCCGTCGCCGATCTTGGCCCCGAGATCGCATTGATCGCGGGGGCCATCGCGGCGCTGCTCTGCGCGATGGTGCTGCCGCAGCGGCGGTTGGGCTGGTGCCTGGCCCCTGCCCTTGTCGCGCTGGCGGTGGCTGCGCTCTGGGCCTTCGCGCAGGCGGACGCCGCACGGCTGACCTTCTCGGGCACCTGGGCGCTGGATGGCGTGACCCTCTGGGCGCGGGGGATGATCGCGGTCGCGACGGCGCTGTGCCTGATCCTCGCGCCGCGCTGGTTCGAACAGGATCGGCGGCATGGCGAGTTCTACACCATGACGCTGTTTTCCGCGCTCGGCGCCATCGCCATGGCAGGCGCGGCGGACCTGATGCAGCTTGTCATGGCGGTGCTGCTGTCCTCGGTCACCGGCTATGTGCTGGCCGCTTGGCACCGCGACTGGGCGCTGTCGGTCGAGGCGGGGATGAAATATTTCCTGATCGGCGCGCTGGCCAACGCTTTGCTGGTGATCGGGGTGATCCTGGTGATGGGCATGGCTGGCACCAGCGATTATGCAACGCTGAAGGGCGCGGATCTTTCGTCGCCGCTGGCGCTGACGGGACTTGCGCTGATCGTCAGCGGCCTTGCCTTCAAGCTGGGGGCGGTGCCGGGCCATGCGTGGATGCCCGACGTGGCCGAAGGTGCGCCGGTGCCGGCGGCGGCGTTTCTGACCGTGGTGCCCAAGATCGGCGCGGGGCTGGCGCTTTACCGGCTGGTGCATCTGTTCCCCGATGCCGACATGCTGCGCCCGCTGATCGCCGTGCTGTCGGTTCTGACGATGACCCTGGGCAACCTCGCCGCCCTTTGGCAAACCGATGTGCGGCGGCTGATCGGCTGGTCGTCGGTGTCGCAATCGGGCTATGCGCTGATGGCGGTGGCGGTGGCCGATCTCGCCCCGCGCGCTCTGCCCTCGCTGATCTGGTTCCTCGCGGCCTATGCACTGGCCAACCTGACCGCGTTCGCCATCATCGCCCATCTGCGCGGGCGCACCGATCTGAGCGATTATACTGGTCTTGCGCGCATCCGGCCTGCAATGGCGGCGGCGCTGATCGTGGCGTTCCTGTCGCTGGTCGGCATCCCGCCGCTGATCGGGTTCGTGGGCAAGCTGGGGTTGTTCATCGCGACGATCAATGGCGGCTATGCGTGGCTGGCGCTGGCGGCGGTGGTAAACACGGTCATCTCGCTGTTCTATTACGCGCGGGTCATCGCACCGATGTATTTCGCCGCCCCGCCGGACGATGCGCCCGCCACGCTTGGCCGGGCAAGCGGCGCGGTTGCGATGCTTGGGGCGACGGCTCTGGTGGCCGCGGGTCTGCTGAGCGGTCCGTTTCTTGCCGAAGCAGCCGGGGTCGTGCTGCCCTGACGCGAAGAAGCGACATGACCGCCGTGTGATTTCGCGATGCGGTTCGTGGAATGGGGCGGAAAGCCAGGATCATTCCGTGTTCTGGCTGAACCCGTCGGGCGCCCTGGTCCGCGTTGTCTCATCCGCAAATGTCAGCGACATCATCAGGGCAAGCCACAGCAGGCCGACCAGGGCTGCGATGCGCGATCCGGCGCCCGCGCCTGTCAGTTCCATGAAGATCGCGGCCACCAGTGCCGCCTTGATCGCGGCGATCGCCAGTGCCAGCGGCAGTTTCCAGATCCCGATGTCAAGGTAGGCTCCCGCGACCGTCGCGGCCAGTGCAAGGCTGAGGGCCACCCAGACCAGGGCCGCATTGCGCCACAGCCGCACAGGATGCGTTTTGTCGGTCATCCGCCCCTCCCCAGAAGGTAAAGCAGCGGAAACAGGAAAATCCAGATCAGGTCGATCAGGTGCCAGTAAAGCCCCACAACGTGCAGGAACGCGGTGCCGCGCCAGTCCAGCGCGCCACGCCACAGACGCCACGCCGCAAGCGAGACCGCGCCCACGCCGATGGTCAGGTGAACCGCATGGATCGCGGTCATGATCCAGTAAAAGGAAAAGAAGATCTCGGCGCCGCGTTCGGACATGGCGAAACCTGCGCCGGGCACAAGGCCCTTGCGGATATCCTCGGCATATTCCACGGCCTTCAGCACCATGAACCCGACGCCCAGCATCGCGGTCAGGCACAGCCCCCACAGGACGTGCCGGCGCAGCCCTGCGCGCCCGGCCCAGACGGCGACGGCCATCGTCGCGCTGGACGTCAGCAGGATCGCGGTGTTCGCGGTGCCGATGATCAGGTTCGTCTCGGCGCCCGCGGCAAGGAAGCCTTGCGGATAAAGAAGCCGGTAGACGGAATAGCAGGTGAACAGCCCGCCGAAGAACACCAGTTCGGACGCAAGAAAGATCCAGATGCCGAATTCGGCGGCGTTGCGTTGTCGCGCAAGCGTCTGGAACGGTTCGTGCAGGTTGCTCATGCCGGGTCCTCCGGCCTGTCGTCGCGCTTTTCGCGGTCCGGATCATCCTCGCGCTCGGTCGGCTCCCCGTGGGCGGGGTGATAGTCATAGGGGGCCCTGTCCACCACCGGGCGCTGCACGAAATTCTCGCGCGGGGGCGGCGAGGCCGTGGCCCATTCCAGCCCCGTCGCGCGCCAGGGGTTGTCGCCCGCCATCCGCCCGCGCCACAGCGACAATGCGAAGTAGATCATCGGCAGCGCATAGGCCAGCGTCAGGATCATCGCGCCGAAGGACGACATCAGGTTCAGGATCTGGAATTCGGGCGGATAGCTCCAGTAACGGCGCGGCATCCCCATGAAGCCCAGGATGAACTGCGGAAAGAAGGTGACGTTGAAGCCCACGAACATCAGCAGCGCCGCGGCGCGCGCAAAGCCTTCGGAATACATCCGCCCCGTGATCTTGGGCCACCAGAAATGCAGCCCCGCAAAGAAGGCCGAGACCATGCCGCCGACCATGATGTAATGGAAATGCGCGACGATGAAATAGGTGTCCGTCACATGCACGTCGATGGGGATCGACGCCAGAAACAGCCCCGTCAGCCCGCCCATGGTGAACAGGCCGACGAAGCCCAGAGCATACAGCATCGACGCCTCGAAGGTGATATGTCCGCCGTAAAGCGTGGCCGACCAGTTGAACACCTTGATCGCCGAGGGAACGGCGATGACGAAGCTGAGAAGCGAGAAGATCAGGCTGGCAAAGGTCGATTGCCCCGACACGAACATGTGGTGGCCCCAGACGAAGAAGCCGAAGATGGCGATGCCCAGGATCGCGAACACCATCGCCTCATAGCCGAACACCTTGCGGCGCGAGAAACAGGTCAGCACCTCGGTCACGACGCCCATGCCGGGCAGGATCATGATGTAGACCGCCGGGTGCGAATAGAACCAGAAGATGTGCTGGAACAGGATCGGATCGCCGCCCCGGCGCGGGTCGAACAGGCCCAGATCGAACACCCGCTCGCCCACGATCATGGCCAGCACGATGGCCAGCGCGGGCGTGGCCAGCACCAGGATGATCGAGGTGGCATAGATCGACCATACGAACAGCGGCAGCCGCATCCAGCCCATCCCCTCGGTGCGCTGCGTGTGGACGGTGACGATGAAGTTCAGCCCCGTCGCGATCGAGGAGAACCCGGCCACGAACACCCCTGCGGCGGCGAGCGTGACATAGCTGTTCGAATACAGCGTCGAATAGGGCGTGTAGAAGGTCCAGCCGGTATCGACGCCGCCCAGCAGAAGCGCGCTCAGCGCCAGGCTGCCGCCGGCGATGTTGAGATACCAGCTGAACAGGTTCAGCCGCGGAAAGGCCACGTCGCGCGCCCCGATGGCCAGCGGCAGCACGAAATTGCCCAGCGTCGTCGGCACCGCCGGGATCAGGAAGAACCACACCATGATGACGCCGTGCAGCGTGAACAGCCGGTTATACGTATCGGCCGACACCAGATCGCCCGCCGGTGTCATCAGCTCGGTCCGCATCACCGCAGCGGCGATGCCGCCGATCATGAAAAAGACCGTGATCGAGGCCAGATACAGCAGCCCGATCCGCTTGTGATCCGTGGTCAGCAGCCAGGATTTCAGCGTCGTTCCGGCATTCAGATAGCTGGGCGGCAGCGAATAGCCGCGATCGGGGGTTCCGGGCCGGGCGGCATCGGTCATGAGGCGTCCCCTTTCAGGCTGCGGATATAGGCGACCAGCGCCGCGACCTCGTCCTCGTCCAGAAGATCCGCGAAATCGGGCATGATCGGCGCATAGCCCGCAACGATGTCGCGGCGCGGCAGCAGGATGGAGTCCTGGATATAGGCCGCATCCGCCGTCACCACCCGCCCGTCCGCCAGCGGCACCTGCCGCCCGTAAAGCCCGTCAAGATCCGGCGCGTGAACCGTTGAGCCTGGGGCGTGGCACCCCGAACAGCCGACCGAGGTGAACAGCATCCGTCCCGCCGCGATCATGCCCCCGCCCTGGGGGCGGCTGTCCAGCCATGCGGCGAAATCCGCCGGTTCCATCACCACGATCTCGCCCAGCATGCGCGAATGACCGGTGCCGCAATATTCCGCGCACAGCAGCGGATAGGTGCCGGCGCGGTCGGCGCGGAACCACATCGTCGCCGTGCGTCCCGGGACCACGTCCTGTTTCAGCCGGAAGGCCGGGACGAAGAAGGAATGGATCACGTCCTGGCTGTTCAGATACAGCCGCACCGGCTGCCCCGCCGGCACGTGCAGCGTGGATATCTCGCGCGTGCCGTCAGGGTGGCTGGCCTTCCACATCCACTGCTTGGCCTCGATGTGGATTTCCATCGCGCCGGCAGGTGCGGCGGCCTGTTGCAGGTTGGCCGAGGTTGTCCACCAGAAAAAGAACAGCGCGACGATGGCGGTGGCGGCGATCCAGCCGATCTCGATTTCGCGATGGATCAGACGCGACACCTTGTGGCGCGTGACCTTGCTGCCGCTGCGAAAGCGGATCGAGAAGCCGACGATCAAACCCGCGACCAGCAGCAGGATCAGCACCGAAAATCCGGTCAGCACGGTGAACAGCCGATCGAAGCTTTCGGCATGGGCTCCGGCCCGGGACCAGATCGCATCGCTCATGCCGTCCCCCTTTCGCGCCAGATGGCGATGCCCAGCCACGCGCCAAGGATCAGCAGCGTCAGCGCGCTGAGCACCGTCAGCAGCCGCCATATCACCAGCGAATAGCGCCCCGTGACCGGATCGAAGCCATAGCAAAGCAGGATCAGCCGGGTCGCGATGGCACCTGTGCCGTGGCGCGCGCCCAGGATCGCACCGCGCAAATCCTCGGGCGCGGCATCGAAGGCGGGCAGGACCGCGCTGACCCGGCCATCCTTGGTCAGGACGAAGCGCGCGGCGGGATGGGCGAACTGGCCCGTCTCCGCATCGAACACAAAGCCATAGCCAAGCGCGGCGGTCATCCGCTTCAGCGCGGGCCGGTCGGGCTGCATGACGCGAATGGCAGACCGCAGGGGGGCGGGTGTCTGGCGCGCGACGAAATCCTGCGCCATCGCGGCATCGTCGCGCGGGTCCAGGCCGACAACGATCAGCGTGTAATCCTCTGCGGGTGCAAGCCCGGTTTCCGCAAGCAGCCCCGCCGTCTGGGCAAGCACCGCGTCGCAGAGATGGATGCAATCGAAATCGGCAAAGATCAGAACCGCCGGAAGGCCGGGCGCCAGATCCAGCGCCGCATCTTGCGGCAGATCGACGCGCACGCGGTCAAGCTGCTGCTGCGTCAGCCCCGCCATCGCCGGACCGGCCAGCATCAGCAACAGCAGGAACGCGCGGATCATGGCGCGCCATCCAGCGTGCCGCGTTGCACGACCGCGGCCATGGCGTCTTCGATGGGAAGCCGTCCCTCGGCCCCGGCAAGGCGGGCCTGCTCGGCCGCCTCATAGGCGCGAAACGCATCGACCGGATAGGTTTCCAGCCCCGGCGGCGCAAAACCCGTCGGCGTCTTGGCCTGCATGTCGCGGGCAGCCGGATAGAACAGCCAGATCAGCGTCACGCAAAGCGCCGCGAACCCCGCGATGCCCAGGATCACCGCCACGGTCCAGCGCGCGGGAAACAGGTTCGGCTCGACTCCGGGCTCATCGCGCATGGCGCCCTCCGGCGATCAGAAAGGCCAGTGACAGGGCCGCGCCGGTGGTCGCGACCGCCATCAGTCCGATCATGCCGCCCTGCGGCCCGACCAGCCAGATCAGATGAGCCAATCCGCCGACCATCATGGCACTGCCGATCATGCGCAGCGCCGCCGGGTCGTGGCGGATGCGGGTGGACAGCAGCGCCGCGAACGGCAAGGCGACACCGACAAGAAAGGACAGCCACAGCCAGGCCAGCCCCCAGCCATCCTGCCGCGCCAGATACCACGCCGCCTTGTGCGGCAGATTGCCGGACCAGCTGACGACGTATTCCATGGCGCCAAGATAAAAGACCCCCAGGACGCAGGCCAGCAGCAGCCCGCCGATATCGCCATTCCCGCCCGACAGCGCCGCCACCGCCGCCAGCGCCAGCGCCAGTTGCAGCACCGCCAGATGCGCGCCGAATGCGGTCGAGACAAAGCCGGGATCAAGCGACAGGACCCAATCCGTGCCCGCCACCGATACCGCCAGCCCGTGCAGGGTCAGCGCCAGCGCCGCGACGGGCGGGGGCAGCGGGCGAGCGGCAACGAATCCCAGAACGGCCCACAGGATCAAAACCCCCGCGCCGCGCAGCGCAAAGAAGGTTGTGTCGAACCACAGCGCCGGTTCGGTTCCACCCTGCCACCACGGAAACAGCACCGGCCCGAATGCGACGAACGCCACCCCGCACAGCGCCACCGCCCATGTCCAGCGCGCCAATGTGGTCAGTACCGGCGCTGCAAGGGCCAGCCACTGGCCGCCGGTCAGCGACCCGATCAGCAGCCAGACCGCCGCGCCGGTGCAGACCGACAGGCAGAACAGCCAGCCCGTCAGCGCCCCGCGCGCCAGCGCGCCGGCATCAAGCACCAGCACCCCCGCAAGGATTGCGGCCACCGACGCGGCCAGCGTCCAGACCCATACCGGGGATCTTCGGTCATGGTGCATCTCAGCGATCATCCTGCCCTCCGATCGGGACCGCGCCGCGCGCCGGTGCCTCGGGCGGCACCTCGGGGGCGGCGTGTTGCAGGGCGCGGATATAGGCCGCGATCGCCCAACGATCCGGCGGCGGCACACGATCCGCATAGGGATACATCACCCCGTAACCATGCGTCATCACCTGAACGAAATGCCGCGCCGGCGCCGCCCGCAGCCGCGCGGTCATATAGGATGGCGGCGCCGGAAAGCCGCGTCGGACCACCCGCCCGTCGCCCGCCCCGGTCAGACCGTGACAGGGCGCGCAGAAGATATCGTAACGCTCGCGCCCGCGCGTCAGGAGATCGGCCGTGATCGCGGGCGGGCCTGACAGCGCGTCTTGCGCCGCCACTGCACCGCGCGCCACCGTGCCTGCCACCAGCGGGCGGGCCGAGGCGCCATCGGCCCAGATCTCCGACGGGTCCAGATAGGTGAATTTCGGCTGCTCGACCATGTCCTCCCTGCAGGCGGCAAGGGCGGCAAGGGCCAGCAGAATCGCGGCACGGCGGATCATGACGCCACCTCGACGATCTGGCGCAGGCCGGAAAGGCGCGACAGCGCGATGCGGTCGGGCACCGTGTCGTCATCCGGCAGGCTGAGATAGAACAGATCGTCGCTGGCCCGCTCGGTCGTCGCCGTAGCAAAGAACGGGTGATGCAGGCGCGGCAGACCGCAGCAGGCGAACATGGCGATCAGCCCGGCAAAGGCCGCGGCCAGCACGCCCATCTCGAACACTGCGAAGGTGAAGATCTGCCAGGAATTGTCGGGCCGCCCGCCGGAATTGATCGAATACCACCGGGTCGCCGTCCACCATTGCAGCCCCCATGTCAGCGCGCCCACGATCAGCGCGGCGCCCAGCATGATCGCCCGCACCGGCGGCTCGGTCAGGTCCAGCACCGCGTCCAGTTCCGGCATGTGAAACGGCACATGCGCGTCCATGTCGGCGACGCCATTCCCGCGCAACTGCCGCGCCGCCGCGACCAGCGCCGCAGGATCGTCGAAGACCAGCAGCAGACGGGTCATCGCGCGGCCTCCTGATGGATGCGGGCCTTGACCTCGTGCATCGAGGCGACCGGAACCAGCCGCACGAACAGGAAGAACATCAGCGAAAAGAACCCCAGCGAGCCCGCCAGCAGCAGCCAGTCCCAGATCGTCGGCCAATAGATCGACCATTGCGCCGGCAGGTGACCGCGCGCAGGCGTGACAGCGACGATCAGGATTCGCTCCAGCCACATGCCGACATTGATCAGGATCGAGATACCCACGATCCAGGGCAGCGAGCGGCGGAACAGCGGGAACCAGAACAGCTGCGGGATCAGGCAGTTGCAGACCAGCATGGCGATGTAGATCGGGCCGTAGGTGCCAAAGAACTGCCACCAGACCACATAGATGTCGGCCTTTTCCTGCCCGTACCAGGCAAAGAACCATTCGCTGGCATAGGACAGCGACAACACCAGCGCGCCGAACAGCAGCACCTTGCCCATGACATCGAAATGCGCGGTTGTGATCAGCGCCTGAAGCCCCAGCGCCCGGCGGATCGCGGCGGCAAGCACCACCACCATCGCAAAACCCGAATACATCGCGCCGACGACGAAATAGGGCGGAAAGATCGTCTCTTGCCAGCCGGGCATCAGCCCGGCCGCGAAATCGAGACCGACGACCGAATGCACCGACACGACCAGCGGCACGCCAAGCGCGGCCATCGCGGTGTAATAGCTTTGATAGATCTTCCAGTGACGTGCCGAATTGCGCCAGCCCATCGCCAGCACGCCGAAGAACACCTGCCGCCCGCGCGTTCTTGCCCGGTCGCGCATCGTCGCGAAATCGGGCAGCGCGCCGGTATACCAGAACATCAGCGAGAACAGCAGATAGCTGGCGATGGCGAAGAAATCCCAGACCAGCGGGCTGCGCCACTGCGGATAGACGCCCATCGTGTCGGGATAGGGCACCAGCCAATAGAACAGCCATGGCCGCCCAAGGTGAAAGATCGGGAAAAGCCCGGCGATGGCGGCGGCAAACAGCGTCATGCCTTCGGCAAAGCGGCTGACGCTTGCGCGCCAGCGTTGCCGCGTCAGCAGCAGCATCGAGGAAATCAGCGTGCCCGCGTTGCCGATGCCGATCCACCAGACATAGTTCGCCAGCGCAAAGCCCCACACATTGGCGGTGTTCACGCCCCAGATGCCGACCCCCTGCAACAGCAGCCACACGATGCTGACCCCCATCACGACCGTCAGCGCCAGCGAGACCAGGAAGCCCGTCCACCAGCCGCGCCCGAAATGCTGTTCCAGCAGCGGTGTGGCCACCGAGTCGGTGATCTTGGCCCGGGACAGATCGGGCAGATAGCGGCTCATCCCTCGTCCCCCGGCACCACGCGGGCCAGATAGGTGGTGCGCGGCCGCGTGCCGAGTTCGTCCAGCAGCGTATAATGGCGCGGATCGGCCTTGGCGGCGGTGACCGCGGCGCCGGGATCGTTCAGGTCGCCAAAGCGGATCGCCTCCGCCGGACAGGCGGCCTGGCAGGCGGTCACGACCTCTCCATCGGCGATGTCGCGGTTCTCCTTCTTCGCCTCGCGGCGGGCGGCCGAGATGCGCTGCACGCAATAGGTGCATTTCTCCATCACACCGCGCGCGCGCACGCTGACATCGGGGTTGCGCAGCGCTTGCAGCAGGTCGGCGCCCTGATTCTCGAATGCCTGCTTGTCGGCATAGTCGTAGAAGTTGAAATGCCGCACCTTGTAGGGGCAGTTGGCCTGACAGAACCGCGTGCCGATGCAGCGGTTATAGACCTGCACGTTCAGCCCTTCGCTGTCATGCACCGACGCCTCGACCGGGCAGACAGGCTCGCACGGGGCCTGTTCGCAATGCATGCACGGCACGGGCTGAAACCCGCTGCCGCCGGTGTCGAGGTCATAGCGGTCCACCCGCATCCACTGCATGTTGCGCCCGCGGCCGATCTCGTCGGGACCGACGACGGGGATGTTGTTCTCGGACTGGCAGGCGATCATGCAGGCGTTGCAACCGATGCAGGCGTCGGTGTCGATCACCATGCCCCAGGCATGGCCCTCGCTTTCGCGGGGGGCGTAGAACGACGGCCTTTGCGCAGGCGGTTCGGACGGGACGCTGTGTGCCAGTTTCAGGATCTCGCGCCCGTGCTGGCCGAAATCGCTCTGCACCCGCGCCAGTGCCGCGCGTTCGCCCGTCGGGCGCAGCGTGACGAAGGGGCCAAGATCCTGCACCCGCGCCCCGATGCCGCTGCCGATCGGGCCGGCGGCGTCGCGGCCATATCCGATATGCAGCGTCACGCAGCCCTGCGCCTGCCCCTTGACCACGATCGCGGGCAGGATCACGCGGTCGCCGTCCGACGACAGTTCCACAAGATCGCCATCGGCGATGTCGCCCGCATCCTGGGGGGAAAGCCAGACCGCGTTGCCCCAAACCTGCTTGGTGAAGGGATCGGGACATTCCTGAAGCCAGGCGTTGGCGGCAAAGCTGCCGTCCAGCACCGAAGGCGACGGGCAGCGCGTTGTTTCAAGCGTGCCTGCGGGGGCGGCGGCGGGCCGGGCCGGGCCGGCAGATGCGGCCGCCGCGACCTCCTCCGGGCCGGTGCCTGCGACCACACCGTCATGCAGGGCGCGCATCCAGCGATCCTCGAACCCGTCCATGCCCCAAGCCTCTGCCCATGTCTCGCGCAGGATGGCATGGGGGGACGCCGCAGCAGGTCCCTGCATCATCGCCAGAACCTCGTGGGCCGAGCGGCTGTCATGCAGCGGCGCGATCAAGGGCTGCACCAGCCCGACCGTGCCGTCGGGGCCGCGCAGATCGGACCAGTCTTCCAGCGGATCATGCAGCGGGCCGTGCCAGATGCAGGCATTCGCGGTCTCATCCACGTGCCGACCGAAATGCAGCCGCTGCGGAACGCGCGAAATTGCGGCGGCGAACCCCGCACCCAGATCATAGACCGGGTTCGCCCCCAGAACGATCAGCGCGGGAACCTGGCCCGACTGCATGTCCTGCAGCAGCGTTTCCACCGGTTCGGGCGCAAGATCGTCCCAGACATCGAACGGGCGCAGGCGGCGCAGCGGCGCGCCGATGCGGGCATTGATCCGGTCCACCGCCGCCCTTGCAGCGCCGGACAGATCCGGACCGGGCAACACCGCGGCGCGACCGTCGGCGCGTTGCAGCGCCCGCGCCGCGGCGGCGACCGCCGGGGTTTCGACCGCGCCCCCGTCAAGCGCGGCCTGCAGCGCCTGCGCCACTGCGGACATCTGCGAGGGGCGCAGAGCAGTGCGACGGTCGGCATGCGCGCCGGTCAGGCTCGGGCCTGCCTCGAACACATGGGAACGGAACACGCCGCGCCGGTCGCGTCTGGCCTGCGCCCAGCCCTTGGCAAAGGCGATCTGAGTCGGTCCCGGCCCCAGCGGGTCGGCGCCAACACTGACCACGGCATCGAGCGCGCCCCAATCCGGCCAAAGCTGGTGGGTATCGCTGCACAGCGCAGGGGCGGCGGTTCTGTAGGACACGTGGCGCAGCCCGGGCCGCGCCGTCAGCAGCCGGGCGATCTGGCGCGCCATCGTCGGCGAACCGACCGGCCCGGTCAGCAGCACCGCGCCATCAGTCCCGGACAGGCGCGCCAGTTCCGCCGCCAGCGCGCCCCAGCCGGTCGGGCGCCCCTCACGCAGCGGCGCGGTGGACCGGGAGGGATCGAACAGATCCAGCACCGCAGCCTCGGCAAACACGTCGGTGCCGCCCAGACTGCCGGGGTGGGCAGGGTTGCCATGCACCTTGGCCGGGCGGCCCTCGTGGCTTTCGATCAGCACACCGCGCCCCGCCCCCGCCAGCGGCAGCGAGGTGGCGAAGAACAGCGGCTTGCCCGGTACCATGCCTTCGGGCATGTCGCGATAGGGCACGATTCCCGCGCCGGCGGGGCGGCACCCCGCGATCAGCGCCGCAGCACCGCCGGAAAAAAGCTTGAGCGCATCGCGCCGTGAGGTTCCTGCGCCCTTCATCGGTGGCACACCGAGCAATCGGTCAGCCCGCTGTCGCTGACATGGTATTCCGCCAGCAGCGCCGCGATGTCGGCTGTCGCGGTTTCGGCAGGGATCGGCGAGAATAACGCAGCGCGCGGTGACAGGTTCGGCCCCGGCGCGCGATGACAATCAAGGCACCAACCCATTGTAAGCGGCGCGTGCTGACGCATCAGCTTCATGTCGCCGACGGGGCCGTGACAGGTGGTGCACGCGACGCCCTTGGCGACATGGATCGAGTGATCGAAATAGACGTAATCCGGCAACGTGTTCACCGGCGCCCATTCCAGCCGCGCGCCGCTGACATAGGTTTCGCGCACCGGCGCCAGCATGTCGGCCTCGGTCCACAACTGGCTGTGGCAGGTCATGCAGGTCGATGTCGGGGGAATGCCTGCGCGTGCAGAGGTTTCGACACCGATATGGCAATAGCGGCAGTCGATCCCGATCTCGGCGGTGTGATGCGCATGGCTGAAGGGCACAGGCTGGGTCGGCGTACGATCCTGTCCGGTCACATATTCCGACCGGACAAGAACCATGCCCAGCATCGCGGCGATCAGGGGAATGCCGATCAAAGCAGCCAGCCCAAGCCGAAGAAACGTGTCGCCTGATTTGCGGAATATCTGCGCCATATTCCAGTCCGTCGCCATTCAAGGAAACCCGCCGGATCGCCGTTGCAAAACGGCAATCGCGCGCGGATTTTATCACCTCTGCTTGTTCCTCGTCCCCAAACCTCCGACAATCAAACCGCGATATCCGCTGAACCCTGCCTCGCAAGTGGTAACCGGATCTCGTGTCCTCCTGCTCATCCTTCCTCGGCGGAATTGACGCGGTCAAGCGTCTTGGAAATCTGACCGGCGCGTCACTCCCGATACTGACCGATCGCATCGGCCTCGACCGGCGGGGCGTCGTTCGACCAGGCGCGGCGCACGAAACTTGCCAGCTCGGCCACCTCGGCATCGTCCAGCCGGTCGGCGAATCCCGGCATCGCCAACGCGTAGGGGGCGAGATGCGTCGAGGGCAATTCGGCACCGTCCAGGATGGTCTTGATCAGGCCCACGGGCGAGTCGGCGTTCACGATGCGGTTCCCGTCAAGTCGCGGTACAACGCTGTCGCTGCCATCCCCGTCCGAGAAGTGACAGCCGCTGCAATTGTCCAGGTAAAGCCGCGCACCAAGCTCCATCTCATCGGGATCGGCGGCGCTGAGCATGGCGATGGTTCCCGTGCTGTCCTGCGCATCCCGCAGCGCCCCGGCCCGGGTGCCGTCCGCAGTCACCAGCAGCCCATCGTCGCTGCCGCCGCCGTTCGGGGCCAGCGCCCGCAGATAGGCCACGATGGCCGCGACGTCGCTGTCGGGCAGTTCCTGCAGCGAGTGTTCAACAACCAGGGTCATCTCGCCTCCGACCCCGGATGCGGCGTTGCGCCCGGTGCGCAGATAGTCGGTCAGCGCCTGTTCCGACCAGGTTGCCGGTGCGCCGTCCTCGCCTCGAAGCGAGGGGACGGGCCATCCGTTCAGCTCTCCGCCCGACAGGAAATCGGGGTCCGAGGCATCATAGCCTGACTGGACGAACAGGGCATTGCGCGGGCTGTGGCAGGCGCCGCAATGCTCTGGCCCCTCGACCAGATAGGCACCCCGGGCCAGCACCGGATCATCGCTGGCGGCTGTAAAGCCGGGCCGGGGCAGCGACACCCATTTCCATGCCCTGATGCCAAAGCGCAGGTTGAAGGGAAAGGTCATCTCGTCTTCCGGCGGCGTGTTCCGCACCGGCTCGACCTGGTTCATCATGTAATCATAGATCGCCGCGACATCCCTTTCCGCCAGCTTGCGGTAATTGGTGTAGGGCATGGCGGGGTAAAGATGGGCACCGTCGCCGCGCACCCCGTCCACCAACGCCGCGCGAAATTCGTCCAGCGTGTACCCGCCGATGCCGGTTTCGTCGTCGGGCGTGATATTGGACGAATAGATCGTGCCCATCGGGGTGGGAAATGCCCGTCCGCCCGCGAACCGCGCGCCATCATCCGCGGTGTGGCAGGCCGCGCAGTCGGCGGCAACGACCGCGAGGCGGGGATAATCTTCCTTTTCGACCGCAGGCCAGGCCATCGCGTCGTCTGCGACGGTCAGCCGCTCCGGCGCGGTCAGGCGAAGCGGCCAGAGGATCAGCGCCACCACGACCAGAAGACCCAGAAGGACCAGACCCGCGACAATCCGCAAGAACAGTCTCATGGCTCAGACTCCCTGCATTAAGGGCCGCGGGTTCGGCAGGTAATCCTTGCGGATCGCCTCGGCCATCCAATAGGTCAGCGCGCCGACGGTTCCGGTCGGGTTGAACTGGATGTTCTGCGGAAACGCCGACGCCCCCGACACGAAGACGTTATGCACGTCCCAGCTTTGCAGATACCGGTTGACGGCGCTGGTTTTCGGATCGTCGCCCATCGGCGCGCCGCCGACGTTATGCGTCGTCTGATAGGGGCGGATGTCGTAATGGCTGTCTGCGTCCTTGTAGCTGGAGTTCCAGCTTGATCCGTTCATGGCGCGGGCGATCCTTTCGGTCTGACGCTTCATGAATTGCGTCATCGCGATGTCGTTCGGCTTCCAGTCGAAGGTCATCCGCAGAAGCGGGCGTCCAAACGGGTCCCTGTAGGTCGGATCGAGGTCCAGATAGCAGTCGCGATAGCTCATGTTCGAGCCGTGGCTGCCGATTGACAGCGATTTGCCATACCATTTGCCGATCGCCTGCTTCCAGCCTGCGCCCCATTTCGGTGTCCCTTCGGGCAGGCTCATTGACTTGATCGGTTGACCGTTGGTGTGGCCGACGGTGATATAGCTGCCGCCGACAAAGCCTTCCCGGGCGAAATCGATCTGTTCGATCCCGTAATCGAGGATCGAATAGCCATCGATGCCGGCCCCGACATAGGGCTTGAAATCGGCGTCCTCGAAGAACACGCTGGTGCTGCCCATCATCTGATAGGAATAGTTGCGGCCCGTGACCCCTTCGCCCGTGGTGGGGTCGTAGGGCTGACCGATCCCTGACAGCAGCATCAGATGAACGGAATGCAGGGAATAGGCGCAGATCAGCACAAGATCAGCCGGCTGGAAATGTTCTTCGCCATCGTCGGTCAGATAGGTGACGCCGGTCGCCGTCTTGCCGTCTTCGGCAAGTTCGACCTTCATGACGTTCGCGCCGGTGCGGATCTCGACGTTCTTCTGCCGATACAGCGCGTCAAGCACGCAGGTATGCGGTGTGGCCTTGGAATAGTTGTAGCAGCCATACCATTCGCAGAACCCGCAATAGCTGCACGGCCCAAGCTGCATCCCGTATTCGTTCTTGTAGGCGCGCGACGCGTTGCCGCCCGGCCTTGGGAACGGGTGCAGGCCAAGGCTTTCGGCGGTCTCCTTGAAGCGCCGTCCCGCACTGGTCTGCGGCAGCGGCGGCAGCGGGTATTCGGCGCTGCGCGGGGCCTCGAACGGGTTGCCGCCCTCACGGATCTCGCCGTTCAGGTTGCCGGCAAGGCCCGTGCAGCCGATCAACCGCTCGAACCGGTCGAAATGCGGCTCAAGCTCGTCATAGGTGACGCCCCAGTCCTGGATCTGCATGCCTTCGGGCATCACATCGGCGCCGAATGTTTCGGTCACATAGCTGTTCAGGCGCAACTCGGCGGCCTGGGGGCGCCAGGTCTGGCCGTTCCAGTGGGTGCCGGCACCGCCGACGCCGTGACCCGGCAGGAACGATCCCAGCCGACGATAGGGGCGGGCCGTGCCGTTCGGCGTGTGCCGCAAGGTCAGCGTCGACTCGCGCGGGCGCTGCATCAATTCGAAGCGGTGCGAGTATGTCAATTCGTCCAGAACATCCGGATACTTGAAATCCGGCACCGTGCGCCGCATCGGCCCGCGTTCAAGCGCCACGATGTCCAGCCCGTCCTGCGCCAGTTCCATCGCCAGGATCGACCCGGTCCAGCCCAATCCGACGATGACGACATCCTTTTTCGGCATGTCCGTGGCCATCACGCGCGCTCCCCGCTGATCGATACCGGCCCAAGCGGATATTCCGCATCGTCTCTCGATTCATCGGTCCAGGGCAGAAAGCTGCCCCGCGCGCCCGGAAACCCGATATAGGTCCAGGCAGCCATCCCGGCATTCCCGCCATGGCGCGGATCGGCCAGATAGCCTTCTTTCGTCTGCTTCAGCAGGAAATCGGGGAAATCGCGCAGCTTGGGGGGGAAATCGACCTTGTCGTCCATCAGAGCGCTGACCGCGCGGTCACGCGCCTCGGCGTTCAGATCCGTGAACGCGCCGCCCTCGGTCCTGCTGCACCAGTCGTCGAACCAGGCCAGCCCCTCGCGGTAGATCTGTGCCGGACTTAAAGGGGACTGGAACCCGAGATTGGGATCGGCGTCAGGCTCGAATGGCCCTCCATGTACCATGTCGCGGCCTTGCCGAAATCGCCGGCAAGCTGGCGGTCGATGAAGACTGGCACCCGCGTCTCCAAGGCGCCGGGTCCGTCACCGCCGGCAGGGATCAGCGCATCGCAAAGCGCGTTGAGTTGCTGCCATTCGGTCGCGCCGAAAAACTGCCGCTCCACCTCGTTCAGCGATGGCGCGTCCTGTGTCTGGGAAAACGCCGGCAGACCGGCCAGGGCACTGCCCCCAAGCGCCGCGCCGATGAAACCACGGCGGCTCAGCGCGCCCGGATGCGGGGCCAGGGGATGCGGGGTCATGGCGTCAGGAGGGCTGCGATCCGAATGCGAGTGATCGGTCATGGCGCTACCCTCCTGCTGACTTCCAGAAAAATACCGAGTGGGTCCACATCAACCTCTTACGATTGTGTCTGGTTCCCCTTGAAGCTTCTGAAGAAGGTCGCCGGCATTTGCAGGCGCAAGAAAAACCCGAAAATTCGCCATGCCGTCAGCGATAGCGCGTCGGCGAGAAATTCGGAAAGAGAATGATATGGCGGGATCGGATAGCCATGCCGGAAGCAATAACAAGGTTGAGAACCAGGCTACCTTGGATAGCGCAGCGGTCCCGCATTGCGGGGCGGCGGCGGTTCCGCCCCTCTACTTTTCAGTATGCCAACGCTGCCACCGCGCAGCCTGGCAGCATGCGGGCATCACAAATCCTCTTCGCGTGGCACGGCGGCCTTCTGCGCGACATCGGCTGTGACGCCCGCAAGGGTCAGTTCGAGGTCGAGCCTGCGTTGCTCTCGCTGCGTTTCTGCTCGATCGCGTCGGACGCCGTCATCTCCGGGCTGTCGGTGCAGACGGTGATCACCTCTTCGACGGGGATTTCGAACATTCCACTGACGCGCACGATCGTGACGTCTCCGTCCGGGGTCCCGGACTGATCGCCGGCAGTATCCGCCGCCTGACTGCTGTCCGACTCTCCTTCACCGGTCGTGGATGCCGATGTGTTTGCGTCCGAGGTGATCTGGCTGCCGTCTGCGGATGTCATCGCGTCGGCGGCAGTCTCATCGGTGTCGCTGTCGGCAGAGGTGTTGGCGTCGCTTGTCACCGTGCTTCCATCTGCCGCAGTCGTCGCCGCTGCGTCCCCGGATGCAGCCTCTGAAGCCTCTGCAGACTCCGTCGGCGCGCTGCTTTCGCCCATCGACGTTCCCGAACCGCTGCCTTCCTTGTATCCGGCGATGTAATACAAGGTGCCCGGCACCAGCGCCGTCTCCATCGCGGTGATGTCCGCGCAGGTCACCGTGTCGGGGCTGCGCTCGTTCGCGGTGCCATTGTCGCTTGCAGATCCGGATTGCGCGATTGCCATGCTGGCCGACAGGGCACAGATGGCGGTGCTGGCTGCGATCGTGATTTTGGGTGCCATGATTGTTTCCTCCTCCGGCTGAATTTCAACCATCGCGAAACGTCGCGCCCGAGACGGAGGTTCCCGTCGTTCTTGTCAATCAAGCGTGATACACGCGCTTTTCGGAAACCCTGATGGCAGGGCCCGCTTCAGCAGGCCCGCTGCAAATCCTGACCCATATGGCCGTCGTCCCCAGCGCCCTCAGACATGAGGATCAGACGGCATGGCGGGCAATCTCGCTGCGTCGCGGCTCCAATCCGAAACCCGGTCGCGCGGGATCGGGAACGGCCCTGCCGCCGGACGGCTTGGGGGCGCCGTCGAACAGCATGTGTTCGATGCGCACATGGTCGTGAAACCATTCGAGATGCAGGGCATCCGGCAAGGCCGCGCAGACATGCAGGTGCAGCGCAGGGGCGCAATGTGCTGAAATCGGCACATGAAACGCCTCGGCCAGACGTGCCGCCTTCAGAAAACCGGTGATGCCGCAGCAGCGTGTGGCATCAGCCTGAATCACATCGACCGCGCCTGCCTGAAGCATCCGGCGGAAATACCACGGATCGTATCCGTATTCACCCGCCGTAATTGCCATACCGGGCGGCGCGCGGTCGCGCAGCAGGCGCAACCCCGCCAGATCGTCGGACGAGACCGGCTCCTCAAACCAGCGCACGTTATGGTGAGCAAAGTGTTCGGCCATCGCCAGCGCCTGTTTGCGGGTGAAGGCGCCGTTGGCATCGACGAACAATTGGCAATCCGTCCCGATCGCCTCGCGGGCCACCCGCAGCCGTTCCGGGTCGCGCGCCGGATCGCGGCCCACCTTCATCTTGACGAAGGCGAACCCGTCATCGGCCCAGCCGCCCAGTTGCCGCGCAAGCCGGTCGTCGTCATACGAGGTGAACCCGCCCGAACCATACAGCGCCACGCTGTCCTGCGCCTGCCCAAGAAGCTGCGCCACCGACAGATCCAGCAGTCGCGCCTTCAGATCCCAAAGCGCGTTGTCCACCGCCGAAACCGCCATCGAGGCGATCCCGGCGCGACCATCGTTGCGCAGCGCCTGCTGCATCGCGCGGTGTGCCGCAGGAATGTCGAAGGCGCTGGTGCCGGCAATCGCCTGCGCCAGCGTATCGCGGATATAGGCGCCAATGGCGGGATCGCTATAGGTATAGCCAAGTCCGGTGCAGCCGCCCGCCTCGATCTCGGCCAGGACGAGGGTCGTTGCATCCCATTGCAATGTGCCGTCGGATTCCGGCGCGTCGGTCGGGACTCGCGCCACCGTGACGCGCGGTGCCGTCAGTTTCGGCACGTCGCGCATCGCCCTACCCCGTCAGGCGTTTGAAGGTCTGCCACAGGATGCCGCCCGCATCCGGGTCGCCCTGCGCCAACGCCTTGGCATAGCTTTTCGCCTGGGACAGCGTGATATGCGGCGGCAGGGTCGGCACATCGGGATCGGTCAGTGCGTCGATCACCGTGGGACGGTCGGCGGCAAAGGCCGCGTCCCATGCGGGCCCCACCTGATCGGGGGTTTCGACGCGGATGCCGTTCAGACCCAGCGACGTCGCATAATCCGCATAGTTGAACGGCGGCACATCCTGGGTTTCCGGCACGCGGGGGCTGTCGCCCATCGCGCGCAATTCCCATGTCACCTGATTGAGGTCGTTGTTGTTCAGCACCGCGATCACCAGGCGCGGATCGGCCCATTCGCGCCAGTATTTCGCTATGGTGATCAACCCGTTGATCCCCAGCATCTGCATCGCGCCATCGCCGACGAAGCCGACCGCGACCCGGTCGGGATGGCAGAACTTGGCCGCCGTGGAATAGGGCACACCCGGACACATCGTCGCCAGCGTCCCCGACAGCGATGCCTTCATGCCGCGCCGAATCCTGATCGCGCGCGCGAACCAGTTGGCGGACGACCCGGAATCGGCCGAGATGATCGCGTTATCGGGCAGGCGCGGCGAAGCCTCCCAGAACAGCAGTTCGGGGTTGATCGGATCGGCCTTCTGATGGGCGCGATCCTCGGCGCCATCCCACCATTTCGCGACGCGCTTTTCGATGTCGTTCCGCCAGCGGTCGTCTTCGCGTGCCTTCAGGTGCGGGATCAGCGCGCGCAGCGTCGCCGCCGCATCGCCGACAAGGTTCACCTCCATCGGATAGCGGATCGATTCCATCGCCGGGTCGATGTCGATCTGCACCCCGCGCGCCTTGCCCTCTTTCGGCAGGAACTCGGAATAGGGAAAGCGCGAGCCGACCATCAGCAGCGTGTCGCAATGGCGCATCATCCAGTCGGACGGCTGGGTGCCCAGAAGGCCCATCTGGCCGGTCACGAAGGGCAGGTCGTCGGGCAGCACCGCCTTGCCCAGAAGCGCCTTGGCCACGCCCGCGCCCAGAAGATCCGCCACCTGCACCAGCTCTTCGGCCGCATCCAGCGCGCCGGCCCCGGCCAGGATCGCGACCTTCTTGCCGGCGTTCAGCACCTCGGCGGCGCGGGTGATGTCGGCCTGTTCCGGCACCACCCGCGGCGCAGCAAAGCCGATGCCCGAATGCACCGTGCCATGCGCCCGCGGCGGCGTCTCGACCGCGTCGGCCTCTTGCACGTCGTTGGGAAAGATGATCGCCGTGGGCAGCCGTTTGGCCATGGCGATGCGCATGCCCCGGTCGATCAGATGACGCGCCTGCGCGGGCACCATGCAGGTGTGGACATAGTCCTTGGCGACGTCCTTGAACAACACCTGAAGGTCCACCTCCTGCTGATAGTTGCCTCCCAAAGCCGCACGCGCCTGCTGTCCGACGATCGCCAGCACCGGCTGGTGATCCAGCTTCCCATCGTAAAGCCCGTTCAGCAGGTGGATTGCGCCGGGACCCGACGTCGCCATGCAGACGCCCACCTCGCCGGTCCACTTGGCGTGGGCGCAGGCCATGAAGGCCGCTTCTTCCTCGTGCCGGGTCTGGATAAAGTCGATGGTCTCGTCGCGCCCCAGCGCGCCGACCAGCCCGTTGATGCCGTCGCCCGGATAGCCATAGATGCGCCGCACACCCCATTCATGCAGGCGCTTGAGGATGAAATCACCTACGGTATCAGCCATGTCGTTGCTCCGTTCGTTTCTTCGCTCAGCCCGGATATGCCATCGTGGTCAGCAGCGCATTTTCGGATTGTCGAGAATCCAGCCGCGTATGCTGCACGACGACAGGCTGATCGGATTCGATGATGCAGGCGTAATCGGTCCCGCGCGGCACTGCCGCCGGCTTGTCAAGATCGTTGAAGCGTTGATGCAATGTGCGCCGGGCCCCGACCGTCAGCCGATAGGGTCCAATCGGCTCGCGGTCCGAGAAATAGATCGTCAGCGTCACCTGCGCGTCCGTATCCCCCGCGTTCAGGATGCAGACCGTCTCATGGCTGGTCATCTCGGGTTCGGGGCCGTTGCTCGCCTTGGGAATATAACCCTCTGCGATCGCCCAGCGGTGATGTCCAATGGGACCTGGCACGGTTCTTCTCCTATGTCTTTGCCAACGCCAACAGGGCAAGCCCGGTGTCGGGATCGGTGCGGCGGCGAAGGTGGTCCGGCGACTCGGTCAGCAACACCTCCAGCGTGGGATGGACGTGACCTTCCAGAAGATGGCCGCCATGCGCCGTCCCATCCTTCTTGGCGACCACGACATGCGCATGCAGCTTCACCCCGTCATGCGCCACGGCGAAATCTCCGATCAAACTCGCGACCTCGACCTGCTCGTTGATGGGGATGCGCTGGTAATCCTTTCGACCGAAATCGAAAAATCCCAAGGTGACGCTGGAGAATGCGCCCAAGGCCGTGAAGCGGGCCGCGGTCACATCATTCTGGCGGGCGAACGTCAGCAGGGATTTCACAGCTTCATCACCGTCATCCAGCGCCACGACCCAGGTTTTTTCCCGATCGCTCTCAAGCTTCTGCATCTTCATGGGAAGCCCCCGGACTGAACGCGGCTCACCTTTGAAACGCCTTGCCCACGCCTTTGTTCCGCGATCATCCGCATCAACTTCCGGTGTGATCGGGAACGATAAAGCCTGACAGCCCGTTGCATTTCTTGAGGTTCGACTTTTTGCGCAAGGCAGATCCATGCAAAAGCTTGCCCGGAACACCCGCCGTCCCGACGTTCAGGCTGCGCTGATCGGTGTGGGTGCGCTGGCCCTGCTGGGCGGTACGGCAATCCTTGCGCGCCGCAAGGCAAGGCTGGCTCCGCAAAGGAAGGTGCAACTGGCGGCGCAGACCATGGGGGCAAGCATCGTGGCCGACAGCGCGATGCAGCATCTGCGCGGCGGATTTCATAATCCGGCAATGTATGCCGCACCGGCTTTGGCAACGCTGTCCACCGCGGGCACGCTGGCGCGGACGCAGGCAGGCCGACCTCTGCACGTCGCGGCCATCGCGACCGGCGCGGCCGGGTTGTCCTTTCACGCCTACAACATCGTGAAACGTCCGGGGGGCGTCAGCTGGAACAACCTGTTCTATGCGGCCCCCATCGGTGCGCCCGGCGGGCTGGCCGTGACCGGGGCGCTGGCGCTGGCCCAGCGCGCGACCACGCGCGGGCACGGACGCCTGCTGGCGGGGTTCGTCGCGTTGGCCACGCTGGCGGAAACCGCCGAAGTGGCGCTGCTGCATTATCGCGGCGCATGGCACAATCCGGCGATGTTCACGCCCGTCACCCTGCCACCCGTCGCCGCCGCGCTGCTGCTGGACCAGGCGCTGTGGCCGCGCCCGGCCGTTCGGCGGCTGACCCGCGGCGCGCTGCGACTGATGGCGGCGATGGGCGTCGTCGGCACCGGTTTCCATATCTACGGCGTAAGCCGCAACATGGGCGGCTGGGGCAATTGGCGACAGACGGCGTTCGCAGGCCCCCCGGTGCCCGCGCCGTCAAGCTTCTGCGCGCTGGCGCTGGCGGGGGACGCGGCGCTGGACCTGATCGAGGATGCGCCATGACCGGAAGATTTCATCCCCCCTACCCCGGCTGGAACGTGCTGGACAAATGGGACAGCCCCTCGTTCAACGACGTCACCCGCGCAGTGCTGCGCAAGCGGCTGGAAGAGGTGCCAAAGCGGCGTTTTTTCACGCGAAAAGAGTGGCCGACGCTTCAGGCCCTGTGCGACACGGTGCTGCCACAGAACCACAATGCCGACCCTGTTCCGCTTGCCAACTGGATCGACGCCGCGCTGCACGAGGAGCGCGGCAGCGGCACGCGCCACGCCGACATGCCCGCCCCGCCCAGGGCATGGCGGCAGGGGCTGGCCGCACTTGATGCCGAGGCGCGGGCACGCGGCGCGGCGGATTTCGCATCGCTTATGCCCGACGCGCGCGGCGCGCTGCTGCATGACGTGGACGCAGGACGGCTGCGCACCGATTGGCAGCGACTGCCGGCGCGACGATTCTTCCGCAATCTGGTTCTGGCCGAGATCGTGGCGATCTACTATTCCCACCCGACGGGACAAAGCGAGATCGGTTTCGGCGGCCCGGCCAGCCCGCGCGGCTATGTCCGCCTGCAACCCAATCGCGCAGACGCCTGGGAAGCGCCGCCGGGCCAGTGGGAGGAGACGCCGTGAACGGTTGGGCCGATCCTGCCCCCCGCGCCGTGGACGGTCGGGCGCCGGATGTTTTCAGCACGGCCGGCACCGTGCCGATGCGCCAGTTTTCCGACCGCGACGCGGTGGATTTCGCCATCGTCGGCACCGGCTGCGGCGGCGGCGTGCTGGCGGCGAAACTGGCCGAGGCGGGGTTTTCCGTCGTCGCCTTCGATGCCGGCCCGTTCTGGCGGCCTCTGGCGGATTTCGCCTCGGACGAGCGCGAGCAGGACAAGCTCTACTGGCTCGACCCGCGGATTTCGGCGGGCGACGACCCGGTGGAGTTCGGTCAGAACAACTCGGGCAGGGCCGTCGGCGGCTCGACCGTGCATTTCCAGATGGTGGCCTTGCGGTTCCGCCCCGAATGGTTCGCCTCGCGCAGCCGTCTGGGCTACGGCGTCGACTGGCCCGTCGACTGGCGCACCATGTGGCGCTATTACGACGAGGTCGAACGCGCCTGCGCCATTTCCGGCCCGGTAAACTATCCCTGGGGTCCCAAGCGGCACTATCCCTATCGCGCGCATGAAGTGAATGCCGCCGGGCAGGTGCTGGCGCGCGGGGCCGAGGCGTTGGGGGTGCCCTGGGCACCGACGCCGCTTGCCACCGTCTCGGCCCCGCGCGGGAAATCGCCGCCTTGCGTCTATCGCGGCATGTGCAAGATCGGTTGCTCCACCAACGCCAAGCAAAGCGTCCTGATCACATTCATTCCCCGCGCCCTGGACGCGGGCGCCGAGATCCGCGATCTGGCCATGGTGGGTCGGATCGAGACGGAAGACGGCCGCGCCACGGGGGTCGAATATCACCGGGACGGACAATGGCGGTTCCAGCGCGCGCGCAACGTGGTATGCGCAGGCTATTCCATCGAGACGCCGCGCCTGCTGCTGAATTCGGCCAGCGGCGCGCATCCGCACGGGCTGGCAAACTCCTCGGGCAATGTCGGGCGCTATCTGATGGTGCATCTAAACGATGCGGTCTGGGGCGTGATGGAAGACGAGATCCGCTGGTACAAGGTGCCGCCGTCCATGGCCTGCTGCGAGCACTGGAACTACATCGATGACAAGGATTTCGACGGCGGCTATTCCTTCATGAGCCAAGGGCCGCTGCCCACCGATTTCGCCCGCATGCTGGTGACGAACGAGGGCGTTTTCGGCGACGAGTTGCACAGGCAGATGGCGCTTTACAACCGGATGGCCGGGCTGAAGATGGTGGGCGAAACGATGCCGCAGGCCGACAACCGCGTGACGCTGGCCGATGAACATGACGATCTGGGACTGCCCCGCGCCCATGTCACCTATTCTTGCTGCGACAACGACCGCCGGATGCGCCGTCACGCGCGCGATTTCATGGCGCGAATGCTGGCGGCCGCAGGCGGCAGCGAATTGCTGGAAACCGGTTCGACCGCGCATCTGATGGGCGGCTGCCGGATGGGCAACGATCCCGAAACAAGCGTTACCGACAGCGACGGGCGCACATGGGACATCCCCAACCTCTGGGTCTGCGACGGCTCGCTGATGCCGACGGCTGGCGGGGTCAACCCGTCGATGACGATCATGGCCAACGCCGCACGGATCGCGGACCGCATCACGGCGCTGGCGGGGCGCGGCGAAGCAGAGCGCGCGCATGGCTGAAGCTCTGGTCCCGCTGGACGAAAGGCGGCCGCGCTATGCCCCGATCGCGGATTATGCCCTCATCGGCGATACGCATACCGCGGCGCTGGTGGCCAGGGATGGCTCTGTCGACTGGCTCTGCCTGCCGGACATGCCCGACGATTCGGTCTTTGCCGAATTGCTGGACGCCGAGCGCGGCGGTTGCTTCTTGGCTGGACCGGTGCACAGCGCGCGCACCACCCGCCGCTATCTGCCGCATTCGCCGGTGCTGGAAACCACGTACGAGACCGCGGACGGTGTCCTGCGGATCACCGATTTCATGCCCATCCCCCGCGACGGGCGGCAACGCAGCGTCGCGGCAGCGCGCCGCCTGATCCGCATCGTGGAGGCAATCGAGGGGCGGCCGCAGCTGGCACTGCGGTTCACCCCGCGGCCCCGTTATGGCGAAGTGCTGCCACGGCTGCGCCGGCGCGGTGCGGACCGGTGGACGATGAGCGACGGGCGCGATTTCCTGGCGCTCGACTCCGACGTGCCGCTGGAGCGCAGCGCGCAGGCCACGCTGGACGCGCGCGTCAGGCTGGAACCGGGGGAACGGCGCAATGTGGCGCTGTCCTTCTGCCGCAGCGATATCGGCGTGTTGATGCCGCTTGCCGATTGTTCCGATGAGCTGACGGCAACGCTGGAATGGTGGCGGGATTTCTGCCTTAACTGCACCTACAAGGGCCCGTTCCAGGATGCGGTGATCCGCAGCTTCATCACCCTGCGCCTTCTGACCTTCAGCCAGTCCGGAGCGGTGCTGGCCGCGCCCACCACCAGCCTGCCCGAGGCGGTGGGCGGCACGCGCAACTGGGATTACCGCTTTTGCTGGTTGCGCGACGCGTCGTTCATCCTCGGCAGTTTTCTCGATCTCGGCTATGAGGAACAGGGCGAGGCGTTCTTTCGCTGGCTGATCCACGCCACGCAACTGACCGAACCGCGGCTGGACGTGTTCTATGACGTGTTCGGCCATACCATGGTGCCCGAACGCGTCCGTCACGCGCTGGAAGGCTGGCGCGGCTCGGGCCCCGTTCGCACCGGCAATGGCGCGCAGGGCCAGTTGCAACTGGATGTCTATGGCGAGATCGCGAACTCGGCGCTGCTTTACGTGAAGGCGGGCGGCACGCTGGATTTCGCACAGCGCCGCCGGCTGGCGAAATTCGCCGATGTCGTCTGCGAAAGCTGGACGTTGCCCGACAACGGCATGTGGGAAATGCGCGACGAACGCCGCCACCACACCTATTCCAAGGCGATGTGCTGGGCGGCGCTGGATTCGGTGCTGCAACTTTGCGCGATGGGCCACCTGCGGCTGGACACCGCCCGCCTTGAACGCGAGCGTGCGGCGATCCGCACCAATATCCTGACCCATGGGCGCAGCGCGACGCAACCCACGCTGAGCGGCGCCTATGGTCACGACTATATGGATGCGTCCCTGCTGCTGCTGCCGCGCCTGGGGCTGATCGCGGCGGACGACCCGCTGATGGTGGCGACCTTCGAGCGGATCGACCGCGATCTGGGCCACGGCGCGCAGATCCGGCGCTATCCCGACGGGATGGACGGGTTCGCCTCGACCGAGGGCACCTTCACCGCCTGCGGCTTCTGGGCGGCCGATTACCTGGCACGGCGCGGGGACACGCAGGGGGCGCGGGACCGCATCGCCGAGCTGTTGAATAACGCCAACGATCTGGGCCTGATGTCCGAGGAAACCGACCCCGACACCGGCGACATGCTGGGCAATTTCCCGCAGGCATTCTCGCATGCGGGGCTGATCCGGGCCGCGGCAACGCTGGCGCGGCAGGAACAGGGCCGCGAACCGGAGGACAAGATGTGACACATTGGCAGGATGTGGCTGCAACATGGCCTGCAATCGTGCTGTGGGGGCTTGTGGCCTCGGGCGCGATGGCGACCGCGCTGGAAGGCTCGCGGCTGCTGGGCTTTTCGCGGATGAGTCTGCCGTTCCTGTTCGGCACATTCTTCACGATGCGCCGCGCCTGGGCGATGGGGCTGGGATATGTGACCTATCTGCTGGGCGGTTGGGTATTCGCCATCCTTTACGCGATGATCCTGAACGATGTCGGAAAGGCGGCGTGGTGGACCGGCGCGCTGATCGGGCTGGCGCATGGTGCGTTCCTGGTGACCGTGTTCCTGCCGCTGCTGCCCTTCGTCCATCCGAATGTCGCCACCCATTACGATGGCCCCTCGGCCCTTGCCCGGCTGGAGCCACCAGGCCCGTTCGGCCTGAACTATGGCTATCCCACGCCGGCGACGACCATCATCGCGCAAATGCTTTTCGGGCTGATCTTTGGCGCGGGCTATGGTTTGGCGACCGGTTGAGTCGCGCAACTTCGCTTCGAGTCAGCGCCGCCTTGCGGCATCCGCAAGCAGCCAGCCGGACCCGAACACGCCCGCGATGCCAGCGATCGCCAGACCGGCGCGGATCGTGCCGGCCGGCCACCCGGTCACATGGCTGCGCGTTCTGGCGCCGAACCGGCCTGTGGCGCCCATGTCGCGATCGACCGGCGCAAAGAGGTTGTCGGCGCGGGCATCCTCATCCATCCGCGCACCCATCTGGCTGCTCCACGCCTTGCTGGCCATCATCCGGTCCATGATGGCCGGCGCCGCCAGCGTTCCCAGAATGGACTCCGCGGCCGGTGCGCCGATCCACATTTCCCGCGGGCAGGTTTCGGCGGCCCGCAGGATCTGACGCGCGACAGTTTCCGGCGCAAAAATCGGCGGGACGGGCTGCGGCTCGGCCCCCATGCGCGACCGCGCCCAGTCGAATTGCGGGGTATTGACCGCCGGCAGATGCACCATCGTCAGGCGGACCGGACTGCCTTCATGCTCCAGTTCGCAGCGCAGCGAATCCGTGAAGCCGCGCACCGCCGCCTTGGCCCCGCAATAGGCCGATTGCAGCGGGATCGACCGATAGGCCAGCGCCGAGCCGACCTGCACGATGGTCCCGCTTTCCTGCACCCGCATCTGCGCCAGCGCGGCAAGCGTGCCGTGGACTTGGCCAAGATACGTCACCTCGGTCACGCGGCGGAATTCCTCTGGGGTGACATCGCGTGCGCGGCCGAACACGGTGACCATGGCGTTGTTGATCCACAGATCGATCGCGCCCCAACGATCCACCACCGCCCGCGCTGCGGCGGACACCTGATCGGCATCGGCCACGTCCGTCTCGATGACCAAGGGCTCACCGCCCGCCCTGCGCACCTCATCGGCCGCGGCGTCAAGCCCGACACGCCCCCGCGCCAGCAGCGCGACGCGCATGCGACGCTGCCCCAGTTGACGCACCACCGCGCGCCCAACGCCGGCGGATGCGCCGGTGACAACTGCAATGGACGATGAACCGATCATGCCCGATCCTGCCTTTCGTCACGATGCGCTGAAGCGGCCGGGTTCGGTCGCTTGATGGCAGGAGCGGAACGCGGCAGATTTCCGCAGGTTCCGCTACGTAAACCGTCTTTCTGACGCAGGCGAAGAAAGCTGGCCGAAGGTCGCCCTGCCTGCGCGACCGTTAGCGGAAATTGTGCGGATGCTGAAAATCCTTCGCTTTCTACCGCACCATTGCCGCAAACCACCACTTGCGCCGGCGCACGAGGCTCCAGAATCTGCCATTGTACCTTTGCCCCGGCCTGGCGCCGGCCATGGACCCGAGGTGGTCCCGTTCTTTGCCGTCGATCCGACGATCCGCAAGATCATCTACACCGCCAATTCCATGGAACATCTGAACGGGGTGATCGCAAATCCATCAACACCCGTGGCTCATTCCCGGAAGAGAAAAAAAGGCGGCAGAAATTTCCGGGAATGATTTACCGCGCGCAATCGATTCGCTGTCATGTTCGACGAGCGCTTCTATCGTCAGCTTTTGTCTGCGGGATCTAACAGCGGATATGCCGATCTCGCGCATCAGTCTGCCCACACGGCGGTGCCCGACATCCAAACCCGTCTCTTTCAGGATCTCCCGCTCCTCGTTCAGGATGCGACCTCGCGCCGAAGGCAGTCCTTCTCTCGGTCCAGCCCAAAACCTCGTTCGACACCACGTCTCTGTCTCGATGACGCCGATGATCGCAAGATCATCGCCCGGTGCCCCGTGGCGGGCGCCGGCATCAGCTGGTCCGATGTTCACGACAGGATGCTGGAGGCCGTGGAGGTGCGGTTCGGCGGCTACCGCGCGCCACGTCCCATCGAGACTTAGAACGGTGCGCCGCTGATGCGCAGCCCGCGAAGTGACCGGCACGAGTGCGAGTTCACCTCTCTCGGAAATAGAGTTCCCGCAGCCTTCCGGCCTGGGCCGGAACACTTCAGCCTGGTGCCGCGTTGCTTATGTTCTTCTGAGCGCGCCACTATCGCTGCCCGCAGCGGCACCCGGCCCGCACAACTCCTCGTTAAAAGGAATGTTCACCATGCGCGTCCGGAAAGCCCTCTGCCTGACCACGATGTTGACAGCAGCCATGCTGTTGCCGGCTGTCGCCCAACAATCGCCGGACGACGTGACGAGGGCCGAGTTCCCTCTCGAGAAGCTGGTTCTCGCCGAAGGGCTTGGCAATCCCTTCGAGATCCGCATCGGTCCCGATGGCTGGCTCTGGCTGACCGAGCGCACTGCTGGCAGGCTGAGCCGCGTGAACCCTGAAAACGGCACCGTCCAAAGCGCATTTGAGTTCAAGATGCCCGCCTTTACCAAGGGCGCACAGACCGGAGTCATGGGATTTACCTTCCATCCCGAGTTCGGCAACGGCAGCGACCAGATTTTCGTTTACCTTTCCTACGACGACGAGACGCGCACCGATCCGACCCATCCCGACGAAGCCGATCCCTATCACCGCATGTTCAACAAGATCGTGCGCCTCGACTATGATGAGGCAAGCGGGAGGCTGTCGAACCCAACCGACATATTGACCGGTATCCCCGCCAACAACGACCACAATTCCGGCCGCATGGAAGTTGGACCGGATGGCCTGATCTATCTGACCGTCGGCGACCAGGGTCACAATCAACTGGTGAACTGGTGCCGGGCCATCGAATCGCAGACCCTTCCAACGGCCGATCAGATCGCCTCCGAGGATCATTTTGCCTACCAGGGCAAGGTGCTGCGCCTGAACCTCGACGGAAGCATACCCGAGGACAATCCCGAGCTTGAAGGTGTCCGCAGCCATATCTTCAGCTATGGCCATCGCAACCCGCAGGGCCTTGCATTCGGACCGGACGGCACGCTCTACGCAAACGAGCATGGGCCGGATTCGGATGACGAGATCAACGTCATCACCGCCGGCGGTAACTATGGCTGGCCTTATGTCGCGGGTCAGCAGGACGACAATTTCTACATCTACGCACGTTGGTCCGATGCTTCGGTGCCTTGCGAGCAGCTCGAGCCGATCGGCCCCTCGCAGGGTGCGCCCGACAGCGTGCCACAGCAGAAGGAAACCGATTGGCAGGCACCCGAGAATTACGTGGCGCCGATCGCCACCATGTTCACCGTGACCGAGCCGCTGCCCGGCTGCGAGGATTTCGGCTATTTCTGCCGGCCAAGCGTCGGCCCCTCCTCGATCGTCTATTACGACAGCGACGGGGTTGCCGAACTGTCGGGGCGGCTGCTGACCACGACGCTGAAGCACGGCTCGATCTACGCACTGGATCCCGCGGCGGAAGAAGGCGCGGAATTCACCCGCTATTACCTTGGACAGAACCGACTGCGCGACATCGAAATCGCCGATGATGGCCGCACCATCTACCTGCTTACTGACTCGCAAGGCGGCATTCAGAACGAGGAAGGCGGGGGCGCCAGCGGGCTCGAAAACCCCGGCGCAGTGTTGGTCTATACGGTGCGTGAGACGAACGAGAGCGTTGCGACCGAGAAGCCGGCTTCTGACCCGGAAGCCGCTGAGCAGCAGGCAGAAAGCGGCGATGCCGGCAGAAGCGAGGCGACGGCGCCGGAAGATCGTCCTGCGGAGCAAGAGGCTATGCATTGAAACCGTCCTGATCGCGCCGCCACGACATTTTCGGCCGATCTGAGGGTCCATGGAGCACGCGCCCGGCGGCGGCGCGCTATGCCAAACGAGTGCCGGCCCAGCATCGCTCTTGCGGTCACTGGTTCCGGTCTCCCCATCCTCCTCACCGCCGCCGGCCCGCCCTACCGCCCTTTATTGAGCGAGCGGGCCGGCACCAGCTCATCGCTACTGGCGGACGCTGATAGACGACTGAGAACGCGACCATTTCAGCTTGGTGACAACAGCCGGTGTAAAACGACGGGTTCTATGATGAAATGCCGCACGCCATGATGTCCGGAAATTCCGATTCGAGGAGTTTGGCCCATGGCAGCACATCACAGCCTCAACGAGCGCCGGATCATCGCCAAGATGCTGCATCGCAAAACGACGGTTGCAAAGCTCGCCCTGCATCTCGGCCGCCGGCGCAACTTCTGGCACAATCTCGGAGCCGCGATGGCTGCGGAATGCTGGCCGGTCAGCGCCCATACCTCACCGCCGGTCATGTAAGATGACGCAGCAACCAACATCATCGAACCGTGCCCTTGACGACCGTCCGGTCGCCATTCGTGCGCTGACGTCGGACGAATTGTCCGCGGCGACCGCTTTGTTAACTCGTGGCATGCTGAGCAACCCCTTGCATTTGAAAGTGTTCGGTGTCGACCCGGTTCATCTGAAGCGACGTCTGTCGCGATTTCTCGGCCCTCTGATGACCTATGTCCATTCGAACGGGGTGGTGATCGGTGCTTTTGTGCAGGGTCAGATGATCGGCGTGTTGGGCATGATAAAGCCCGGCTATTGTCGGCCCAGGCTGGGCGACAGATTATCTATTGCCGGCTCCATTCTGACTTCAGCACCGCCAACCGTTCTGCTGCGCATCTATATCTGGTTGGCCATCTGGGCGCGCAATGACCCAGACGAGCCGCACTGGCATATCGGTCCATTAGCCGTGCTTCCAGAAAACCGACAAAGCGGCGTGGGACGCCACTTGATGCAGTTTTGTTGCCAGAAACTGGACTCTCTCGAAGCGACGGCTTGGCTGGAAACCGATCTGGCGATCAACGCAGAGTTTTACCGCAGTTTGGGCTTTGTCATGGTCAGAAAGGAACCTGTGCTTGGCGTGCCAATCTGGTTCATGAGCCGCTCTCCGGAATGGGCTCAGGGATGAAAGGCTGATTATGCCAACCGGCGACAAGCGAGCGCGCAGCAGAAAGCGTCATTCAGCCATGCAGACGATCAATGGACGTAGCATCTGCAGAATGTCAATTGTTCTTTCATGAGCGTCAGAACCTCTTGAAGGTTTTTGTGAACCCATGGATCCTCACCGGGCGGCGCTCTTCGTGGCGAATGTCTGCTGTTGACGGTGACGGCACGGGCCAGACATCAATTTATGCAATCATCTGACAAAATCTTGAAACTCCTATGACGGTCAACTTCCCTCGCCCACGAGATGACGAGCCCTTTGCCTGGGGATTGTCAGGCGCAGAGCCTGCGGAAATCTGGGAACGGTTCTCCCCTGCTTATGAGCAGCAACTGGAACGGCTGGTTCGGGTCCTGGAAGAGTTGGAGTTCAGGCCAGCCATTGGCGGCGCGGGTTCGGAAGACGGCGAGTATGTTCGCGCTGAACACACCGACGACGGCCGCGTCGTGTTCTTCTATCATCTCGAAGATCCAGCCTCCTGTCAGCGGTCTGATCGGCGACCGAATAAACGGCGCTGGTGGTGGCGGTGCTAAGCACCCGCTTCACGGTGGCGACGTCGAGGATCTCGACCTCGTAGGCTTCGGGCTCCTCTGTCAGAGGCACCTCGAGCCCGCCCCAGCTCTCGGCGGCGAGCGCGCGGGACCGGCGCGTCCGGCGGATCTTGAGATCGCTGGAGGGGCGGCGTGCGCCACGGCTGCTCACATGAGCGACGGAAAATGGTCGCAGCCCATCAGATCAAGTTGGCAGTGTTCTCCAGGGGTCTGAATAAGGGGCACAACCGAAAGTTCATCCTATCAAGATGCGTCTTCTGTCGCTTTCCAGTGGCCCGGTT
Source organism: Paracoccus stylophorae (assembly GCF_028553765.1). Classification (NCBI taxonomy): domain Bacteria; kingdom Pseudomonadati; phylum Pseudomonadota; class Alphaproteobacteria; order Rhodobacterales; family Paracoccaceae; genus Paracoccus; species Paracoccus stylophorae. Next base: position 203,560 of record NZ_CP067134.1, on the reverse strand, counting down.
CAATTTCTGTTCGGGGCCAGCGGCGGGGGCGGTCGCCGAGGGGGCGGATGGGGCTTGGCATGTCTTGTGCCTCGATCACCTTCGGGGGGCGTTGGTGTTGGGGATCACCTACGCGAGCGACGGCGAGATGGCCGCCGCGCTTGCGGACCTCAACCGGCAGATCGCAGGGGCAACCGACCGCATCTCGGTCGTCCGCATCCAATCCTCGAAAGGGCTCTGACCATGCGCAACTACCTCCAGAACGGCCACATCGTTAGCGTCACCACGTCCGCCGGCGGCATCGCCTCGGGCGACGCGCTGGTCGTCGGCAACATCTTCGGCATCGCCGCCTACTCTTCGGCCGAGGGCGACCCGGCGGTCGAGACGGCAGGGAGCGGAGTCACCAGCGTCGCGGTGCGGCTGGACGGCGTGGCGACGGCGGCGGCGTGACAGCTTTTCGTCAATTCAGTCTAGGTGCGGGCCAGACGTGAAATAGGGCATAATCCGTTCCGAGAGCTCCTCAATCTCCGCCTCCGTGAGGCCGACGGCGGGCAGCGGAGAGCGGCTAGCAAGTCGGGACCGACCGCTATTCCGAGGGTGCGAATGCGATCTCTTTGTCAGGAAATGCGTCGCGCAAACTCACCATTGCCTCGTCAAACGCCCCGCCACCCCATTGGTTCAGAAAGGCGTAGGCGCGTCCTTCGAAGTGTAGGAGTTCGTCATCACCGCAGAAGTAGCGGCCTGGATCGAAATTCCGCCCTTCCCTTGCTCGGGCCTCCTTCGCCAAGCGATGGAAGTTCTCAGCCACCACCTCGCCCTCTACGGACACAAGGGCCCGATTGCCCCACGGGCCACAATGTGTCGCGACCTCCTCCGGTGCGATGCCGCTCTCCACGAGGTGGCGAAAAACCTGATAGATCGCGTGTCGCTTCCGCAGCGCCGTCAGTTGGCGCCCGCCGAGGGTGACGTCGTAGCTGGTCCAGTCTCGCGTGTCCGTGCGCGCCTCGCGCTCCTTGCGCTTCTTCTCGGTGACGCGGACCTGGTATTCCGCGACCTCCGGAAGCGGGATGATCTGCTGGACATCAACGAGGACACGACCATCGAGGCCGTAGGGCTGGAGGCGCACGCAGCGGAGGTCGATGCCGCGCTCGATGAGCCAGAGAACAGATGTGGTCAGCTCGCGGTTGAACTCGGCCGACGCGAGGACGATCCTGACGTCCTGCGCGAAGGCATCCTCGTCCGGCTCGTCCCACCCGAGGAAGTCGAGCAGTTCGGCACGCGCATCCGTGTCGGCCTTGCCGATCTGCGTGAGATAGCGAGCGAACACATCGGCAGCCTGGTCGAAGGTCATGGTGGAGACCATCGCCGCGTAGCGGATGGCCTGCAGTTCCATGTGGCCGCCGTCTTCCGTCCGCTTGAGCTCGATCACCACGAGGTTCGCATCGCGGTCAATGCCGAGGAGATCAATGCGCCGGCGCGACTCGTCCCAGTCCCCGAACTCCTCCGCGACCACCAGCGTGTCAGGTGCGACCACGGCGATGTTCGCCCGCAGCAGCCTCTGCAGATCGCGCCGCTCCTGCAGCTGCATCAGACCGAACGTGGTCTTGCTCAGGGGACGGATTTCTTTACTGGCAAACTCGTAGATCGGCATGGGCAATTCGGACCTTTCGGGAATTGCTCCCATCCAAGCGCAGCGGCACCGCGCGGGCAAGCGCCGTCAGCAGCGAACGCTCCGCGAACATCGTCCGGTCCCGTGTCGCATCCGTGTTACACGGAGGAATCGGGGATGTTAGTAAGCCTTTGGAATCTTTGGGGAGTGCTCCGGACAGCCTTGCGACACGACGCGACACGCAAAAGCCGCCCCGAGGGCGGCCTAAGTGTTTGATATCTTGTCGGAAAGTTTGGTTGCGGGGGTAGGATTTGAACCTACGACCTTCAGGTTATGAGGCTATGCTATTGATATTGCTCGATTCATTACGAATCAACGACTTGCGCCACAACCGTTTGTTATCGCGCGCTTTGCTTCCAGCATTCGGCGACTCTCATCGTGCTTCGCCGCGCGGGAAAGGCGCTCAAAGGGCGTCCATCTGTTGAGTTGGCGTTGAGTCAAAGTAGTGGCTTGAGCGCCGTTGCTACCCAAGCTGAAGGCTCGAAATGGGCGGAGAGCGGCCGTTCGCTGCGGCACCGCATCCGCAGGAATCTACGATAGCTGCCGTTCGCCACCGCCTCCGAGGCGGCAGAGATCCGCAGGAATCAGACAGGTGTCGCGCCGCCTGGAGCGACAGGGCGGTGCCTAAAACAGGTGGTCGTCGTACTGCTCCTATCGGCCTGTAAGGCGATGAAAACGGGCGCCAAATAGCAGGCGCTATTGCTAGTAAAGAACTCTTGCCCATCCTCGACGGCACTCACGTAGATGGTTTCGACGCTAGTCGTTTGCCCAACCGAGTTCGCGCGCGTAACCTTGGAGCTTGGTCAATATGTATTGCGCTGAAGTCGAGCGGTTTTTTGAGGCCAAAAAATCCCCTGTCCTCCAAGTATACTCGACGCACAGGACATCATCAGCTCTGTAAACGGCATTGTCTGGAATCAAATTGCAGAAATCTAGCTTCTTTTCCGCAGTCACCTTGACGAAATGACGCTCCTTCTTTTTTAACAGCGCCTCGATTGCATTCTTCATGACCACGTTAAGTTTTTTATCTTTTCCCAGGTTAAATCCAGACTGGGAAAGAAGATTAAATGCGGCACCCGCATCATCTGCCGGTGTACCTCGCGCCTCAAACCTAGAAATTGACTCATCGGAGAGCATCTTCCCTAAATCACTTCTCTCTAGGTCTCTCACACCACGAGCGGGGCCATACCTGCGATATCCAACGTCATCGAACATCGGCATTTCATCTGTGAAGTTTCGAACACAAGAAGCGGCCGCTGTTGGAGGCAGAGATAAAGCGTGCGCATTTAGCTGTACGATAGTCCGCGTCAACAGCCCTCTTCGGCTAGCCCACCATTTACCTATGACGCTTTGAGATGTAACAGAGATCAACGCATTGGCTTCAAGGAAACCATAGCGGCCTGCTGATGTTAGTTGCGAAAGTACGCCAGGCGTACTGCTCTCGCTAACAAATGCGACAATCACCGAGACGGGTTGCTCCATCTCAGACTGCAAGCGGAGAATGTTCGCATTAAAGTCCTGTGATATTTTTCGCAGATACGCTCCAAGTGTGGTAAACTCTTCCGAATTGTAGTCATCCGGAGAAACACCGAGGCTATCTAGATTTTCGATTCCGTTCGCCAGAAGTAATGTGTGCTTGGCTATATCCCTCCATGTCTCGGTTGCGGGCCCTTTGCACGTTAGCGGGAGGTCGATAGCAGCCTCACCTGAAATTGAAACATATCTCTCCGAAACCTCCCTTGCAATGCTTTCGCTTGTTTCGGGCCAAAACAGAATTACCGGGACTTCAGAGCTATTGGTGCGCAGGAATCTTTTTATTGCAGAAAGCTCCCCATCGCTCGGAGGGTTGTTTTCTCTATGGTCAATGTTTATTGGCAATATTTTTTTACTATTACGCGGGAGAGTCTCAGAGTGTTTCTCCACCGCCTCTTTCAGGAACTCGTATATAAGGTTGCCCGAGTAATTCAGGGTCGGGGCAAAAGAGCTCGCGAGCCATTGATCAAGGTTCTCGACGAAGGTAGTCTTTCCAACGCCAGTGCGCCCGTAAACTGGAACCAACACGCCCTCGCCACGCGTGGTCACGTCCTTAGCGAGAGCCTTAATTGCCGAAATATTGTCTGAGTGAGGTGGCACAAGCAGATTCGCGACATCCGTTCCTAGCTTTTTGGAAAGTGTTTCGTATCGATCAGGGAGCGAAAGCTCGGTAAGAATGTGTTCCACTTTTAGGCCTCTTTGAAATCCACCTGTGCCCACGTTAAAGATGGTCACGCGAGTTTTCTAGGCTAAAAGCCACAGCGGTATGCAGTGACGACAGGGGTCCTTGCTGCAGCTGTCATTAAGGAGCGCAAAGGGCTGCTTGCGCCGTCGCTGCGCCCCGCCTGAGCGACTGCTCTGAGAGGCGGGGTGCCAAGGCTCGACCGTCCGCTCTGGGCCGCATGTGACTTCTGCATCACCCAATCTCCAGTTCCGGCAACCCATTCACGATCTGCATAGTCTCCAGGCTCACAGTGATCACCCGCTGGAACAGTTCCAGGGGGTAACGGGGGTCTCCCACCGTCTCGTTGGCGTAGTCGTTGGCGTCGTTTGTGATGCCGCTGGCTGGGTCGGTTTTGACCACCTGGCGCTCCATCACCCAGTCGAGGGCGGGTTTGCCGTTCACGACGTAGTCCCAGGCCTCGAGGGGGATGTTCTGCATGGTGATGCGGTCGTTGTAGATGACGGTGGTGCGGTCCTTGTCCTTGCCGCGGCCGCCGAGTTTCATCTTCTTCACGCGGTAGAACTTCACCGGGTCGGCCTGGGCCTCGGGGATCAGGCGGTGGTCGCCTTCCTTGAAGGTCACCATGTAGGGCTCGACGCTTTCAAAATTCACATGCAGGTGGCCGAGGGCGCGGCCAGCGTCGCGGAAGGCGGCGAAGTCGGCAAAGCTCTTCACCGCCGGGATGCGGGGCAGCTGCTTGGCGAGGTTGTTCTTGAAACGCTCGCGGTAATCGGGCGAGTGCAGAAGGCCATAGATGTAATAGAACAAGTCTTCCTTGGTGATCTGCTCGCCCGGGTAGGCGGCCTGAAAATGCGCGAGGCCGACATCGGTGATGGCGTCGCGGCGTGTCAGGGTCGCGCCCGCGCCCTCGTCGGTTGCAAAGAGACCACCCTCGGGCGCAGCTTCCTCATAGAGATAGAGGGGGAAGCACTGTGTGTTATGATACGGCTGAAGTGACACCGGAGCATCAACCATCAACGGCGTGAACTCTGCCGCCGCTCCATTCCCTGGTATAATAATTGCCCTATTTTCAGCCCCATTTTCTGGAAAGGCGTTCTTTATCAATGTAACAAGGTCACTGATTTCAAGATGAATATACAGCTCTTGCTTAAAGAATGGGCGGTATAAGCTGTGGGCATGCCAAACACCACCCTCACTCAGCTCAATGTTTCGCGCAAGCTTCTGTCTGGAAATTCTATTCCAGCTTATTTTCGTAGCGTCCACGTCGACAAATGTGGCAACATCTCCAGATGCCCCCTCAGAAAAATATCTCTTCCGCTCCCTGTTGTAAAACTCAACCATCCGGTACGCGTTTCTTGCGCCCGTTTCATTAGAGGAATTAAAGCACCAGACGTCTCGCCCGGTCTTGATACCGTTATAGTAGCCTTTAAACAGGGCTACATTCTTTTCGTCCGATCTGTCGCCTAGCGGCAAGAAATCGTCAAAACTTTGATCTACTTGGTCCAGCCAATCACTGTTGTGATCGGGGTTAATACGCCGCCATCCCTTCGCCTTGGTGATGCCGTCAACCGAGCCGAAGTCGCGGATGATGTTCAGCTTCTGCTTCTGGTCAAGATAATCGCCGATGTCATGGAAGTGGATGCGGCCCGTCTCGGCGGCATCGGGGTTCTTGACGAAGACCGAAATGGCGATAGGGGCGCGGCTACCTGAGCCGAAAATCTTTCCGCCCTCCCTGCGGGACAGCTCACCAGACGTTCGCTGGTTGCCGCGCAGGTGGAAAACGTAGAGGTCGCTGAACTCTTCAGCAAGGCATTTGCGCAAGCCGTCAGCGGCGTTGCCATCCACCCATCCGGCGTTCGATACATAGGCCATGATGCCGGCATCGCCAATCCGGTCGCTGGCCCAGCGGATCGCGCGGATATAGCTATCATAGAGCGAGTTTTTCAGCGTCGCGGTCGAATGCGCAGCATAGCTGTCACGGATGGCTGTATCCAGCCGCGGATAGGCGATGTTGGCGGCGTTGTCATTGGCGCTGGTCTGCCCTGCAGAATAGGGTGGGTTGCCAATGATGACGCGGATATCCAGCGCCTTCTGTTTGGCGCGCCGTTCCGAGTTGTCAGGCAGGAGATTGGCGACCATATCGCGCTCTTGCTCATACATCTGGAAGGTGTCGGTCAGCAGGATGCCGGTGAAGGGGTGATAGGGCGCATCGGCCTGCAGGCCGCCCTGAGCCAGTTCGTGATAGACGGTCTCGATATTCACGGCGGCGATGTAATAGGCCAAAAGCACGATTTCGTTGGCGTGAATCTCGTGCTTGTATTTGTGCTCCAGCTCATCGGGCGCGATCAGACCCGATTGCAGCAGCCGGGTGATGAAAGTGCCGGTGCCGGTGAAGGGGTCGAGGATATGCACGCCCTTGGAGCCGAGGGTCTGGCCGAACTGTTCCTTCAGCACGTCGTTCACCGAATGAATGATGAAATCCACCACCTCGACCGGGGTATAGACGATGCCGAGGCGTTGGGTCAGGCGCGGGAAGGCGTTGCGGAAGAAGCGGTCGTAAAGCTCGGTGATCAGGGCCTGGCGACCATGGGCGGTCTTGATGCCCTCGGCCCGGCGGGCGACGCTGGCATAAAACTTGTCGAGGCTTTCCGCTTCCTTGGCGAGGTTGTGTTCGTGCAGCTGGCCCAGCACCGTCTCCATGGCGCGGGAGACGGGGTTAGCTTCGGTGAACTTGCTGTCCTTGAACAGAGCGTCAAATACCGGCTTGGTGATCAGATGCTGGGCCAGCATCTCGATCGCGTCGGCCTCGGAGATTTCGGGGTTCAGGTCGTCATGCAGCTCATCCAGGAAGGCACGGAAGGCGGTCTGTTCCGGACCGGGCTTGGCGGTGATGGTGGTGATGCGGGTGATATGGGCCTGGGCGATCTTGGCGATGTCCTTGGCCCAGCTGTCCCAGTAATCGCGGGTGCCGCATTTTTCGACGATCTTCGCCATGATGGCCCGGGTGAACTCGTCAAAGGCGAAACTGCCCTGTTCGGGGCCGAGATCGGTGATGGTTGGGTCGCGGCCTTCCTGGCCGATATTGGCACCGGCTTTTTCCGCGCGGGTCTTGCTGGTGGCGAAGTCATCGACCACGGCAGTCAGTTCGCGCAGCTCGGATTCGGAGGAGATGCGCACCAGCTCGACTTTGTCGCTGATATCCTCGCCCAACTTGGCCTGGTTGATGCGGGCGTCGAGGCGTTCGTCATGGGCGCGCAAGGCGTTCAGGATCTGCCAGACGACCTGATAGCGCTCATTGTCCTTCAGCGCCTCTTCGGGGGTGGTGTCGGGCGGGATGGCGACGGGCAGGATGACATAGCCCATCTTCTTGCCCTCGGCACGGCGCATGACGCGGCCGACCGATTGCACCACGTCGATCTGGCTTTTGCGCGGGTGCATGAACATGATCGCGTCCAGCGCCGGCACATCCACGCCCTCGGACAGTACGCGGGCATTGGTCAGGATGCGGCAGGTATCCTCGCCCACATCGGCCTTGAGCCAGTTCAGCATCTCATCGCGGGCGGTGGCGTTGAAGGTGCCATCGACATGGCGCACCTCGGTTGTCAGGTGGCGGGCATCGTCGATCAATTCGCTGCCGGTATATTCATCGACGACCTTGGTGAATTCGTCCTCGATGATCTTCGATTTGGCGATGGTCTGGCAGAATGCCAGCGCGCGGCGCATCGGGCGCGGATCGAAGGCGAGGTCTTCGGCCAGGTCGGCCTTGGTCAGCGCCTTGTAGCAGCCGATAATCTTGGTCGCGTCATCGAGGGTCAGCTCCGGCCCGTCCTTGAGGCGGTTCTGGATGGTGGTCGAGATCAGCCCTTCGTCGACCGCAAGCACCACGACCTTGTAATCGGTCAGCAGGTTGTTCTCGACCGCCCAGCCAAAGCCCCGGTGGAACAGATCCTTGCCGAACTTGTCCTCGTCATCCATCGAGGCCAGTTCGGCATCGTGGTCATCCGCCTTGCGCCGGGCGGCATCGCCGAAGATGCGCGGCGTCGCGGTCATGTAGAGGCGCTTTTTCGCCGCCACATGGTCGTTGCTGTGGATGCGCACGAAGGTGCTGTCGTCTTCGTCCTTCAGCGTGACGCCGGTGGTGCGATGCGCCTCGTCGCAGATCACCAGATCGAATTCCGGCAGGCCATGGTTTTTCTGTGCGCGGGTCAGCACGTCGATCGAGTGATAGGTCGAGAACACCACGGTCATGCGGTTGGGCGGCGCAGCGGCAACCTGCTGCGCGAGCCTCTGCGGATCGGTCGTCGCCGGGAAGGCCAGATCATGGACGTTCAGATCGAGGCTGTCGGCATCGGCATTGCGCCCGATCCTCACATCGGAGCAGGCCGAAAACGCGGTGAACTCCTGCTGGCGGTCATTGCTCCATTCGCGCACGGTCTGCGACATCAGCGCCAATGATGGCACCATGAACAGCACCCGCTTGCCCGGACCCGCCAGGGCTTCGGCGATCCGCAGCCCGGTGAAGGTCTTGCCAGTGCCGCAAGCCATGATCAGCTTGCCGCGATCGGCTTCCGCCAGCCCCTCGGTCACCGCCTTCAGGGCATCGCGCTGGTGCGGACGCAGCTGTTTCTTCGGGGCGAGGCTGACGGTGCCGGTGCGCAGGAACTGCGACCAGTCGATGCGGCTGGCCTCCAGCTCGCTGATGCTGATGCGGTTCCAGTCTTTCGACAGCTTGTCGAGCGTCCCGCTGGCGTTCTTGCCGAATTCCTTCTGCGTGGTGTCGGCAATGATCAGCCGCGTAAACAGATCATTGGAGGCGGCCGAGATGAAGCTGTCGATATCGGGCTTCTGAATCGTGTGATTGGGCGCATAGAATTTGCACTGGATCGCAGCATAACCCGAGCCATCGGCCAGCGTCGCCACCAAGTCGATGCCGGTGTCGGCCTTGCTCCAGCCCTGTTCCTTCGCCCATTGGGCAAAAGGCACAACGGCGGAATAGTATTGCTTTTGCGCATCGTCGTTTTCCAGATAAACGCGAACGACCCGCTCAAAGTAATCGCCCTTCTCGCGCTCGGACCGGGCAGCCTGGCGGTAGGAATCCAACAAATCACGCAACTGCATCAGTACCGCCTGTCCCGGAACAAGGTTTTCTTTTTATCATCAGGCGCTCGAGGGCCTGAAACAGAACCTAGCCGCCCGTTGCGGTTGAATCCATATGCAACTGACCGATCCCCTCCCGTCCTCCGCCCCCCGATGCCCCCCTTCCACCCGACCGGCGCGGATTGTGCCCTTCCGGCGCCGGTCCGCGCCTGTCTTCCGGTCTGCGAATCATCTCGTTGATAAGCCGGCGCTTCTACGCCTGTGTCGGAGCGGAAAACGGAGTGCAGGGCATTGCGAAACAGAGAAAGACTGACGGAAAAACTGGTCCGGGCGGCTGAGCCGCGGTCGAAGGCATGGCAGATTTTCGACAGCGATGTGCTGGGGCTGTCGATCTGCATCTATCCATCCGGCGGGCGCAGCTTCATGTTCGACTACCGCACGGCCGGGCGGCAGCGGCGGCTGACCATCGGGCGCTGGCCGGAATGGAACGTCACCGCCGCGCGCGAGCGCGCCAAGGCGCTGCGCCGCGATGTCGATGGCGGGCTGGATCCGCTGGCCGAGCGCGAGGAGATCCGCGAGGCGCCGCGTTTTCCCGATCTGGTGGCGCGCTACCTGCGCGAACATGCCACGCATCTGGCGCCGCGCAATGCCGCCGATCAGGCATCCATGCTGCACAAGCTGATCATGCCGCACTGGAAGCACCGGCTGGTGGCCGAGATCGAGCCGGCGGATGTCGAACGGGTGCTGAACCTGATCGCCGAGGGGCGCTCCCGCCCGGCCAAGAAGAAACCAAAAACCACGCGCCGCATCCCGCTGAAGCCGCCGAAACCCACGCCGGTGCGCGCCAACCGCGCGGGCGAGATGCTGCGCCGGGTCTTCAATCTCGCCATTGCATGGCGGATGCGCTCCGACAATCCGGCGGTGGGCTTTCGTCGCCGCGTCGAGACCGAGCGCGAGCGGTTCCTCGACATGGAGGAGATCGCGCGGCTCAGCGAGGCGCTGGGCGCGGCCGAGGACCAGCGCGGCGCCAGCATCATCCGCATGTGCATGCTGACCGGGGCGCGGCTGGGCGAGGTCCGGACCGCGCGTTTCGAGCATTTCGATCTGGAGCGCAACACATGGGTGAAGCCCGCCGCCAATACCAAGCAGCGCCGCATTCACCGCGTGCCGATCTCGGCAGAGACAGCGGCATTGGTGCGCACGCGGCTTTCCGCCGTGCCGGTCGGCTGCAACTGGTTGTTTCCGGGCGATGTCTCGGACAAGGACCAGCCGGTGCAGGAGATTCGCCGCTTCTGGAAAGGCATTCAGGATCAGGCCGGGCTGCCCGGGGTGCGGGTTCACGATCTGCGCCACACCTTCGCCTCGCTCTTGGTCAGCGGCGGCGCCTCGCTGGAGATGATCGGCAAGCTGCTGGGCCATTCGCAATCCAGCACCACCATGCGCTATGCGCATCTGATGGATTCACCGCTGCGCGCCGGCGTCGATGCGGTGGCCGACATGATGCGGATACGGCCGAGGCTCGTGCATTCCGCACCCCCGGCCGAGGAGGTCACGCCTCAGCGTGCAGCATCCGCAGGATCGGGCTGACCCGCTTGCGGACTGTGCTTTCGTCGGGTGCATCGCCATCCGTGCTGTTGGCAATGAACCAGTCCAGCATCTCGCCCACGAGATCGCCCTGTTTCTCGGGCAGGCCGTGCTGGAAGAGGCGCAGGATCAGGGCGCCGTAGAAGCCTTCCCAATCATAGCTCTTGGTCGGGTTGGAGTTGACCCGGCGAAACACCCCGTGCTCCTCCTCGAAACGCGCCAGCGTGCCGGCCTGAATCAACAGATCATCGCGGGTGACCCGCAGCCCGGCATCAGGCGGCGGGATGTGTTTCCATTCGCTGCCGCCCGGCATTCGGGCGCGGCGGATCACCCCTTCGCGCGGGCCGGTCCCGCAGCGGCGAAACATCGCCAGAATATCGCCCGGCGCAATCACCACCAGGTCCGAAAGGATCTCGGCCCCAAAACGCGTGGGCGGGATCGCGATGGTGATCTCCAGCTGACCGGATATGGCCCATTCGGCGATATCGGCAATATGGCAGCTCCAGCGGGCAGCGGCTTCGGGCAGCGTGTAGATCACGCGGTTTGGCAGAGCCATCGTGTATTTCCTGAATTGTTGGCTTTTGTGAAAGGCGTGCCTTTCAGGCCGATGCCTCTGACAGGTCCGCACGCATGGGTTGATTAGGCGCTTGGGCGCACCACCGCCGACCCGTCTCCTGGAGGCCGGCATGCCGGTGCGGACGACGTTCCCCCCTGCCCCACGGAATGCCCGCAAACCCCATGAAACATGGGACCGGCGCACATCCGGCGCTTCCGGCGCCGGTCCGCGCCGCGCCGCCGGTCCTCCGCCTGTGCTCTCGCTTGCCCCACAACCACGGGGAAAGGACCGGATGATGACCGATCAGACCATGATCACCGCCGAGACCGGCGCAATCGCCCATGAAGGGCTGCTGGATGACTGGATGCCGCGCAAGGAACTGGCCGGCATCATCGGCATCAGCGCCGACACGCTGAAGCGCTGGGAGACCCGCCGCATCGGCCCGCCCTGCATCCGCATCGGGCGCAAGGTGCTCTACCGGCGCGGGGCGGTGCGCGACTGGCTGCTGGAGCAGGAGAGCCGCAAGACCGCCGGCCGCGGGAGGGCGGCACGATGAGCGGTGGCAGTGATGACCGGCGTCGCCCCGTCGCATGGGCCATCGTCTTCGCGTTCGCGCTCGGCATGCTCGTGCTTCTCGCCGGGCTGCTGATCTGGGCGCTGGTTGCGGCCGTGGACTGGGAGGCGGTGCTGCGCTTCATCGCGCCCACCGCCTTCGAGACCCGGTCGATCGAGGAAATCCTCGAGGGAGGCCGGCGATGAGCAATCTGATCTCGGCCTCGGTGCAGCGCCGCCTCGTGGGCTCGGCCACGCGCAAATCGGTGCTCGGCTACATGGCCGACAAGGCCGCCGATGACGGCAGCGGCATCTGGACCTCGAAGGCCAATATCGCCCGCGATCTGGAGCTGTCGCGGCGTGGCGTGCAGCTGGCGATCCAGGAGCTGATCCGCGACGGGCTGGTCACCGAGACCGGCCAGCGCGACTGTAAGCACGGCTTCACGGTGGAATATTCCATCGTGATCGAGGCTGTGGATAACCTGCCCTCGACCCGTGAACCACGTTCACCCCGTGAATCTGATGCACGGGTAACCCGTGAACCAGGTTCACATGACCCCGTGAACCAGATTCACCCGAACCATCCTTATAAAGATACTACTACGCCCTCAGCCGAAGATGCGGCTGTGGATAACTTGGGTCCGCAGGCGCGCTGTCTTGCCATCGCCGGTCCCGGTCTCTGCCCGGCATCACGCGCCGCAATCACCGGGACCGCCGAGGTGATCGAGGGCTGGCTGCAGGAGGGCATCGACCTCGAGGCCGATATCCTGCCGGTGATCAGGGCGCGCACGCCCACCATCCGGATCAGCCCGATCCGGACCTGGGCCTATTTCACCGACGCGGTGCGGGCGGCCCATCGGCAGCGCCTGCGCCAGCCGGCAAGGCCGCAGGGCGCAGAGAAAGCCAGCGCCAACCCGCAGCTGTGCTTTTACGCCGACTGGGTGAACGCGGATCGCTACCTGCCGCCCAACGCCGTCAGCAACAGCGTCGCGCTGGCCCTGCTGGAGGCCGGGCTGGCCAGCGCCGAGCGGCTGGCCCTGCGAGGTGTCCCCGTCCCTGTCCCCGTCCCGGCCCGAAAGGAGCAACGATGATCACCCCGCGCGAGATCGAGGACCGCTTCGAGGAAGCGGCGCTGACCCTGCGGCGTCTGCCGAACCCGCCTGGCTCCGGCGCGCGCGGCTATGGCCGCTCCTGGCCGGATTATGTCCATGAGGCCAGGCATGCCTATGGCTATGAGGAGGCGCGGATGCGGGTGATCCCCAACCCCCGCGAGATCCAGCGCATGGAGGAGGCGCTGGAATGGCTGGCGCTGATCGGCGGTGAGACTGAGCAGGCGATCATCGACAATCGCCGCATCGTCTGGATGCGGGCCGAGGGCCATCGCTGGAAGCAGATTTGCCGCGCCGTGGGCTGCGTGCGCTCGACCGCCTGGCGACGCTGGACGGCGGCACTGGTGACGATTGCCAACCGACTGAACAAACAGCGAAAAACCAGCCGCCGCCCGCACGGCGCCAAAACCACCGGGGACGAGGCGGGCGCAAAGCGGGGCGGCGAGGGCGCAAAGGGGCCGCCCTAGGGGCGCGAAAGGGTCGAACATAGGGCGCGACAAAAGCAGGCGATACGGGCCATATTCATCCCATGATCGGGGCGAAAGCCGCCCTGCGGCCGCCTCCCCCCGGCCTTGGTTCCTCCGCAGCGGTAACGCTATGCGGGGGGCATGAGCGCGCTAGTCCTCTAGCGTCAAAGGATTTTTCTGGGTTTCCACCCTCGGGTTGCCACTTTGGGTTGCCAGGGTTGCCGGCCCCTTCGCCACCTCTCGGACATTCGCCTGTCCGTCACTTTGGACCCGCCTGCCCTGTCGCAGCGGGTCTTTTCTTTTGGAGTTCGCCCCTTGCAGATCGAGATGATGCCGGTCGGGCAGCTGGTGCCCTATGCGCGCAATGCCCGCACGCATTCGGAGGATCAGGTCGCCCAGATCTCCGCCTCAATCACGGAATTCGGCTTCACCAACCCGATCCTGATCGGCGAGGACAGCGTGATCATCGCCGGCCACGGGAGGCTGATGGCGGCACAGCGGCTGGGGCTTTCCGAGGTGCCGGTGATCGTGCTGGCGCACCTGAACGCAGCGCAGCGCCGGGCGCTGGTTGTCGCGGACAACAAGATCGCGTTGAACGCTGGCTGGGACACCGAGATCCTGCTCGAGCAGATCGAACTGATCCGCGCGGACGGGTTCGACATCGATCTGGTCGGCTTCTCGGATGACGAACTCGGCGAATTGCTCGCGGAAATCGAGGCACCGGAGACGGCCGGCGCCATCGAGGGCGAGGATGACATCCCCGCGCCGCCCGCCGATCCGGTCTCGCGCCCCGGCGATCTGTGGATGCTGGGCCATCATCGCCTGCTTTGCGGTGACAGCACCGTCGCCACCGATGTCGAGCGGGTGCTGGCCGGGGTGACGCCGCTTCTGATGGTCACCGATCCGCCCTATGGGGTCGAATATGATCCCTCCTGGCGCAACCAGGCCGGCGCATCCGCCACGAAGCGCACCGGCAAGGTGCTCAACGACGACCGCGCGGACTGGCGCGAGGCATGGGCGCTGTTTCCGGGTGACGTCGCCTATGTCTGGCATGGCGCCCTGCATGCGACCACGGTCGCCGACAGCCTGATCGCCAGCGGCTTCAACATCCGCTCGCAGATCATCTGGGCCAAGGACCGGCTGATCCTCAGCCGCGGCGATTACCACTGGCAGCACGAGCCCTGTTGGTATGCCGTTCGCGCCAAGGGCAAGGGCCATTGGGCCGGCGACCGCAAGCAGACCACGCTCTGGCACATCACCAGCCGCGATCAGGACGCCGAGACCGTGCACGGCACGCAAAAGCCGGTCGAATGCATGCGCCGCCCCGTCCTGAACAACTCCAGCCCCGGTCAGGCCATCTATGAGCCGTTCATGGGATCCGGCACCACGCTGATCGCGGCCGAGACCACCGGCCGCACCTGCCTCGGCATCGAGTTGAACCCTGCTTACGTCGATGTCGCCATCGAGCGCTGGCAGAACCTCACCGGCGGTGTGGCCATGCTGGAGAGCGACGGTCGGTCCTTCACCGAAATTTCCGGTGATCGATCAAGCGCCAGTCCCGGCACCCCCGCCGCGCAGGCCAGCGACCCCGACCCCCAGCCAAAACCCGCGCGCAAGCGCAAGACCGCCGCGTGAGGCCATGCATGACCTGGTTGTATCTTCCCCCGGCCTGCCTGCCGGAGCCGCAGACGCATGTCTCTTCGGCCTGTCGCTGTGCTCCGGCGCGGGCGGGCTCGAGCTGGGAATCACCCTCGCCGTCCCCGGCTATCGAACTGTGGGTTACGTCGAGCGGGACGCCTTCGCGGCGGCCGTGCTCGTGGCGCGGATGGAAGATGCGGCCCTGGATCCAGCGCCTCTCTGGGACGATATTGCCAGCTTCGACGGCCGCCCATGGCGCGGCGCGGTGGATATCGTCACTGCCGGATATCCGTGCCAGCCGTTCAGCGTGGCGGGCAAGCGCCGGGGCGCGGACGATCCCCGCCACCTCTGGCCCCATGTCGCCCGCATCATCGGCGAAATCAAACCGCCCTTCGTCTTCCTCGAAAACGTCGCCCATCATCTCCGCCTCGGTTTCCCCGAAGTCGCCAGCGGACTGGTCGGCCTGGGCTACAGGCTTACGGCAGGCCTCTTCACGGCGGCGGAAGTCGGTGCGCCCCATCGGCGCGAGCGGCTGTTCATCCTCGCCATCCGCGAGGGCGACGAGCTGGCCGACCCCGCGCGCCTGCTCCGGGATCCGCTCGAGCGGCGGCAACCGGACGGAAATGCTGCGCCTCTGGCCCACGCCGATGGCCATGGATGGCAGCAAACCGAGTGCGGGCAACCGCAGGGCGGCCGATCTGACCCACGCGGGCGCGCTGTGGATGACGCCGACGGCGCGCGACCACAAGGACGGGGCGAGCACATTGGCGAACACGCCGGTGAACGGCTTGCTTGGCCGCCAGGTCCTTGTGACACCGCTGGCTGGCGACGATACCTGCGAAACGCCCCGGACGCTGAACCCAGCATTCGTCGAGGCGCTGATGGGCTGGCCCACCGGGTGGACCGGCTTCGCCTCTGTGGCAACGGCGTGGTCCCCCTGGTTGCAGCGCATGCGCTCAGAACTCTCGCATCTGAATTGCTGGCCGATAGGTGAGGCCGCGTGATGCAGATCGAGCTGATCGCGGTCGACAACCTGATCCCCTACACCCGCAATGCCCGCACCCATTCGCCGGATCAGATCGCGCAGATCGCCGCCTCGATTGCCGAGTTCGGCTTCACCAATCCGATCCTGATCGGCGCGGATGGGGTCATCATCGCCGGCCACGGGCGGTTGATGGCGGCGCAGCGCCTCGGGTTGGCCGAGGTGCCGGTGATCCGGCTGGCGCATCTGAACGCAGCGCAGCGCCGTGCGCTGGTTGTCGCGGACAACAAGATCGCGTTGAACGCTGGCTGGGACACCGAGATCCTGCTCGAGCAGATCGAACTGATCCGCGCGGACGGGTTCGACATCGATCTGGTCGGGTTCTCGGATGACGAGCTGGCTGATCTGCTCGGAGACGCCGAGGCATCAGGTTTCGGCGCCGATGCGGAAGAAGAAGAGGAAAACATCCCCGACCTGCCCGAGGATCCCGTCACTCGCCCCGGCGACATCTGGATCCTTGGCGATCACCGGCTGATGTGCGGCGACAGCACCGATGCAGCGGCGGTCGCGCGGCTGATGGACGGACAACGCGCCACGCTCCTCTTCACCTCGCCGCCCTATGGCCAGCAGCGCGACTATGGCGCGGCGAAGGAGAAGGTCAGCGATTGGGACCGGCTGATGCAGGGCGTGTTCGCGGCAGCCCCGGTGACCGGGGACGCGCAGCTGCTGGTCAATCTCGGGCTGGTGCATCGTGACAGCGAATGGATCCCCTATTGGGATGGCTGGATCCAGTGGATGCGGGCGCAGGGCTGGCGCCGCTTCGGCTGGTATGTCTGGGATCAGGGGACCGGCCTGCCCGGCGACTGGAACGGGCGCTATGCCCCGGCGCATGAGTTCGTCTTCCATTTCAATCGGGTGCCACGGCGGCCGAACAAGACGGTGGAGAGCAAGCATGCCGGCGAGGTGCTGGGCGGCGGCGGGTTGCGCGCGGCCGATGGCACGGTGAGCGCCAAGCACGGCGCCGGCAACGCGATCCAGAGCCATCGCATCCCCGACAGCGTGATCCGAGTGATGCGCCACAAGGGTGCCATTGCCGGCGGCGCGCATCCGGCGGTGTTCCCGGTCAGGCTGGCCGAGGAGATGATCGCCGCCTGGAGCGATCCGGGTGATCTGCTTTACGAGCCCTTCACCGGCTCCGGGTCGCAACTGATCGCGGCCACCGCCCTCGGGCGCAGATGTTTCGGGATGGAGCTGGATCCGGCCTATTGCGACGTCGCGGTGCGGCGCTGGCAGTTGATGACCGGCAATACCGTCACCCATGCCGAATCCGGCGAGAGCTTCGAGGCCGTGGCCCGACTGCGCAAGGAACTGGCGGTATGAAACAGTCGCGCACCATGTCAATGGTCGAGGCTATCGCCAACGTCGCCGTCGGCTTCTGGGTCGCGATCACGGCGCAGGTACTGGTGTTCCCGCTGTTCGGGTTTCACGCCGCACCGGCGCAGCATCTCGCCATCGGCGCGATCTTCACCGGCCTGTCGCTGATCCGCTCCTTTGCCCTGCGGCGGCTGTTCGAGGCGATCCGCCAACAGGCAGTGCGTTGAGGATCGGCGCATTGCCCCGACCCGCATCAGGTTTGCGACCATATGACAGACGATGGCCTGTGTCAGTCCATGGGCGAGCTCAGGGCACTGATGGCGTCCTGTTCCGCCTGATGGCGCTGGGCCGCGTCAGGCGGATCGCGCCGCGCGGCAAGAATCGCCACGAACAGCGCCCGGCAGGCGGCTGCCAGTTCATCGGCCCCTGCTGCGTCGAGATCGACATCATGGATGGCGCGGGCCTCGCCCAGATCGGTGATGCCGTAGATGGTGGCGAACTCGGCCTCTGCCGGTGCGCAGGTGGCGATGAATGTCTCACCGGCGCCCGCTTCCGCATCGTTGCGGCAGAACCGGATGTCGATGCTCTCAACGCATTCGCGCCGGGCGAATTCGCCCAAGGTCTCGTGCTCCGGCAGGCAATTGAAGGAAATCATCGCTCAGCCCTCCGTGGCGATGCGGTAAACGGTCCCGCGTCCGTCGATTTTCTCTGCGGCAATGGTCAGCCCGAGCCGCTTTTTCAGGGCCCCGGAAATGGCCCCACGCACGGTGTGAGGTTGCCACGAAAGCATGGCAGCCGCCTCTGCAACACTCGCGCCCTCGGGCCGCTGCAGCAGCGCGATCAACGCCGCCTGTTTGGTACCGGCGCGGGTGGTCGCGGGCCTTTGGGCCTCGGGAGCAACCGCAGCGGCCGCTTCCCGCTCCATCCGCCCGCGCCTTGCCCCGGCGATGGCGCCCGCCACCAGCGGCTCGATGCCGACGGCGGCAAGCCCGGCCTCGGTGGCAAGCAGCGTGGTGCCATGACCATCGCCGGTCTCGCGCCAGAGCGGCTCGCTACGGCGAATATTGGCCTCGACCTCCTCGACGAGGCCCTTGGCGAGCAGCGCCTCCACCACCTTGGCGGCGGCACCGCCGCGCAGGCCGTCAGGCAAGGGAAGCGCCAGATTGCCGGGGCGCGCGGCCGCGCGGCTGAGGATCAGGCTCTGGATTTCGGAAAGCGGGATCATCGCGCATGCTCCCCTTCGCCAAAAGCGCTGTCGGTGATCTGGCGCAGCAGGCTGGCATAATGCTCCAGCGTGCCGACATGGCCCCAGTTCACCGCGTCTGGGCTGGCGTTGAAATGATCGTCGCTCAGAGCGGCGAGGCGGGCGAGCATGGTGTCGATCTCGGCTTTCTTGCCGAGAAAGGCGGTGAGCGCGGCATCACGGTTGCTGCGGGGGGTGATGGTCATGGCGCAGGCCTCCTTTTCTCGCTCAGATCAGGCCGAGATCGGCCAGCACGGTGGCAGCTGCGGCGAGTCCGCAGGTCGGTAGTTCGATCTTCAGATGCGAGATGACATCCGAGGCATCGGCTTTGATGCCGCTGTCGCGCAGCTGGCTCTCGATCGCCTCGGCGACGGCATCCTTGCGGCTCTGATCGAAGCCGTCGGGCAGGCTGGCATAGTCGATCCTGATGGTGGTGATGGCCATGGTCATGGGGGGCTCTCCGGCGTCTGAACTGCATCGTTTTCGTGCCATCAGAATCGCTCACCACAGGCCGGAAGTGTAGCATAATCGCAGCAATATCATTGCTTTATATAATCGTCCCGGCTGCTCGGGCACGAGCAGGAAGGGTCACGCGGAATGGGCATGTCGCGCCGTCAATATGCGGCGCATCGCGGCGTCAGCCACACGGCGGTGGGCAAGGCGATCTCTTCGGGGCGCATCAGTCTTGAGGCCGATGGCAGCATCGATCCGGTGACGGCCGACCGGCAATGGGACGCGCAGACCGACCCGGCCAAGCAGCGCGGCGCGCATGCGCGGGCGCTGGGGACCGCCACGGCGGCTGGCACCGCGCGCGCAAGCGCCGCGACCAGGCCGGTGCCGCGGGCCGCCATCGAGTCGGTCGGCGAGACCCTGCGCGAGGCCGGCGCCGATCCCGATCCCGGCGCGGGCGGCGAGGTGTCGTTCCTGCGTGCGCGGATGGCCAATGAGGTGCTGAAGGCGCAGACCGCCAAGGTCAAGCTCGCCAGGATGAAGGGCGAGCTGGTGGACCGGGCGCGCACCACCACCATGGTCTTCGATCTGGCCCGGCGCGAACGCGACGCCTGGCAGAACTGGCCGGCCCGTGTGGCCGCCAACATGGCCGCCGATCTGGGCGTCGATGCCCATCGGATGGAGCAGGTTCTGGACAATTACCTGCGCCAGCACCTGGCCGATCTTGCGGAGGTGAAGATTGACTTACGATGAATGGCGCGCCGAGGCGCGGCGCCGGCAGGCGTTCGGCCTGCTGATCGACAGGACAATGATGCGGCTCAGGGCGAGGAAGGCCCGCGAGCAACGCGATGCGGATGAGGAAGGGGCCGGGGCGGTTCTCTGCGCGATCCGGCAGGCGCGAGGGGAGACGATCCGTGGCGCTGGCTGATTTCGAGGGCGCCGAGGATATCCGCAATGCCTGGCTGGCCGGTCTGGCGCCGGACCCGGCGCTGACGGTCAGCCAATGGGCGGATCGGCACCGGATCCTGTCCTCGCGCGCGGCAAGCGAGGCCGGTCCCTATCGCACCGCGCGCACGCCCTTCATGCGCGGGATCATGGATGCGCTGTCGCCGGCCAGTCCGGCGCGACGGGTGGTGTTCCAGAAGGCCGCGCAGGTGGGCGCGACCGAAGGCGGCAACAACTGGGTCGGCTTCTGCATCCACCGGGCGCCGGGGCCGTTTCTGGCGGTCCAGCCGACCGTCGATCTGGCCAAGCGCCTGTCGCAGCAGCGGATCGACCCGCTGATCGAGGAAAGCCCGGAACTGCGGGCGCTGGTGATGCCGTCGCGGTCCAAGGACAGCGGCAATACCATTCTCGGCAAGCGGTTTCCGGGTGGGCAGTTGATCCTGACCGGCGCGAACAGCGCCGTCGGCCTGCGCTCGATGCCGGCGCGCTGGGTGTTTCTCGATGAGGTGGATGCCTATCCGGGCGATCTCGATGGCGAGGGCGACCCCATCGCGCTGGCCGAGGCGCGCACGATCAGCTTCGGGCATCGGAGCAAGTTGTTTCTGGCCTCCACGCCCACCGTGAAGGGCCTCTCGCGGATCGAGCGGGAATACGAGCTGTCCGATCAGCAGCGATACCATGTCCCCTGCCCCCATTGCGGCGCCCTGCAATGGCTGAAGTTCGAACGCCTGCGCTGGGAGCCGGGCCGCCCGGAAACCGCGCGTTATGTCTGCGAACACTGTGATGAACCGATCTTGGAGCGCCACAAAACCGAGATGATGGCCGAGGCGAATGGCGCGACATGGCTGCCGACCGCCGAGCCGGAGATGCTGGAGCGGGCGCGGGCGGCGGGGATCGTCGGGTTTCATATCAGCGGCCTTTATTCGCCGCTGGGCTGGCTGAGCTGGTCCAAGATCGCGCAGGATTGGGAGCAGGCGGTTGGCAACGAGGCCGCGCTGAAGACCCTGAAGAACACCGTGCTGGGCGAGACCTGGCAGGAACGCGGCGAGGCCCCGGACTGGCAGCGCCTCTACGAGCGGCGCGAGGATTGGCATCTGGGCGAGGCCCCGGCAGGGGTGCTGATCCTGACCGCCGGCGCGGACGTGCAGCGCGACCGGATCGAGATCGACGTCTGGGGCTGGGGCGAGAACCTTGAATCCTGGCTGGTCGATCATGTGGTGCTGGAAGGCGACACGGCCCGCGAGGAGGTCTGGGACGATCTGACCGGGTTTCTGGCCGAGACCTGGCCTCATGCCGGCGGCGCGCGCATGGCGCTGGCCCGGCTGGCGATCGACACCGGCGACGGCGCGACCACGGATGCGGTCTATGGCTGGTGCCGGAAGATGGGGCACGGCCAGGTGATCGCGATCAAGGGTGTCGGCGGCTTTGACCGCTCCACCCCGGTGGACGGCCCGAGCTATGTCGATGTGACCGAGGGCGGGCGCAAGTTCCGCCGCGGCGTGCGGCTGTGGAAGGTCGCGGGCGCGGTATTCAAGACCGAGACCTATCGCTTCCTCCGGCTTGCCGCGCCGACAGACGAGGACATCGCCGATGGCAGCGGCTGGCCCGCCGGCTTCGTCCACATCCCGAAGGGCACCACGGCGGAATGGACGAAGCAACTGACCGCCGAGCAGTTGATGACCATCAAGACCCGGCAGGGGTTCCAGAAACTGGAATGGCAGCAGACCCGCGACCGCAACGAGGCGCTGGACTGCCGGGTCTATGCCCGCGCCTGCGCCTGGCTGATGGGCATGGACCGCTGGGACGGCGCCAAATGGGACGATCTGCGCGCGCAGCTCATGCCCGGCACGAGTGATGCGCGCCCGGCCGGGCAACCGCATCGTCAACCGTTGAAACCGCCGCCGCCCCGCCCGTCGGGCTGGCTGGGCAAGAGACAAAGAGGAAGCTGGTTCTGATGGCCTGGACCGAGAGTGAACTTGACGCGCTGCGCCGGGCCTATGCCTCGGGCACCCTGCGGGTCAGCTATGATGGAAAGACCCTTGAATACGGCTCGGCCGCCGATCTGCTGAGCCGCATCCGCACCATCGAGGGCGAGATGGCAGCCGGATCGGGCCGTCCCTTG
Source organism: Paracoccus stylophorae (assembly GCF_028553765.1). Lineage (NCBI taxonomy): Bacteria > Pseudomonadati > Pseudomonadota > Alphaproteobacteria > Rhodobacterales > Paracoccaceae > Paracoccus > Paracoccus stylophorae. Next base: position 181,575 of record NZ_CP067134.1, on the reverse strand, counting down.
CCCGTGGCGGGCTTTGCCGGTTTCCATAGGGGCTGACCATGGCAGGACCGAAGGAGATCACCCCGGACGTGCGCTGGGGGCTGATGGATGCTGCCTTGTCGGTGGTTTCGCCACGCTCTGCCGCCCGGCGCTATGCCGCGCGGGTGGCGATATCAAACCTGCGGCGCGGCTATGAGGCCGCCTCAAAGGGGCGCGGAACGGCGGGCTGGAAAGCCGGTGGCACGGCGGCGGATGCGGAAATCGCCGCGGCCGGGGCCACGCTGCGCGACCGCATGCGCGATCTGGTGCGCAACAACCCCATTGCCGCGCAGGCGGTGCAGGTGCTGGTCAACAATATCGTCGGCACCGGCATCCGCCCCCGCGCCGCGACCCCCGATCCGGCACTGAACAGACAGGTCGATGATCTGTGGCGGCGCTGGGCCAGCCGTTGCGACGATCATGGGCACACGGATTTCCATGGGGTTCTTTGCCTCGCCGTGCGCGAGATGATCGAGGGCGGCGAGGTCTTCGCGGTGGCCCGCTATCGTCGTGGCGCGCACGCGCGCGATCTGCGTCTGCGCATCGAGCTGCGCGAGGCCGATCACCTCGACGGCGCGCGCTTCGACAACCGCGCCGATGGAACCCGGATCAGCCAGGGGATCGAGACCGACCGGGATGGCCGGCGCATCGCCTACTGGATGTTTCCGGACCATCCCGGTCACAACGACCCCATCGTCAACCACCGCCTGGAATCGGTACGCCTCAGGGCGCAGGACGTGGCGCATCTGTTCGAACGCCAGCGGGTGCAGAGCCGGGGCGTTCCCTGGGGCACCCCGGCCATGCGGGCGATCCGCGATGTCGATGACTGGCAGACCGCCGAGCTGGTGCGCAAGAAGACCGAAGCCTGTCTGGTCGGCATCGTCTTCGGCGCGGATGAGGATCAGCAATCCATCGCCCCGGTGATCGAGGACGGGATGGGCAACCGGGTCGAGCAGTTCGAGCCGGGCCTGATCGCCTATGCCCGCGGCGGCAAGGACATCAAGTTCAACCAACCGGCCTCGACGGCTGGCGTCTATGAATGGCACCGGACCCAGCTTCACATCATCGCCGCCGGCTTCCGGGTGCCCTATGCGATGATGACCGGTGATCTGTCGCAGGCCAACTTCTCGTCCACCCGTGCGGGCCTGAACGAATTCCGCCGCATGGTCGAGCAGATCCAGTGGCAGACCGTGATCCCGATGTTCTGCGAGCCGATCTGGCGCTGGTTCATCAAGGAGGCACAGTCGCAGGGCCTGCTGCCGGATGGCGTCGAGATCCTCGCCGAATGGGGGCCGCCGAAGTTCGAAAGCGTCAACCCGCTGCAGGATGTGCAGGCCGATCTGCTGGAGGTCCGCGCAGGCTTCTCGACCCTGCCGCAACAGATCGCGCGGCGGGGATACGACCCGGAGGAAATCCTCACCGAATGGGCCGATTTCGCCAGGAAGGCCGATGCTGCCGGCCTCGTTTTCGACAGCGACCCGCGCAAGGTCAGCAAGGCGGGCCTCGTGCAGACCACAGACCCGACCGCGCCGCCGAGCGGCGATAACTGACGGAGACCACCATGGAAAACGAGGAAATCCTCGACCTGCCCGTGATCGGGCGGGCCGGCACAATGCAATCCGTCGATGACGCCTCGCGCACATTCGAGGTTCTCTGGACCACCGGCGCGCAGGTGCGGCGCTATTCCTGGGCGCGCGACGAGGAGTTCGACGAGGAACTGGTCGTGTCTCCCAACGCGATGCGGCTGGATCGCCTGAACGCCGGTGCGCCGTTCCTGAACTCGCATGCGTCCCACCGCCTGACCGACATTCTCGGCGTGGTCGAGAATGGCTCGATCCGCATCGAGGGCGGCAGCGGTTTCGCCCGCATCCGCCTGTCAGAGCGCGATGAGGTCGAGCCGATCTGGCGCGACATCAAATCCGGGATCATCCGCAATGTCTCGGTCGGATACCGGGTCCATCGCTTCGAGCGGGTGGCAAAAGCCGACCGCACCGATGGCGGCCAGCGCGCGCTCTATCGCGCGGTCGATTGGGAGCCGCTTGAAATCTCTGCCGTCGCCATCGGCGCCGATCCCGGTGCCGGCATGCGCGCCGGGACCGGGCCAAGTGACGCCCGGCAATTCCCCTGCGCGATCACCACGAAAGGACGAAACATGCCTGAAGACACCATTGCGGCGGGTGTTGATGAAACCCGCAACACCCCCGCCCCCGCGCAATCCCCTGCCATCCCGCAAGCCGCCCCGGCCGCGCCCGACGCGGAAAGCATCCGCGCGGAAGAACGCAGCCGCGTCAGCACCATCATGACGCTCTGCGCCCGGCATGATCTTGGCGCTGACCTTGCCAACGACCTGATCGCACGCGGCGTCTCGATCGATGCCGCCCGCGAGGCGGTCCTCGACGCACTTTGCGAGGCAAACCCGCTGGGCCGCACGATTGAGCTGGCCCCGGCGCAGGCCCGCGGCACCGGCGATGCCGCCTATCGCGATGCGGTTGCCGACGCGATCATGCACAGGGCGGCACCATCGCTGCATGCGGTATCGCCGCAATCGCGGGAATTCGCGTTCCGCAGCCTGATGGACCTGGCCCGCCATGCCGTCGAGCGCGCCGGCGTCAACACCGCCGCCATGCCCGATATGGAGATCGCAGGTTTCGCCATGGGCATGCGCTCGGCGGGTTACCACAGCACCGGAGACTTCCCGGCGATCCTCAGCAGCGTGGTCAACCGGACGCTGCGCGCCGCCTATGACGCGACCCCGCGTACCTTCGGGGCATGGTCCACGCGGGTGACGGTGCGGGATTTCCGGCCCGTTGACCGCCTGCAGATCGGCAACGCCCCCGATCTGGTCAAGGTGCCCGAAGGCGGCGAATTCACCTACGGCACCGCGACCGAGGGCAAGGAAAGCTATGCGATCGCCACCTACGGCCGCATTATCGGCTTCAGCCGGCAGATGCTGATCAACGATGACCTGCGCGCCTTCGACCGGGTCGTCCAGTCCTTCGGTGCCTCGGCCGCGAACCTTGAATCGGATATCCTCTATTCGATCCTGCTGTCGAACCCCGCCATGGGCGACGGAACCGCACTGTTCCATGCCAATCACGGCAACCTCGGCACTGCGGCGGCGATCACCGAAGAGTCCCTGACCGCAATGCTGCGCGCTTTCGCGGTGCAAAAGGATCTGGACGGCCGGGCGATCACGGTTCTGCCACGCAACATCATCGTTCCGCCCGGAAAGCGGATGGTCGAAATCCACAAGCAACTGGCCGCAACCACGCCCGGCAGCACGGCCGAGGTGAACCCCTATTCGAACCGCTTCTCGGTGGTCGAGGAAATCCGGCTGGTGAATACCGCCGGTCCCGATCCGTGGTTCGCCGCCACCGATCCCGCCTTCGGTGCGGTGGAATACGCCTATCTGGCGGGTCAGGAGGGTCTCTATACCGAGCATCGCGTCGGCTTCGAGGTCGATGGCATCGAGTTCAAGGCCCGTCACGATTTCGGCGCCAAGGCCATCGACTGGCGCGGTCTCTACAAGAATCCCGGCATCGCGTGATGCCGCCGGCCCCGGTCTGATCCTGACCGGCGCGGACCGGTGATCGGCCCGCATTCCCTTCTTTCCCTCATCTGGAGAAAGCCCATGAAAAACTTCATCGCAACAGGCAACACGCTCACCATCACCGCCGAGGCGGATATCGCCTCGGGCGCAGGCGTTCTGATCGGCTCGATCTTCGGCGTTGCCACCGGCCCCATCGCCAATGGCGCGGAAGGCGTGATCAATCTCACCGGCGTCTATGATCTGCCGAAGGCCGCCTCCCAGGCGTGGACGGTCGGGGCGAAGGTCTATTGGGACAACACCGCCAAGGCCTGCACGACCACGGTCGGCTCGAACACGCTGATCGGCATTGCGGTGCTCGCGGTCGGAGGCAGCGCTGGGGAAACCACCGGCCGCGTCCGTCTGAACGGGGCGGCCGTCTGATGAGCGCCTTTGCCACCGCTGCGACCCGGATCTTCGCGGACCCGAACATGGCGGTGGACGCGACATGGTTGCCGGGCGGGGTTCCGCCCGGCAGCACCATTCGCGCCATCCGCAAGGCCCCTGACGAGTTGACCAGCTATGGTGGCGCGCGGGTGTGGTCGGAGACCGTGCGCATCGACGTCCTGGCGGCTGCAACGCCATCCATCCAGTCGGGCGACCGCATCGTGATCGGCGGCGAGGCTTTCGAAGTCCAGGGCGAGCCGATCCGCGACCGCGAACGGCTGGTCGTGATCCTCGATCTGAGGCCCATATGAAGCTGCGCGCCGAGATCGCGGATATCGCCAGGCTGATGGCCGATGAGGTCAAGGCCGGCGAGAAGGCGGTGCATTTCGGGATCCGCGATGCCGGGATCGCGCTCAAGGATGCATGGCGGGGGCAGGTCACCAGCGCAGGCCTTGGCCAGCGGCTGGCCCGCACCATCCGCTCGGAGACCTGGCCCAAGGGGCGGCACAGCATGAATGCCGCGTCGATGGTCTGGACCCGCGCCCCGGTGATCGTGAACGCCCATGACACCGGGCCGCTGATCCGCTCAAAGGACGGGTTCTGGCTGGCCATCCCGCTTGAGGCGGCCGGAAAAAGCCGCAGCGGCAAGCGCCCGACGCCGGGCGAATGGGAGGCGCGCACCGGGCTGCGGCTGATCTTCGTCTATCGCCGAACCGGCCCCAGCCTGCTGGTCGCCGAGGCGCGGCTGACCAAGCACGGTCGGGCGGCCGTGTCCCGGTCAAAGACGGGGCGCGGCCTCGCCTCGGTGCCGATCTTCCTGCTGGTGCCGCAGGTCAGGCTGAAGAAGCGGCTGGATCTTGAACGCCCGTCACGCGCCGCCCTCAATGCCCTGCCGGGCGCAATCGTCTCTCGCTGGGAACGCATATGACCACGAAACGCGAAGAAGTCCTGTCGGCCCTGTTCACCCTCCTGCAGGGCATCGGCGGCGGCACCATCGTCCAGCGCAATGAGGCCCTGCCCGAGCGCATCCCCGCCGCCGGGCTGCTGATCCTGCGCGACGGCACGCCGGGCGAGGCGGAGGTGACGCTGTCGCCCCTGCGCTATCACTGGCAGCACCGGGCCGAGGTCGAGGTCTTCGTGCGCGGCTCCTCCGGCCTCGAACTGGCCTTCGACGCGCTGGCTGAACGGATCGGGCACGCGATCGCCGCCGACCGGACGCTGGGCGGGCTTTGCGACTGGATCGAGACCGACGCGCCCGAACCTGCCGATCTGGCGGTCGAGGGCGCCCCGACCATCAGGGCGGCGGTGCTGATCCTCACCCTGCATTACACCAGCAACGATCCGCTGGGCTGAGATGCGAACAAAGCAGGACCGGCGCGGAATCCGGCCTTGCCACGCCGGTCCGCGCCGCGCCGCCGGTCGGGCGGATGTGCCTGTCTGATTCAGGCCGAATCCCCGGTCCGCATCGAACATCAGGAGAAAGAAATGAGCACCATGATCTCGCATCTGCCAGCCGGCCCGCAGGAAGCCAGCCCGCTCACCATGTCCTCGCGCGAAATCGCCGAGCTTCTCGAAAGCCGCCATGACAAGGTAAAGCAATCCATCGAGCGGCTGGCCGCACGCGGTGTCATCGTCCAACCCCCAATGGGGGATGAACAGGATATGGATGCATTGGGCCGTCTGCGCACGACTTCCGTCTACCGGCTCGAGAAACGCGACAGCATCATTGTCGTGGCGCAGCTCTCGCCCGAGTTCACCGCAAGGCTGGTCGACCGCTGGCAGGACCTGGAAGAACAAGTGGCCCGCGCCCCGGCCACCGACCTCAACGACCCGGCGCAGCTGCGGGCGCTGCTACTCAGCTACAGCGAACAGCATGTGGCCCTGCAAGAGAAAGTGCAGGCGCTGCTGCCCGCACAGGAGAAGCTGGACCGGATCGCGCAGGCGGATGGGTCATTCTGCATCACCAACACCGCCAAGCTTTTGCAGATGCGCCCGAAAGACCTGTTTCTCTGGCTGCAGGAAAATGGCTGGATCTACAAGCGCCCGGGCAGCGCGAGCTTTCTCGGCTACCACAGCAAGACCGCGACCAGCCTGCTCGAGCACAGGATCACCACGGTCTTGCGCGCCGATGGCTCGGAAAAGGTCACCGAACAGGTGCGGGTGACCGCCAAGGGCCTCACCAGGCTGGCCGCGCTGGTCAAGCCGCCATTGCAATAGCAGCGGGCTGCGATCAGCAACTTCCGTAATGGTTGCGCGAGAAACGGCAATATTCGCGGGCGACGCCCATCTGGATCATCTCGGCGGTGATATCGCGGCCATCGGGCAGGAAACACTGCCCGACATAGCGACCATAGCGGTCGATATCGCGGACCTGGCAACGCAGGGTCTTGCCCGAAATAAGCCCGCGCAATGCAGCCGTGGCGTCCGATCCACCGGGGCGATTCCATTCCGGTGCATCCAGACCCCAGACGCGGATGCGCCGCGAATGGCCGCTGAGCGTGAATGTATCGCCATCGATGATCTTGCTGACCCGCGCCTCGAGAATGGCCGGGCGCGTCGCATCGGCGACCAGCGGCGGCGCCAGTGAGACAAACCCGATCAGGGTGGCAATAGCGATGAACAGGAATTGGCGACGCGTACTCATGGCCAGCCCATGCCCCGAGTTGAGGCCTGATGGCAAGTCCGTCGCCAGAAATCAGTTAATAGAGAGGAGTCCATCATGGCACGCGCCCAAGGTGCGCGGTCGCAACTCGCGGTCGCGTTCGAGACGGTTTACGGCACCGCCCCCGTCAGCGGCTTCACCCGCCTGCCCTTCGCATCCTCGACGCTGAGCGCCGAACAGCCGCTGCTCTCGTCCGAGCTGCTGGGCTATGGCCGCGACCCGCTGGCGCCGGTCAAGGACGCGATCACCGCGGATGGCGATCTGACCATCCCCATTGATGCCGAGGGTTTCGGCTTCTGGCTGAAGGCCGCGTTCGGGGCGCCGGTCACGACCGGAACTGCACCGGGGCCTTACACGCATGAATTCCGCTCCGGCAACTGGACGCTGCCCAGCATGTCGATCGAGACCGGCATGCCCGAGGTGCCGCGCTTCGCCATGTATTCGGGCGTGATGGTCAACCAGCTCAGCTGGACCATGCAGCGTTCCGGCCTGCTGACCGCCAGCGTCCAGCTTGTGGCGCAGGGCGAGACCGTGGCCACCACCTCGCAGGCCGGTACGCCCACCGATCTCGACCTGCTACGCTTCGGGCATTTCAACGGCGCCATCACCCGCAATGGCGCGGCGCTGGGCAATGTGATCTCGGCCCAGATCACCTATGCCAACAATCTCGACCGGATCGAGACCATTCGTGCCGACGGCATGATCGACGGTGCGGACCCGTCCATCGCCGCGCTGACCGGCCAGATAGAGGTCCGCTTCGCCGATATGGTACTGATGAACCAGGCCATCGCGGGCGGGCCGTGCGAATTGGAATTCGCCTACACGCTGGCATCCGGCGAAAGCCTGACCGTCACCGCCCATGCCGTCTATCTGCCCCGCCCACGCGTCGAGATCAGCGGGCCGCAAGGCATTCAGGCCAGCTTCGACTGGCAGGCGGCGCGCGGGTCCAGCCCGGCGCGCATGGCGACCATCACCCTTGTCAACAACACCGAGGAGTATTGAACCATGATCCGACTTAACCTCACGACCGAGCCGCGCTGGATCGACCTCCTCCCCGGCCTGATGATCCGGGTCGCCCCGATCACCACATCCATCATGGCCGCCGCGCGCTCCGATGTCTCCCTCGATACCCTCGACATCGACGCGCCGAAGGAGGTGCTGGCCGTGGCCATGGCGCAGGCCGTCGCCAGAATGGTGATTACCGAATGGTCGGGCGTCGGCGATGCCGAGGGCATCGACCTGCCGGTCACGCCCGAAGGCATCGACGCGCTCTTGAACATCTGGCCGGTGTTCGAGGCGTTCCAGGAGAAGGCCCTTGGTCCGCATCTGGTGCTGGATGCGGAAAAAAACGCCTCCGCGCCCTCGCCGAATGGCACTACGGCGGGGGCGACCGATATTGCGCAGCCTGCCCCGGACGCTGCCTCGCCTGCCCTGCCCGGCTGAATTCACCGCAAAGCCATGAGGGCTGGCAGGTCTGGGATCTGGCAGCCCGCCTCAGCGGCCAGCTGCGGGCGATCCCCGGCGCGGTGCTGGGCTGGGACATGGGCGCGGCGCTGGCAATGGGCCGTGCGCTGGGCGTTCCGGCGCTGGCAGTCGTGGAACTGCTGCCGGTGATCGAGGCGGAAATGATCCGCAAGACCAACGAAAAGATCGAGGAAGGCAGAGGCGATGGCCGAGAAGAAAGTATCCGTTCGTCTCGTCGCTGAGAACGGACGCCAGGTCCGGGCGGAGCTGGAAGGCGTCGGCAACGCCGGCGCCGACAGCTTCAAGCGCATGTCGCGTGAGGTCGACACTGCCGGCGTCATGCTGCAGCGTTTGGCCGGGATCGCGGCCGGCGCGCTCTCGATCCGCCAGGTCGCGCAATATGCCGATACCTGGACCGATCTGCGCTCGCGGGTCGATCTGGCGACCGGGTCGCAGGAGAAGGGCGCCGCCGTCATGGACCGGCTCGCGCAGATGGCGCGGCGCACCTATTCGGGAATCGAGCAGACCACCGAAAGCTGGCTCTCGAACGCCACCGCCCTGCGCGAACTCGGACTTTCCACCGCCGAGAGCCTCGATTTCACCGAGGCGCTGAACAACGCCATGGTGGTCTCGGGCGCAAAGGCCGAGCGCGCGGCCTCGGTCCAGAACGCGCTCTCGAAGGCGATGGCGCTGGGCAGCCTGTCTGGCGATAACCTGAACACGGTGATCCAGACCGGCGGCCGGGTGGCCGAACTGCTGGCTGCGGAACTCGGCACCACAGTTTCCGGGCTGCGGGTGATGGGAACGCAGGGCGCGATCACCGGCGAGGTGATCCGCACCGCGCTGGTCGGCAATCTGGAGCTGCTGCGCGAGGAAGCGGACTCCATGCCGGCCACCATCGGCGACGCGTTCACGCTGATCGGCAATGCGGCGCTGCAACTGGTTGGCAGCTGGGATCAGCTTCTGGGTGCCTCCTCCACCGTCGCCTCTGTGCTGATCCTTGTCGCGGACAATATCGAACGCCTCGCCTCGCTCGCGATTGCTTTCGCCGGCTTCATGGCCGGGCGCTGGGTGGCGGCTTTTGTCGCCGCCCGTGTCGCGACCTTCTCGCTGTCCACGGCGCTGACCGTGCTGCGGGGGGCGCTGATCCGCACCGGCATCGGCGCGCTGATCGTCGCGGCGGGCGAGCTGATCTACCAGTTTTCCTCGCTGGTCAAATCAGTCGGCGGCATCGGCACGGCGTTCAAGCTGCTAGGCGATGTCGCAAAGGAGGTCGGCCAGCGCATCGTCCTGGCCTTCCAGGCATCGTTCGCGCTGCTCAATGCGGCCTGGGATGGCTATCGCGCCTATGTGTTCACGGTGCTCGACCTGATCGTGACCGGGGGCGTCACCGCCGTGGACCGATATGTTGCGGTCTGGCACGGCGGGTTTGAGGCGATCAAGGCGATCTGGGCATTGCTGCCGGATGCCATTGGCGATCTGGCGTTCAAGGCGGCGAACGGGTTGATCGCCGGGGTCGAGGCGATGCTGAACGGCGTCGTCACCCGGATCAACCTGTTCATCTCCGGCATCAACGCCGCCCTCGCCATGCTGCCGGAATGGGCTGTCGGCGAAGGCGGGGCGCAGATCGGCCTTCTGGACCCGTTCAGCATCGGGCGCATCGACAACCCGTTCGAGGGATCGGCATCTGATGCAGGTTCCGCCGCCGCCGAGGCGTTCAGCGCGGCCTGGGACAGGACATATATCGAACCGCCGGACCTGTTCGGCGATCTTGCCGATCAGGCCGCCGCGGCTGCCTCCGCCCATCTCGACGCTGCACAGGCGCTGGGCGCGGCGGCGGTCGCGCCGCTGGAAAGCTGGCAGGAGCTGAAGGATGCCGTCACCGCCTCAGGCGAGGATGGCGCGAACGCTCTGGACGATGCGGCTGGCGCGGCCGAGCGGGTTGCCGGTGCCATGGATCGCGCCGGTGGCGCCGCAGGCCGGGCCGGTGCAGCTGGCAGGAAAGCCGGCGAAGACACTGCAAACGGCGCGGAACAGGCGAAACAGGGCTGGGATGCGGTTATCGCCTCGCTCTCCGACTATGCCCAGAAGGCCCGCGACATCAGCGGTGATATCGGCAACGCGCTGGTCGGAGCCTTCCAGAGCGCCGAGAATGCGGTCGGCGATTTCGTCAAGACCGGCAAGCTGAACTTCCGCGACCTCGTGACCTCGATGCTGGCTGACATGGCTAAGCTCGGCGCGCGCCGGTTCCTGCTCGGGCCCCTTGCGAATGTGCTCTCCGGGGCGCTGGGCGGCATGGGCGGCGGTGTGTTGGCCAGCGTCCTGCACTCGGGCGGCATGGTCGGCGCGGCCGGCGCCGGCCGCATGGTCCCGGCCATGGCCTTTGCCAATGCCCCGCGCATGCACTCCGGCGGCTGGGCCGGGCTGCGCTCGGACGAGGTGCCGGCGATCCTGCAGCGCGGCGAGCGGGTCCTGTCGCGCCGGGAAGCGGCGGACTACGGAGGCGGCGTCACCGTCAACATCAACGCCCGCGATGCCGAAAGCTTCCGGCAGTCGCGGGCGCAGATTTCGGCAGATATCGCGCGGGCCGTCGCCATGGGAAGGAGGGGAATGTGAGAAGCCCGGCCTTTCGGGCCGGGCGCGCGCCCTCTCAGCGGCGATAGTATTTGCCGACCGGAATGGCGAGCCCCAGACGCCGCGCTTCCCGTTCGGTCAGCTTGTAGCCGTGATGCGCGGCGTGGTGGCCGGAAACCCGGCCGCTGAATGCATAGGCAGCAACATCGTCCGCGACACTTTCCACCAGCACCACGGTGGCCGGGCGGTCGGCGATGTTCATATAGCGCGTTTCATGGATGTGCATGTCCGTTCCCTCGCTCTGGGCGCGGGGATGGGCCCCGCCGCCTCTACGACCTCAGCCCCGCCATCGGGCGGGGCGGAGCCGGAGCCGGCGCGGCTCAGTCGATGTAATGGTCGTTGGCGGTGCGCGCCTGCAGGCGGCAATCGTCTTTGCCGTCGCGCCAGTATTCGCGCATCTCGACCCCCTCGCCCCAGACATGGCCCTTCATCGCGATATTGGTGAGCCGGGTCTTGAAAAAGCGTTCCCCGTTGACCTCGATCATGTCGGGAAGGGTGTCGGTGGCGCTGGTCATGGCGTGGTCTCCCTGGTGAGGCGATGTCGCTTTCCTTGTCATCACCATCGCTCTGTAATCGCCCGGAGTGAAGGTAAATCACCGCAATATCATTGCTTTATCGAAGGAGGCGCTTATGGCGTTTCACGATGTCCGGTTCCCGGACAATATCAGCCGCGGCGCGCGTGGCGGGCCGGAACGGCGCACGCAGATCGTGGAACTGGCCTCCGGCGACGAGGAACGCAACGCCAGCTGGGCCAACTCGCGCCGCCGCTATGACATCTCCTATGGCATCCGCCGCGCCGACGATCTCGACGCGGTGGTGGCCTTCTTCGAGGCGAGGAACGGCCGGCTACACGGGTTCCGCTTCAAGGATTGGGGCGATCACAAGTCCTGCAAGCCGAGCGAGGTGCCGTCCGCGACCAATCAGTTGATCGGGACCGGAGACGGGAGCCAGATCACCTTCCAGCTTGTGAAGCGATACGCTTCCGGGTCGCAGACATGGGTGCGTGCGATCACCAAGCCAGTTTCCGGGACGATCAGCATCGCGCTGGGTGGCGTCGCCCAAGTATCGGGCTGGTCGGTCGATCCGGCGACCGGCGTTGTCAGTTTCGCCGCGCCCCCTGGCAATGGCGTGGCCGTGCGCGCCGGCTTCGAGTTCGACGTACCGGTGCGGTTCGACAGCGACACGCTCGACGTGACCCTCGATATCGAGCGACTCGGCTCGATCACCTCCATCCCACTCGTGGAGATCAGGCGATGAAGAATCTCCCTCCTGCCCTGCAGGCGCATCTGGGCGATGGCACCACCACGCTGGCCTGGTGCTGGAAAATCACCCGCGCCGATGGCGTGAGCTTCGGCTTCACCGACCATGATTGCCCGCTTGCCTTCGGCGGTATGGATTACGAGCCGGAAAGCGGGCTGTCGGCATCCGAGATCCGATCTGGGTCCGACCTGTCGGTGGATTCGCAGGATGCCGAGGGGGCGCTCACCTCGGACCGGATCACCGAGACCGATATCCTCGACGGCCGCTGGGACAATGCGCTGGTCGAGGTCTGGCGGGTGAACTGGGCCGCCCCGAACCAGCGGGTGCTGATTCGGCGTGGCGCGATCGGCGAATTGCGGCGCGGGCGGCTGTCCTTCGTGGCCGAGATGCGCAGCATGGCGCATGTGCTGGGCCAGACGGTCGGTCGGGTCTATCAGGGCACCTGCGATGCGGTGCTCGGGGACGGGCGGTGTCGGCTCGATCTGAACGACGCGGCCTATTCCGGGGCTGGCGCGGTGCTCGATCCGATCCGGGACCGGGTCTTCACCGTCTCCGGCCTTGGCAGCTTCGACAGTGGCTGGTTCAGCTTCGGCCATCTCGAATGGACGAGCGGCCCGAACAGCGGTCGGCTGGCCGAGGTGATGCTGCACGAGATCGCCTCCGGCGTGGTCACCATCACGCTGCTGGAAGCGCCTGTGCGCGCGGTCGCGGGCGGCAATGCGTTCACCATCCGCGCCGGCTGCGACAAACGCGCCGAGACCTGCACGGCGAAGTTCTCGAACATCCTGAACTTCCGCGGCTTCCCGCATATCCCCGGCCAGGATGCGGTTGTCCGCTACGCCACCGCCGATGGCGGCCATGAAGGAGCGGTGTTGTGACGCTCGCCGATCCGAAAAAGGTCGTGGCGGCCGCCCGCACATGGCTGGGCACGCCCTATCACGATCAGGCCAGCGTCAAGGGCGTCGGCTGCGATTGCCTCGGGCTGGCGCGCGGTGTCTGGCGCGAGGTGGTCGGATCGGAAACCCTGCCGGTGCCGCCTTACAGCCGTGATTGGGGCGAGACCGGCACAAGCGAGGTGCTGGCCGAGAATGCCGGCCGGGTGCTGATCCGCATCGAGCCGGAGACGGCCGGCCCCGGCGCGGTGGTGCTGTTTCGCATGCGCGCGGGCGCCGTGGTCAAGCATGTCGGCATCCTCACCGGGCCTGACAGCTTCATCCATTCCTATGAGCGGCTGGGCGTGATCGAGGAACCGCTCACCACCGCATGGCGGCGGCGCATCACCTTCGCCTTCCTGTTCCCGCGTCCGCACAAGAAAAAGACCTGATCCATGGCGACAATCGTTCTCGGCGCCGTCGGCACCGCCATCGGCGGGGGTTTTGGCGGTGCGATCCTCGGGCTATCGGGCGCCACCATCGGCGGCATGATTGGCTCGACCGTAGGATCTATGGTCGATAGCTGGATCGTCTCGTCCATGATGCCCGGCCAGCGCATCGAGGGCGCGCGCATGGACAGCCTGCGCGTCACCTCGGCGACCGAGGGCGTGGTGATCCCGCGCCTCTATGGCCGCATGCGCATCGGCGGCAATATCATCTGGGCGACCGATTTCCGCGAGGAGACGAGCACCACCCGCCAGGGCGGCGGCAAGGGCGGCGGGCCCAAAGTCACAACCACCGAATACAGCTATTACGCCAGCTTTGCTGTCGCGCTCTGCGAAGGCCCGATTACCGGCATCGGTCGTATCTGGGCAGATGGCAAGGTCCTCGACACCTCGGCAATCACCCTGCGCTGGTATCCGGGCGATGAGGCGCAAGGAGCCGACCCGTTCATCGTGGCGAAGATGGGCGCGGCGCAGACGCCGGCCTGGCGCGGCACGGCTTACGTGGTGTTCGAGGAACTGCTGCTGACCGAATTCGGCAACCGTCTGCCGCAGCTGTCCTTCGAGGTGTTGCGCCCGCTCGATGATCCCGACACCGCCGAGGGGCTGGTCGAGGCGGTCACCATCATCCCGGCCTCGGGCGAATGGGCCTATGCGACCGAGATCGTGCGCAGGACCGAGGGCGGGCGTTCGGGATGGGGCAGCGGCGGGCAGATCGTCGGCGGCACGACTGTCGCGGAAAATGTCCATGCACTGCCCGGGACGCCCGACATGCTGGTTTCTCTCGACCGGCTGGAAGCCATGGTGCCTGCCGTCACCGGCGCCTCGCTGGTGGTCTCGTGGTTCGGCGACGATCTGAGGGCCGGCAATTGCAGCATCCGCCCCAAGGTCGAGAAGGCGCAGAAGAGCACCATCCCGGCATGGGAGGTGAACGGCGTCACCCGGTCGCAGGCGCCGGTGGTCAGCCAGGACGGTCAGGGACGCCCGGTCTATGGCGGCACGCCGGCGGATTTCTCGGTGGTGCAGGCGATCCGTGAGATGGGGGCGCGCGGGTTGCGCGTGACCTTCTATCCGTTCCTGATGATGGATATCCCGGCCGGCAACACCCTGCCCGATCCATACAGTGACAATGCAGCTACCCTCGGCCAGCCGGTGCTGCCGTGGCGCGGGCGGATCACCTGTTCGCCCGCCGCCGGTTTTGCCGGGACCGTGGACAAGACCGCCACGGCCGCCGCGCAGGTCGCGGGTTTCTTCGGTAACGCCCAGCCATCGGATTTCTCGGTCGATGGCACCACGGTCACATGGACCGGCGCGGCGGATGATTGGGGATTCCGGCGCATGATCCTGCACTATGCGCACCTCTGCGCCGCGGCGGGCGGGGTCGATGCCTTCCTGATCGGATCGGAACTGCGCGGGCTGACGCAGATTCGGGCGTCCGTGTCTGGCCGAAGCTGGGTTTTCGACAGCAGCCTCGGCGGCTGGTCGCTTTACCACGCCACTGGCGGTGTTTCGGGCGGCGCGCTGACGCTCACGCCCAATAACGCAAACCCGCGACTTCTGCACAACGCCGCCATCAATATGGACGGGCGCGAGGTCCGCTACATGGTCATCGACTTCGAGCGCATCGCGGCACGGACAACCGGCACATGGCTGGGGCGGATCCTGTTCTCGACGGACGCTCTCGCCCTGTCGCTCGCCCGGCAGGCGCGGTTCGGGGATAGTCCGGTCGGGGTCAGGACGCGCGCCGTCGTCGATATGTGGGACCTGCAATCCGGCGGCACCGCATGGAAGGACGCGTCCGAGATCCGCGCCATCCGCATCGACATCGAGGAAGGTGGTCCGGACTCGTCGTTCCGCTTCTACGGTATCCATTTCACCGATGCGGTGCCGACCTATCCCGCCGTCGAAGAACTTCGCGCGCTCGCCGCGGATGTGCGCGCGATCCTCGGCCCCGCCACAAAGATCAGCTATGCCGCCGACTGGTCGGAATATTTCGGCCATCATCCGCAGGACGGCAGTGGCGATGTGTTTTTCCATCTCGACCCGCTCTGGGCGGATGCGAACATCGATTTCGTCGGCATCGACAATTACATGCCGCTTTCGGACTGGCGCGACGGCTGGGACCATCTCGACGCGCAGGTCTGGCCCTCGATCCATGATCGGGCTTATCTGCAAGCAAACATCGCCGGCGGCGAGGGGTTTGACTGGTTCTATGCCAGCGCGGCCGACCGGCTCAGCCAGACCCGCACGCCGATCACGGACGGTGCCGGCAAGCCGTGGGTGTTTCGTTACAAAGACCTGCGCGGCTGGTGGTCGAACCCGCATCACGACCGGCCCAGTGGGACCGAGGCAGGCTCGCCGACCGCATGGGTGCCGCAGTCGAAGCCGATCCGCTTCACCGAGCTCGGCTGCCCGGCTGTGGATCGCGGCACCAACCAGCCGAACGTGTTTCACGACCCGAAATCTTCGGAATCGTTCTTCCCATACTTTTCGCGCGGCTGGCGCGACG
This sequence comes from Paracoccus stylophorae, assembly GCF_028553765.1. Lineage (NCBI taxonomy): Bacteria > Pseudomonadati > Pseudomonadota > Alphaproteobacteria > Rhodobacterales > Paracoccaceae > Paracoccus > Paracoccus stylophorae. Next base: position 165,680 of record NZ_CP067134.1, on the reverse strand, counting down.
ACGCCATCCAGCGGGCCTATCTGGAAGCCAGCTATCTCTGGTGGGGCACGCCCGCGAACAACCCGGTCTCCACCGAATATGGCGGGCGCATGGTCGATATCGCGAACAGCGCCGCCTGGACCTGGGATGCACGGCCCTATCCGTTCTTCCCCGAGCTTTCCGATGTGTGGTCGGACGGCGGCAACTGGCGGCTCGGGCACTGGCTGACCGGGCGGCTGGGCGCGGTGTCGCTGGCGGCGCTGGTGCGGCATCTGTGCCTGCGCGCCGGGCTGCCCGAGGCGTGGGTTGATGTTTCGGGCCTGACCGGGGCTGTCGATGGCTATGTGATCTCGGCGCTGGAATCGCCGCGGACCTCGATCACCATGCTGGCGCGGCATTTCGGTTTCGATGCGGTCGAGAGCGAAGGCCGGATCAGGTTCGTGATGCGCGGCAGCCGCCCAGTCGCGACCATAGCCCCCGACAACATGGTGGCGGCGCAAGGCGACGTCATGGAGCTGACGCGCGGTCAGGAAACTGAGCTGCCGCAAGCCCTGAAATGGCAGGTGGCGCGCGCAGACGAGGATTATGACGCGATCACCGTCGAATCCCGCCGCATCACCGTGGATGCCACGCGCGTCGCCTCCGACAGTTTCCCGGTCGCGGTGCCGCCCGAGGAAGCCGACCGGCGCTGCCGCCGGGCGCTGATGGAGGCGTGGATCGGCCGCGAGACCGCCGCGTTTCGCCTGCCGCCGTCCAGGCTGGCGCTGGATCCCGGCGACGTGATTGCGCTGGACCATGACGGACGGCGGGCCGAGATGCGGATCCTTTCCACCTCGGACGCCGAGGCGCGCAGCATCGAGGCGATCCGCCAGGACCGCGACGCCTATGATCTGCCGCCCGGCACGCCGCGCGCCGCATCCCTCACCCAGCCGGTAATGTTCGGCGCGCCGCTGGTGGTGATCCTCGACCTGCCGCAACTGACCGAGGCACATGTCCCGCACCATCCGCTGATGGCAGCGCATGTCGCCCCCTGGCCCGGCACGATGGCGGTCTGGCGCAGCCCGGAGCTGTCTGGTTTCGATCTGCTGACCACATTCACCACTCGCGCCCGCATCGGCGTTCTGACCGCCGATCTTTATTCGGGGCCGGTCTCGCGCTTCGATTACGGCAATTCGGTCCATGTCGAGATGTTGGGCGGCCAGCTCGAGAACGTGACCGATCTGCAGCTCCTCAGTGGCGAGAACAGCATCGCAGTCGAACAGCCTGGCGGCGGCTGGGAAGTTCTGCAGTTCGGGAATGCCGAGCTGCTGGCGCCGGGGCAATACCGCCTCTCCCGCCTGCTGCGCGGCCAGCGTGGGACCGAGGCTGACATGGCCGGCGTGGTTCCGGCTGGCGCTCTCGTGGTCATCCTTGATACCACGCTCGCACCGCTTGTCGTTTCCGAGGCAGAACTTGGCCTGCCGTGGAACTGGCGCATCGGTCCTGCCAGCCGTCCGGTCAGCGACGACAGCTTCACCGCGCTGGCCTTCACGCCGCGCGGCATCGGGCTGCGGCCCTTCGCGCCCGTGCATGTCGAGCAGCCTTGGCGGCGGGCGCGCAGCCCCGGCGACCTGACCATAAGCTGGAAGCGACGTGACCGTTCGCTGGCGGCCGATAGCTGGAACGCCGCCGAGATCCCGATGTCCGAGGCAAGCGAGTCCTGGCGGGTCGAGATCCTCGACGGCGCAACCGTCAAGAGATCCTTGACAGCTTCGACCTCCAGCGTGGTCTACACCGCGGCGCAGCAGAGTGCCGATTGGGGCACGCCGCTCGCCCCCGGTGCGTCCCTCGATGTCCGCATTGCCCAGATCGGGCAGGCCTTCGGCGCCGGCGCCGCCCCCATCACCACCCTCTGGTTCTGATCAGGAGACAATCCATGTCTGACACAACAGCGCATTTGGCGCTGCCTTTCATCATGGCCGCGCAGGCCCAGAAACACGTCACCATGAACGAGGCGTTGCGCATGCTCGACGGCATCGTGCAGCTGGCGATCCTTGATCGCGACCGCACCGCGCCGCCTTCCAATCCGGCCGAGGGCGACCGTTACATTCCCGCCAGCGGCGCAACAGGCGCGTGGTCAGGCTGGGCGGGCAGCATCGCCTACTGGATCGACGGGGCGTGGATGCGGATCCTACCCAGTCCCGGCTGGATGGCCTGGATCGAGGACGAGGCGCAGGCCATCGTCTGGACCGGATCGGCGTGGATCCCGGTTGTGGATGCCATGGGCTTCATCGCGCAGGCAGCCTCGGTCGCCGTGGCGCGGGAGGCAAATGGCGCGACCACCGGCATGGCGGTGCGGGAAGAAACCCTCTCCGGCCTTTCCGGGGCCAGTCGGGACTCGACCATCCGGATCCCCAACCGCGCCATCGTGCTGGGCGTCTCGGCCAGGACCGTGACCGCGGTGCTGGGGGCCAACTCCTTCGACTGCGGCGTCAGCGGCGAGCCCTCGAAATTCGGCGGCGCGCTCGGCGTGGCCGTGGGCAGCAGCAATATCGGCGTCATCGGCCCGACCGCCTTCTATGCCGACACGCCCGTGCGCCTCACCGCCAATGGCGGCAACTTTGCCGGCGGATCGGTGCGCATTGCTATCCATTATCTGACCTGCGGCGCGCCGGGCTGAACCCATGGGAGAAAATTTCATGGACACGATCCGCGAATGGTGGGGCGCGATCATGGCGGCGACCGGGCTGGGCGTCTGGCTCGTGCGGCTTGAGGGCAGCAGCAAAACCGCGCTGCGCGAGGTGGCGCGGCTGGAAAAGCAGCTCGACGCCGACCGCCAGGCGATCTCCGAGACCCGCAAAGAACAGAACGAGATGCTGCGCGAAATGCGCGCCGACATCAAACGCCTGCTGGAACGCAGCGGACCCGCCCGCGACTGAGCAACACCAACCGTCAACATTTGTCCGCCCCGCCAATTCGGTGGGGCTTTTGCGTTGGAGAGACCGCATGACCTTTTATCAACACTGGCGGAACCTGCCCGCGAAGGCGTGGCGCTGGCCGAACTTCTCGCCCGCCGAGATTGCCTGTCGCGGCACCGGCAAGCTGCTGCTCAATGAGGATGCCCTCGACAAGCTGCAGGAACTGCGCGTGACGCTGGGCAAGCCGTTGATCGTGACCTCGGCCTATCGCAGCCCGGAACACAATAGGAAGGTCGGCGGCGCGAAGGGCTCGAAGCATCTTGAAGGCTCCGCCTTCGACATCTCGATGGCGAACCACGATCCGGCCAGTTTCATCGCCGCCGCCCGCAAGGCCGGGTTCAAAGGCATCGGCACCTATCCGCGCTCAAACTTCGTCCATATCGACACCGGCCCGGCGCGGTCCTGGGGCGAGTCCTTCCCGGCGCGGGCCTCGTCTTTCGCGCCCGACCAGGCCCCGACCCGCGAGCATCTGGCCGAGAGCCGCACCCTGAAAGGCAGCGGTGCGGCCGGGATCGGCACCATCGGCGCGGCCGGCGTCGAGGTGGTGCAATCCGCGCTCGCCGAGGCGCAGGACGCGATCCTGCCGCTGCTGCCCTATCTCGACGGCCTACGCTGGATCTTCGTCGCTCTGGCGCTGGCCGGAATCGCCGTGACCATCCATGCCCGGCTCGATGACTGGAAACGGGGGCGGCGATGATCGGCTGGCTCCTCACCGGTGGCCCGGCGCGCAAGGCGCTGGGTCTGATCCTCGCAACAGCGACGATCCTGCTGTTCCTGCTGAACCTGCGCCGCGCCGGGGAACAGGCCGGGCGCGCCGCCGAACGCCTTGAAGCCAGAGAGAGAAACCATGCCACCCACCGCCAGATGCTCGATGCCGCCAGCCGCCGTCCTCATGATCGCGGTGCTCTCGCTGACCGCCTGCGCGACGGCAGGTTCTGACAGCGCCCCCTGCCCGCCGGTGGTGGAATACAGCACCGTCGACCAGACCCGCGCCGCAACCGAGGTCGAGGCCCTGCCGGAAGAAGCCGTGCTGGTGCGGATGATGAGCGATTACGCCGTCCTGCGCGAACAGGCGCAGGCCTGCAGATGAAATCCGGGCCGGGCATTGCCATGCGGGAAGCGCCAGACGCCTCGACCGCAAGGCACGCCCGGCCCGGTTCACGGATTCACAGGTTCAAAAAGCGGCAGGGATTCGCTGCGCAGGGATGGTGGCACAGGAGGCGCCGGTCTGTCCTGCGCAGAAAAGGGCACAACCGTGCACCTGTAAAGCATGACGCCGGCCCCTAGCCCCGACCCTTGCATAGTTCTCGCAGCTACGCCTGCTGCTCGTCACAACAAGAGATCAAGGACCAACCCATGACCCCGAAACACCCCCATGTCACCGTCCATCTGACCGAGCGGGATGGCAACGCATTCGCCATCCTTGGCCGATGCCGGCGCGCTGCGGAAATTGCGCAGCTGCCGGAAGAGGAGATCGAGAGGTTTCTCACAGAGGCGATGGCCGGAGACTACGACCACCTCGTGCAAACGGCGACGCGCTGGTTCGAGATCACCTGAACCAGCACTGCGTCAATCCACAATGTTCGCCAGCTGCTGCTCCAGCGATTGACGGATCAATCCCATGACATAGGGCAGGTCTTCGTGGTCGCGGATCGAGACCTCGACATCGCCGTTCCCGTGATGACCTATCTGCGAAACGTCCTTGGCGAGCCCTCTGGGATCCTGAAGGTCGTCAAACCCCATATTGAGCCACAGGCGCAGCCTGCCCGCCTGGGCGGCGACATCCACGAAGTTGGTCTCGGCCTTGTAGGCGATGTAAACCTTGAAGAACTCCTCGGTCACAGCCGGATCAAGGGCCACAATCTCCTTGCGCAGGGCCTCGAATAACCCCTGCATCGGCCCGCCTGCGGCAACGTTGGGGTGATCTGCCAGGGAATAGCGATCAGCCGGCTCCGGCCGGCTCTGGTACTGGTCCAGAATTTCCTGCGACAGGCTTGGCGGCGCCCAGACACCGACCGCAACCCCTGTCAGGCGCTCGGCGCGGTCATGGATCGCCTCGAGACCCCACGCCTCAAGCTGGCCCAACCCTTCATTCAGGTTCAGAGGGCTTTTGCCGAACCCACCCGGCATGTCGCGCTTTTCGGCGAAAGGTCGGTCGCCGTACTCGGAGTTGTATTTGGTCAGCGTCAGGTTGCCGATGGTGTGCAGCCAGACCTCCTGAACCGCCTTCCAGTCCGCGCCCAATGCCGCGCGCCACGCGGCTGACAGGTTCTCGTTTTGCGGCATGATGTGTTCGATCGTGTATTCGCTGAGCGAAACCAGTTCCTTGCGGCCATGGTTCTCGAGCCGCCGCAGCCAATAGCTCCGGCGGGGAAAGTTGTAGAGGTCGCGTTGGGCGAGAGCCTGGCGGAACTCCTCATCATGCGGAAAGCGCCGATAGGACGGCATGGACAGGAAATGCGCCTTGATGCTCTCGACGTAGCGATCCTTGCGCAGCGCCCGGCCAAAGGTCGCGAAGGTCTTGTTCAGCGAATTGGTCGGGATGGCGCAGACGGCCCGGCGGAACACATAGGATTCGACAAGGCGCACGACTTCGACGAATTCTCCCTTCGTCAGCGCTCCGGCCTCATAGTCATGGTAGAGTTCGAGCAGGAACGGAAAGGCCACATCGACCTTCAACTCGCGCAGGTCACGGAAGGCATCGGCCAGATCCTGGTCAGGTTCCTTGCCAAGGGCCATCCGGGCATAATACCCGGCCAGCGCGTGGACGTCGGTCACCAGTGCGTCCACACCCGTGCCGGCCAGATCCTGCTCGTTCGCGTATTCCTTGAATGCGGAATAGACGTCGCGCAGGTTCGGAATCTCGCCGGTGCGCAGCGTCAGGTAATGGCGCATGAAGGCGTCGAAGTGGCTACCATAGCGGTCCTGCGGAAACAGAACCTCCATCAGGCGCCAGTGGTCCTCATAAATCCGGGTCTGATGATCCGGTTCCAGCCCCATCAGGACAAAGTTCCGGATCAGGTCGGCCTGGCTGAGTTCCTTGCCCGTCGAATTCATGCTTTCGAAGATGAGTTGCGGATTGTCCTGATCGCGGGTGAGCGCGATATCGACCACCATCAGCTTGGCAAGACCGGCGCACAGCGCGGTCAGATCGCCTTTCAGTTCCTTGATCCATCCTTCGAACAGGGCGAAATTATCGGCAACCCGGGTGGAAGCTTCCTCCGGCAACGGCTTTTGCTGCATGATCGTCAGAAGCGTCGGCCGATCACCCTGTGTCAACAGCAGCTTGTATCGCCGGTCCCCCTTCTCGAGCGGATTGAGCAGGAAGTAGCTGCGAATTTTCTCGCGTGAGAATCCGTCAATCGGTTCTTCATCTTCACCCAAGGCACGCGCCAAGGCCTCGAGAATCAGCATGACCGAGGTCAGACGTTGCTGCCCGTCGATCACCAGCAGCGGAGACTGGCTGGTGACCTGATAAAGCCCGGCTTCGATATAGACGATCGAGCCGATGAAATGCCCGGACACCTTTTCCTGGTTGCCGGCACGGATGATGTCATTCCAGAGTTGCCGGCATTCCGGCTCGGTCCAGCTGTAGGTGCGCTGGTAGATCGGGATAACGAACTGGGGCGATTTCTTCAGGAACTCGAGCAGCTTGGTCTCAGTGGCCTTCATCTTGCGGTGCTCTCCTCAAATTCCTGATCTGCAATAACTGTAAGCGCCGCGCGTCAGAGCGTTCAACCTGGACGGCTACCGAACTCCTTGTAGCCCGGACGGAGCGTCGGCGGAAGCGGCCACCCCCCGCCCCGCGTCTGGCCGCCGGGTGTTTTGTTGAGTTGGTGTTGAGTCAGCGCGCCAATGCAAAAAGCCTCCCGCGAGGGAGGTTTGCAAGTATTTGATATTACTGGCATTTTTGGTTGCGGGGGCAGGATTTGAACCTGCGGCCTTCAGGTTATGAGCCTGACGAGCTACCGGGCTGCTCTACCCCGCGACAGGGTTGCGCTGGTTGCGCGTTTGTTTTCATCGTTTCGGAGGGATTTTATCCGTGTCTTTCCAGGTCTGGCGGTGACCTACTCTCCCACGTCTTGAGACGCAGTACCATTGGCGCTACGGCACTTAACGGCCGAGTTCGGGATGGGATCGGGTGTTTTGCTCGTGCTAAAGCCACCAGACCGGGAAAGAGACGGATCGGCGTTTCCCTTTCGGGAGATGTTGTCCAAGGATGCTTTTGGAAGAAGTCCTGCTTCTTCCGGATCAAATCAAGCCAATCGAGCCATTAGTACCGGTCAACTGAACGCATTGCTGCGCGTACATCTCCGGCCTATCGACGTGGTGGTCTTCCACGGCTCTCAAGGGATACCTTGTTTTGAGGGGGGCTTCCCGCTTAGATGCCTTCAGCGGTTATCCTGTCCGTTCATAGCTACCCTGCACTGCCGTTGGCACGACAACAGGTCCACCAGTGGAACGTTCACCCCGGTCCTCTCGTACTAGGGGCAACTCCTCTCAAGTATCCAACACCCACGGCAGATAGGGACCGAACTGTCTCACGACGTTCTAAACCCAGCTCACGTACCTCTTTAAACGGCGAACAGCCGTACCCTTGGGACCTGCTCCAGCCCCAGGATGAGATGAGCCGACATCGAGGTGCCAAACGATGCCGTCGATATGGACTCTTGGGCATCATCAGCCTGTTATCCCCAGCGTACCTTTTATCCGTTGAGCGATGGCCCTTCCACTCGGGACCACCGGATCACTATGGCCGTCTTTCGACTCTGCTCGACTTGTCAGTCTCGCAGTCAGGCTGGCTTCTGCCATTGCACTCAACGAGCGATTTCCGACCGCTCTGAGCCAACCTTCGCGCGCCTCCGTTACTGTTTGGGAGGCGACCGCCCCAGTCAAACTACCCGCCACGCAGGGTCCCGGATCCGGATGACGGACCGCGGTTAGACATCAAGAGTGCGAAGGGCGGTATCTCAAGGATGGCTCCACGGGAACTGGCGTCCCCGCTTCAAAGCCTACCGCCTATCCTGCACATCGCAATCCTGATGCCAGTGCGAAGCTGTAGTAAAGGTGCATGGGGTCTTTCCGTCTAACCGCGGGAAGTCTGCATCTTCACAGACAATTCAATTTCGCTGAGTCCACATTTGAGACAGCGGGGAAGTCGTTACGCCATTCGTGCAGGTCGGAACTTACCCGACAAGGAATTTCGCTACCTTAGGACCGTTATAGTTACGGCCGCCGTTTACC